>NZ_JAESKF010000002.1:0-553303 GCF_017891975.1 Staphylococcus sp. GDY8P131P
CAACAATACGAAGTATTGAATCAAAAGAAGCACTCAGATGAATTGAATTAAATCATCTGAGTGCTATTTTTCTGGGATTTATGTCCCAGGGACTTTTAAATATGACACGATAGCGAGAAGCATACTGATATAACGTTTATTTAAATCCGCCATTTTCAGCTAAATCTGAAACTTCATCGCCGAATTTTTCAAAGTTATGTTTAAATCTATCAATTAAATCTTGTGCTTGTTCTCTATAAGCTTCTGGCTTACTCCATGCATTAATAGGATTAAGTAGCGTTTGTGGTACATCTTTAATTTCAACTGGTATATTTAAGCCAAACATATCATCTTTGATGTATTCCGAGTCTCTCAATTGGCCAGTGATAGCTTGTTCAACCATTTGTCTTGTGTAATTTAAACTAATACGACGTCCTGTCCCGTATTTACCACCAGTCCAACCAGTGTTGACCAAGTAAACGTCCACATCGTGTTTATCTATCAGATTACCAAGTAAATCAGCATATACTTTTGCATGTAATGGTAAGAAAGGTGAACCAAAACAAGTTGAGAATGATGGTTCAGGTTCTGTTACACCGCGTTCAGTCCCTGCTAATTTAGCTGTAAAACCGCTTAAAAAATGATACATTGCTTGATCTTTATTTAATTTAGAAATAGGTGGTAAAACACCAAAAGCATCAGCAGTTAAGAAAATAATAGTATTAGGATGCGCTGCTTTAGAAGGTGTAACAATATTTTCTATGTGATTGATTGGATAAGCGGCTCTGGTATTTTCTGTGTAGTAGTTATCATCAAAGTCGATATCACCGTCTTCGTCTACAACCACATTTTCTAAAATAGTCCCGTATTTAATTGCGTCATAAATTTGTGGTTCTTTTTTATAAGAAAGATTAATAGCTTTGGCGTAACAACCACCTTCGATATTGAATATGCCATTTTCATTCCAACCATGTTCATCATCACCGATTAACTTTCGGTTGGCATCTGCAGAAAGTGTTGTTTTACCTGTACCTGATAAGCCGAAAAATAGCGCCACATCACCTTTTTCACCGACATTAGCTGAGCAGTGCATACTCATGATATCATCTTTTGGCAATAAGTAGTTCATAACTGAGAAAATACCCTTTTTCATTTCACCAGCATATTCAGTACCACCAATTAAAATAAGTTTGTGCTTAAAAGAAGTAATAATAAATGTTTCGGAATTTGTACCGTCTTGAGTTGGGTCTGCTTTGAAATGGGGCGCTGAAACAATAGTGAAATCTGATTTGATTTCTTCTGCTTCTTCTTTTGAATCTGGACGAATAAACATATTTTGTGCGAATAAGTTATGCCAAGCGAGTTCATTAACTACTGTTAGTTTGAGTTGTGAATCTTCATCACTACCTGCATAACCATTGAAAACGTACAATTCATCTCTTTCATTTAAGTAATTTAATACTTTTTCATATAAGTTTAAAAATGTCTCTTCGTCAATTGGTTGATTGATATTGCCCCAATCGATATCATCTCTGTAGGATGGTTCATTAACAATGAATTTATCTTTTGGTGAACGTCCAGTGTATTTGCCTGTTTTAGCGTTAATTGCACCTAGTTCAGTTAGTTCGCCTTCATTATTATCAAGAATTTTTTTATACAACTGTGTTGTAGATAGTTGAAATAATGAAGATTGCTTGTCCAAAATACTTTGGATTTTATTTGTGTAAGTGTATGTATCTACTGCCATACTAAATCCCTCCAACGCTATATTAAATGTAAGCCTTTACAATTAAAGAGTATAACACATATGATTTAATAGTCCACACCATTTTAAAAGGAATTTTAATTAATCCTAAATTGACAATGTTACTTAGTTTAGGTACTATAGTGATTAACGGATTCTCTTATCCTGAGTGGCGGAGGGACATGGACCCAATGAAGCCCAGCAACCTCTTCTTATAATGAAGAAAGGTGCCAAACCGTTTGCAGACAAATAGCGTCTGAACGATAAGAGCGAATGGACGTATAAAGGCCTTCTCTCTATTCATAATAGTGACGAAGGCTTTTTTTAATGAGCTCAATAAAAGAGAATTTTCGTAATTTAAAACTAAAGGAGCAAGTTAATTATGACTTATAATAGAAGGTTATTTACTTCAGAATCAGTTACAGAAGGGCACCCAGATAAGATTGCGGATCAAGTATCGGATGCAATTTTAGATGAAATTTTAAAAAATGATCCAAATGCAAGGGTCGCTTGTGAAACAACAGTAACAACAGGTATGGCATTAATTTCCGGGGAGATTTCAACGGCGACATATGTAGATATCCCTAAAGTGGTAAGAGAAACAATTAAAAAAATTGGTTATACACGTGCGAAATTCGGTTATGATAGCCAAACAATGGCTATATTAACAGCTATTGACGAACAGTCACCTGATATTGCTCAAGGCGTGGATAATGCCTTAGAGTACCGAGATCATCTTACAGAAGAAGAGATCGAGGCCACAGGTGCAGGAGATCAAGGCTTAATGTTTGGTTACGCAACAAATGAAACTGATACTTATATGCCATTACCTATCTTTTTATCACATCAACTTGCTAAGCGATTATCAGATGTACGTAAAGATGAAATTTTAAAATATTTACGCCCTGATGGTAAAGTCCAAGTTACAGTTGAATATGACGAGCAAGACAAACCGCAACGTATAGATACGATCGTAGTTTCAGCACAACATGCTGAAAATATTACTTTGGAACAAATTCAGACTGATATCAAAGAACATGTTATTTATCCTACTGTCCCTGAAGGTTTAATTGATGAGCATACAAGATTTTATATCAATCCTACAGGGCGATTTGTAATTGGTGGACCACAGGGCGACGTAGGACTTACAGGCAGAAAAATTATCGTAGATACATATGGTGGTTACGCACGTCATGGTGGTGGTTGCTTTAGTGGGAAGGATCCTACAAAAGTAGATCGTTCAGCAACTTATGCTGCACGTTATGTAGCTAAAAATATAGTTGCAGCAGAACTTGCAGAAAAATGTGAAGTTCAACTTGCATATGCAATTGGTGTTGCAGAACCGGTTTCTATTGCGATTGATACTTTTGGAACAGGTAAAGTAAGTGAAGCAGAATTAGTGGAAGCGGTCAGAGCACACTTTGATTTAAGACCAGCGGGTATAATTAAAATGTTAGATTTAAAACATCCAATTTATAAACAAACTGCTGCCTATGGTCATTTTGGGCGTACAGATATACTTCTACCGTGGGAAAAACTAGATAAAGTTAATTTATTAAAAGATAGTGTGCAAGTATAGGTGAAAAGAACCTTGTTTTTTTAAGTTTACTATCGAATGATGAGCTCATATCTATTATAATTAAGTTACTGAACATATAAAGGAGCGTTGTTGTTATGAATTCATTTGGACCGATAGAAATTGGTTTAATCGTGGCAATTATCGTAGCAGTTATTTGTTTAATCCTATTTTTAGTAGCCTTGAAAAGTAAGAAAAAAGCACAGCAAACAATCGAGGAACAATATAAATCTAGAGAACAAAAACTTAGCGATGAACATGGCGAGGAGCTAGAAAAAGAAAGAATTGAGAATAAAAAGCAAGTAACTAAGCAAAAAGAAGAATATGAGGCCACAGTTAATTCTAAAAATCAAGAAATAGATGCTTTAAAATTATTCTCTAAAAATGAAAGTGAATATGTGACGGACATGCGATTAATTGGTATCCGTGAACGTTTAGTAAATGAAAAACGGATCCGTCCAGAAGACATGCATATAATGGCTAATATTTTCTTGCCAAAGAATAATTTTAGTGACGTTCGCCGTATTAGCCATTTAGTACTTACACGAACTGGTTTGTACATTATTGATTCACAATTATTAAAAGGTCATGTATTTAATGGAATTAATGCTACACAATTTAAAGAACAACCGATGATGGAACAAGTATTTGAAACGTTAGATCTTGACAAACAAACGCCGCAAACATTAGCGATGGATCAAAATGAGGATAAAGATACGTTATCATTTGTTAATTACACGAATTATTTAAATGAAGTTGAAAAACTTGCTGGTGATTTACAAACTGAATTGAATTTGAAATTCACTCCAACTTCAATCCTTTATTTTAATCCAAAGGAAGAAGGCGCAGTGACAATTTCAAATTACGCACAAAGTACAAATTCGAAAGTTCTAGTAGGACCAGAACAACTTGATGAGTACTTTAACAAGTTTGTTTTCCACGGCAGAATTCAATATAATGTTGAAGACTTGCAACGTGTTATGGAAGAAATAGAAATGTTTAATTAATAAAGTTATATAAATAAGCATCTGAATTTGAGTTTGAGTTATAAATAGCCATATTCAAAATAGAATGCATCTTCATTTTTGAATGGAGATGCATTTTTACATTTAACGCTACCTGATAACCTATGAGTATACCTCGAACTTTTTTGTTATTAATAAAAATTATAAATTACATTAATATATAGTTGCCGTTACAAATATTGATAAATTACATTTAAAAATATAGGCATTTTAATTTATTAGTTTGCCGATTTTGATTATTATAAAAGTTAGCTTAATAGAAGAGGGGTTTTTAAATTTGGAACATGTAACTTTTTATAATGGCAATGAAATGCCAATTATTGGTTTAGGTACATTTCGTGTAGAAAACAACGACGAGTGTAAAGCAGCAGTTAAACATGCTATTGAAAGTGGTTATAGACATATAGACACAGCTATGGTTTATGAGAACGAAGAAATGGTTGGCCAAGGTATAGCTGAGGGATTGGCTTCAACAGGATTGAATCGAAGTGACTTGTTTATCACATCTAAACTATGGCTTGCGGATTATGGTCGCGTTAACGTAGCAGATGCTTATGAGACTAGTTTAAATAAATTAGGGCTAGATTATTTAGATTTATATTTAATGCATTGGCCTGGTCTTGATGAAGCGTTAATGATTGATACATGGCAGGGTATGGAAGATTTATATAAAAACGATAAAGTTAAAAATATTGGTGTAAGTAATTTTAATACTGAACATCTTGAAGCGTTATTAGCACAAGTTTCGATTAAACCAGTCATCAATCAAATTGAATTCCATCCATACTTAACTCAGTCCCAATTGAGAAGATATTTGGAAGTGCAAAATATACAGGCTGAATCATGGTCTCCCTTAATGAACGCCCAAATTTTAGAAGACGCTACCGTTAAAGCAGTAGCTTCAGAAATTGGTAAAACGCCTGCGCAAGTCATTATAAGATGGAATGTTGAACACGGCGTAGTTGTAATTCCTAAATCTGTAACGCCATCAAGGATAGAAGAAAACTTAAACGTGTTTGATTTTGTATTAACAAAAGGACAAATTGAACGTTTAGACCAATTAAATGAAGATAAAAGAATTGGTCCAGACCCTTTAGAATTTAGCGGGAATTAAAAAATATATATTGGTATAATACTAAAGACCGTAAGCGAATGCTGACTAATAGCAAAGCTTACGGTCTTATTAATAAAAAATTATACTATTATATAACCTAATAAACATGCAATAAAAGCTACTACATATTGTATTAATGAATAGGTAATAAAATTAAGGATATTTTTTTCTGGTGTTAACATCTTAACTAATTCTGAAGAAAGCGTTGAAAAAGTAGTTAGCCCTCCAAGTATACCAACTACTAAAAATGAATCTACCCATGGAATATTGAGGGACATACCCATGATTAAACCAATAATAAAACTACCTAAGATATTTACAAAAGGTGTAGCTACAGGTAAAGTACTATTTATTTTGTTGGCAAACACGTTAGTAAGAAATCCTCGAATGACTGCACCAATACCGCCACCTAACATCACCAAAATAACTTGAGTCATGAGAAACGTGCCCCCAATCTTACGCCAATATAACAAACTAATACACCTAGTATATAGCTAACCAACGCATAGATAATTAGCATTGCGTAAGCTTGCTGGTGTAAAAATCCAATAAGTTCAAATTGGAAGGTAGAGAACGTTGTAAGGGCCCCTAGTAATCCAGTAGTAATACCCTTTTTAAGTTGAGGGTTGTTGTTAAAATATTGTATTGCCATGGTTCCTAGTAATCCCATTAAAAAAGCGCCCAAGATATTTGCGAGGAATGTCCCGGTCGGGAAACCATCAGTGTAGTTTAATATTGAAAAAGTATAGCGGATCAATGCACCAATAGCTCCTCCAACGAAAATATATACATATTGCACTATTATAACTTCCCTTCAAAAAATAAAACTACAAAAGTATTATAACTTTTGTAGTGAATATTAGAAAATAATACCAAAAGTGGAAAGTGAAGCAATAATATGAATCACTAACACAACTAATATGATATATGGTAAAGCTTTACTAGCTGGTCTAATCCAACCCGAATTTTCGTGTAAATGTTTTATGGATTTATCAGAAAATATAATTGAAATAATTAATATAATAGCATTGATAATACTACAAACAAAAATAAGTTTAACCATTGAATTAAAGTGCATATTTAGTAGAGGGTTTCTAGTATTAAAATAAAAACTAATAATAATTAAAATGCATGATAAATAAAAATAAAGTTTTGAGCGTGCCATAATAACCTCCTAGTGCAATTCATTTAGTAATAATATCATATATTAACTTAAATTTAACTAAATTTACAATAAGTAAAATAATTTAATATATAAATCAAGAGTTTGAAAGTTGTCACTATAGGGTTTACAACAACTGTAGCATTAATGTTTATTCTGAAAAATTTTTGATTATAAGCAGATAAATAGAATTTATTAAAAAAAGATGGTATAAATAAACTGTATGGTTATTGACCGTTATAAAAATAATTCTTTATAGAATTATTTATTTTAGTCAGGAGGAATTAGTAATGGCAAAATTAAATGTTGAAGTGTTTGCAGACGGTGCAGATATTGAAGAAATGAAAGCAGCTTATAAAAATAAACAAGTAGATGGTTTTACAACTAACCCAAGTTTAATGGCAAAAGCAGGTGTAACAGACTATAAAGCTTTCGCTGAAGAAGCTGTTCGTGAAATTCCTGATGCTTCTATCTCATTTGAAGTATTTGCTGATGATTTAGAAACTATGGCAAAAGAAGCTGAAATTTTAAAACAATATGGCAGTAACGTATTTGTTAAAATTCCAGTTGTGAACACAAAAGGTGAATCAACTATTTCTCTAATCAAAAAATTATCAGCAGAAAATGTTCGCTTAAACATCACTGCTGTTTACACTTTAGATCAAGTTAAAGAAATTACAGACGCTATAACAGAAGGTGTACCAACTTATGTATCAGTATTTGCTGGTCGTATTGCTGACACTGGCGTTGACCCAATCCCAATGATGAAAGAGGCTGCTGAAATAACGCACAGCAAAGCAGGCGTAAAATTATTATGGGCAAGTTGTCGTGAAGTCATCAATGTGATTCAAGCTGACGAAGTTGGCGCTGATATTATCACATGTCCTGCAGATGTTGTTAAAAAAGTAAACAATAATCTTGGCCGTGACATCAATGAACTATCAGTTGATACAGTTAAAGGATTTGCAAAAGACATCCAATCTTCAGGACTTTCAATTTTATAATAGACAGAACGAAACAGAAATTTATTTTCTAACAGGTTTCGTGATTTTATCTAGCAAGGGTGGCTAAGAAAAATGCCAGAACTGCAGCGCTTTTTAGCCCAGTCATCCATTGTTAACAATGAAGATGAGCCTAGGATATTAATTTATCCTAGGCTCTCATTTTCTATTAAATGGTATAATGCTTATTTTACTCAGCGATTAGCATCATTTACATTTAAAATTTGAATTTATATTAACGTATGGATTATATTAAAAATAATTTAAAATAAAAGGGTGAAACGAGGTCGTGCGTAACAGTGAAATTACAACAACCAAAGATAGCAATGAATTTAGATACAGGGTTATTAGATGATGTTTTTAAATATGATGGCGTCATTGAGAGGGCAGATATAACTGAATCTCAGTTAAGTAATGTTACATTAGATAAATTAATGATTTACAGTTCAGTAATTAAAAATTGTGATTTATCTCATTCACATTTTAATCGGGTAGACTTTACAGATGTTATTTTTGAAAATTGTGATTTGTCTAATGTAAAAATCGATTTTGGTTCAATACATAGAGTGATTTTCAAGGGTTGTCGTCTTACTGGTGTTCAATTTAAAAAGGTAAGTATTGGGCACGTCTGGTTCGAAGAAGTAAAAGCTGATTTTATAGGTTTTATCGATGCTAAAATTGATAGTTTTTTAACAAGTGACAGTTTTTTAGGTAGTGCGGTTTTTTATAATACAAAACTAAACGATATACAATTAGAAGGTACTAATTTAGAAGATGACTCATTTTACCAAACCCCACTTAAACACTGTGATATAAGCCAAGCATTTTTTAAATCCATACAAGTTAATAAAGAAGACTTGTTCGGATGTAAAGTTTCTAGAGAACAGGCACTACAATTTGCAATATTAATGGGCTTAGAAATTATCGACTAAAGTAGTTGAAAATACAAATTATTTTAGACGTATTTAGTTTTAAAAATATGAATAATATGATTGAAACCGTGAAATAAATAACTTATTCTTTATAAAGGTAGTATACGTTTAATATATTTAAGGAGAAACTTTTAATGAAGGCAAATATTTTTAAACAAAAAGTAAAAAAGCATTTATGGTTTTTAAATAAAAAAGAAAAACAACAACTAGACCAAGTATTATCAGAAGTTACGAAAATGGATCATGGTGAGGAACTTAATCGTCCAATCGCATTTTCAAATCAGTTTTTAAACAATTATATTTTTAAAGAAAAAGTAGCTTCATCATCTTATTTCTTTATGTTATTACTTGGCATTTTATTTACATATATCGTTTTATTAGGTGTATTCTTGTTTGCTTTACTATCAAGCTTATCATCAGTTCAATATTTTATTAAACCGGAAGTACAGTTATCTAGCACTGTAGTTATTTTAACGTTAGTTGGGTCAGTATTATTACTAATTATTAGTATCTACTTGATTCAAAAGGTGACTGGTTATTTTACGAAAAAATTATTAGAGTATAAACATAATAGGTCATTATAATTATATTTTATTGCATTAGGTGAGACAGTGTTATACTTTCTTGCCATTTTTTATATACAAATGTATATGGAACATCAACTATAATAAATGTTGCATTTTCAAAATAGATGATTGACTTATTATTGTGTGATTTAATCCCAACAATAGCATTTGCGTTGATATAGTATTGCAAAGGAGCGCGCTTAGCTTTAAGTGGGAATAAGGTTATATGTGAATTAATAAATATGGGGACCATTTTTCGGATTTTTAATATTTGCTTGGCTTCCTTAATTTGATGAGGGAGCGATAATCGATATGTGTCTAATAAATAGTGAACCGTTGGCATCATTGAAGTAGGATAGTTAAATTGATGTGTTGTATATTGGCCAATAGTCATAAGTTCATCACTAATAACTGTTTTAAGGTACAATAATTTTGATATTTGTGTCATTTTAGGCTCCTAATCTTATTTTGGTGAATAAAATTTATAATACTTTTTTTGAACTTTTTTTCGATAATTTTTTACTGTAGAAATGGAACAATTTAGCATACATGCTAACTCACTTTGCTTATAACCAGAAAGTTTTAATATCAGCCACTGTCTCTCTTTTTCCGTTAATTGCTGTAAAAAATGTTGATACATTAGATGGTTATTAGTAATATCAGTGTTGTTAGTTTGTTCATCTATTTGTTCTGTTAAATATAGGATGTTTGTTTTCTGATTTTGGCATCGGAAAAGGTCTATTAAATAGTAGTTTAAGCGGTTATAAAGGAATTGACCCAAAGAGTAAGTATGATGTGGTAAGTAATTTTGCGTTAACTCCCACATTTTGATAGTGAGTAATTGAGTATATTCTTCTCGATTATACTTAATACGGTATTTGTTTAGTAAAATAAAAATAATATGTTTGAATTGAAAATAGAGTTGTTCGAAAGGCATTATTGAGCTCCATTGTCATATATATATAACATTTATTTCCGGATAAGTTTATTTTATTGGAAAAGATAGTAATTTTCATTTGCTAAATATTGACAATAGGTGTTAAATAGAACTAATAAGATAGATAAAATTTAAGTTTTATAACATCCACGCGTATTCAACTTAAAGATATAACACTTTAGAGTTTTGTATTATCTTCGGACAATAAATCAGGAGGTTTATATGGATTACGCACATTTAAATTTAGAACATTTCTTTGCTAGACATAATGATTTAGATACGATTAAAGATAAATCGGATTTCGTTATGATTAATAATCTTACAAAAGAAATGATGTATCGTGACGGTGAGATAGAAGGTACAATTGATTTAAATCGCTATTATTATAAAAACAGATCGCAAGCAGTGAGTTTTATAATTATGGAATATAATAAAAGTCAAGAGTAATGAAATTAAAATTTCATTACTTTTTTTATGAATATGTAACAACAAACATATAAAATTGTACGTTCAACTATTTAGTGTTAGAATTTAATTTCAGATAGTCTTTTATAATCGTGTATATAATAAAGAGACTTAATATTTCTATTATTACCTATGAGGTGTGAACATGACGAAGCATAAGAAAGGCTCAATACTATCAGTTATTGGTTTATTGATAGTACTTGTAGTAGCTGCAGTCATTGTATTTTCAATGATTTCAGATCAAATCTTTTTTAAAGAAGTTAATCAACAAGAAAAAGTAGAGCAGCTCAATATTACTTTAGATAAAGCAGCAAAAAAACAAATAGATAACTACACAAGTCAACAAGTTTCAAGTAAAAACAATGATACTTGGAGAGATGCATCATCAACTGAAATTAAAGCAGCAATGAATAGTAGTAATTTTATTGAGAGTGATACTCAAAAGTATCAATTTTTGGAACTAGATAAGTATCAAGGTATTGATGAAAATAGAATAAAAAGAATGCTTATTGATAACCCTATACTTTTAGAGCATTCAGATGATTTTATAAAAGCAGCTAAAGAAAAACATGTTAATGAAGTATACTTAATTTCACATGCAATACTTGAAACTGGTTCAGCTAAGAGTGAATTATCTAGCGGCGTCGAGATTGACGGGAAGAAATATTATAATTTCTTTGGTGTAGGTGCTTTAGATGAGGATCCTGTGAAAACTGGTGCTGAATATGCGAAAAAACATGGTTGGGATACACCAGAAAAAGCAATTAGTGGAGGCGCTAATTTTATTCATGGCCATTTCTTATCTAACAAAGATCAAAACACTTTATATAGTATGCGCTGGAATCCAAAAAAACCTGGTGAACATCAATATGCTACAGATATTAAGTGGGCTGAAAGTAATGCAAGCTTAATGGCAGATTTCTATAAAGATATGAAAACAGAAGGTAAATACTATAAATATTTTGTCTACAAAGATGATAAAAAACATCAAGACACATAATCAATACATTGATAAATATAAAGAGATAGGATATAAATATCTCTAGCTAAAACAAAGAAAACGTCAATTTCTATTAAAATTAAAGAAATTGACGTTTTCTTTGTTTTATGAAATGTTTTAACCTGTCGAGCCACGCTTTTTATATCTAATGCTAATGTATCTTGCGATTACAATTCAAGGCGTGGCCTCAGCGATGAAGTAAAGTTACATCGAAGTTTTAATATAAAATGAGCCCTCAAAAATTCAAACTAAAGAAATCTTTTTGAAGAAAAATTATAAGATTAATATCCAGTTTCTTATGATATCGAATATATGACTACTTACACATTGATAAATTTTGTTGTTACTTGAGTAGCGTTGGTTTATTCAGCTTTATTTTTATTGCCAAACAGTAAAAACAATAAGATTGTTGATATAATCACTTTTATAATCAATTTCATTTAATCACTTCCTAATCTTTGAAACCATAGTAACATTAAACTGCAGAATATACACAATATTTATCCATAATATTCAATCACTGTTTTAATTATCACTATCAAAATAATTGTTTTTTTCTAAGAATTCTTTGGCTATCATCGCTGGTGCCTTATCTTTGCCATCAGCTTCATAATTAAGCTTTTGCATTTGTTCTGTATTAATTTTATGGTCTAACTTATTGATTAATGCTTTAATCTGTAGACGTTTTTGTAATAATTCATTTGGTGCTACTGCACTTGCATCATATGGAGAAAAAATGTTTGTCATCCTTAAGCACTACTAAATCATATGCTGATATTTTGCCATCTGTTGTATAACCAAGTGCGACATCTAGTTTATTATTTTTTAAAGCGTCATATACAAGGCTGATTTGCATTGGCTTTAAATCGTTAAAACCAAATCCATAATGTGCTTTGAACGGAACATAACCATCGCCGCCTCGTTTAATCCACGTAGTATCTGTACCAACTTTGACTTGATCTTTTACTTTTTTAAACCTGAAATAGAACGTAAATTGTATTTCTTTGCGGTTTCTTTTGTGACTATAAATGCAAAGGTATTTTCAAAACCATAAGAATTAAAGAATCTTTGATTAAATTTTTGGTTGAACAGTTTTTGAGTAACAGATATTGCTCTATTTGTATCTGTAATGGGTTGCTGTTCCAGCACGCCAACCAAATCGGTTCCAGTATAGCGCGTACTTGAAATATTAGCATCCCCATGTATTAAGGCGTAATGCTAGATTGTGGCTGAGTCTACATTATTTATGATTGAAGCACTCATTGTGCTTTGCGTATCATGTTCAATTAAACCTTTGAGCATATAAGCCATGATTTGCGATTCACTCGTAGCTAAAGCGGAAATTTTAACAGAATTTTTAGATTTACCACCCGAGAGGCCGGGCAAATCACAACTTACTAATAATATTGTACTAGTTATTAATAGATAGATAATCCTTTTAAAATAGTTTGTTTTTAAACTCCTTATATCTTAAATAAGTTTTGATACAATATTTTAATGTTAACATAACTATTAATTTTGTATAATAATAACATAATTCATTAACATGTAATAAGCGTACAATCATTGATATACTAAATATAAATTAATAAAAGTAAGGGTGAATAAAATGCGTATAGCTATCATTGGCATGGGAACTGCAGGCGTTAGTTTATTAAAAGAATTAGTGAAATATGATGAGTTCGACCAAATGAAAGTAGATGTTTACGATAATCCTAAAAATATGGGGCAAGGTATACCATTTCAAAATGACAGCGATCAATTGCTTATCAATTTGCCGGCTAAACAAATGTCTCTCAACTTGAAAAATGAACGCGAATTCTATGAATGGTATCAACAACAATCTATATTTAAATTTTCCAATCCAGAATATTTACCTAGATTTATATTTGGCCATTATATGAAAGACTATTTAGAAACATATCATAAACAATATAAAAATATTCAAATGATTAAAAAAGAAGTTTTAGAAGTGTTTATAGATGCAGATATAGGCGAGACAAATATAAAATATGTCGTCTGTACATCTGAAAAACCAGATTGCCAACAACAATACGATATTGTATTTTTAACAGTTGGTACGTTATCGTATCATGATCCTTATCAATTAAAAGGAACACCGGGATACATACAAACGCCATACCCGACTTATGACACATTGAACGAAGTTGATAGCACAGACAGAATAGCTATTATTGGTACGGGGCTAGCAAGTTTAGATGTTATTCGATTTGTAACTGCGCATCACCCAAATTTACCTATTTCCGTGACTAGCCGAAAAGGTCATTTACCTAGTGTAAGAGGCAATATGCCAGAAATTCAGTTTAAATACGTTACACCTGAAAACTTTAATAAAATCAAAAAAGAAAACTTGGGGAATGTGCCTTTAGAAGATGCTTTAACATTATTTAGAAAAGACTGTACGTATTATGATATTCCAGTAGAAAAATTAGTTCATAGAAGAAAAGGCGACCCTATTGCGGATTTAACATATGATTTAGAACACAAAGAAATATTGGGTAAATTTCAAAGCATTCTTGAATTAGCAAAAGAAAATCTCAATTGGATATGGAATAGTTTTAGTAGAGACGATCAAAAAACTTTTTTACGAAATTACCAATCTATATTAAAAGAGAATTCTAACCCAATGCCTCCACGTACAGCAAGATTAATTATAAACCATATTCAAAACGGACAAATTGAAATAAAAAAAGGGCTAGAAGATGTAAAACATGATGGCCAGCATTTCTGGTTTAAGTATGAAGATGATTTCAAAGCGATTGATAAATTTGATGTTGTAATCAATGCAACGGGTTCAAAATCACATTTGTCAGAGTTAGATAATGATGATCAATTGATTCTAAACTTAGAAAATAGACAAGTTGTTCAGGCACACCCATTAGGCGGCATACAGATTATTCCTGAAACAAATCAAATTATAAGCCCACGGTATGGTACTTTAAAAAACATGTTCGCTTTAGGTCAATTGACAAATGGGATTAATCAATCTCGTAACGGCGTAACAATGATTGTAAAACAAGCTGTTAGTGTGGTAGAAAATTTATTAAACCGCGATCAAAATAAGTGCTAGTCTAAATAATATATGAACTGAAACCTATCTTTACTATTTATATAAATATGTTTAGCGAACACTTGATCATATACATGTGACCTTACTAAATAGTTTGTATTGGTTATTTTAATTATAATACGTAAAAGTAATTTGACTTTTTAACAGATTAATATTTAAGTAAACACATAAAAGTTTTAATTAGTTTATTAATGATGTTTAACGTTTAGTTGTTTTAATTTTTTATAAAAAATTTCTTGAAAATCTTGTTGTCACAAGGAATTGAAGTGTTTTCAACAGATAAACAAAACCGACTTAAGTAATAAGAATTGTTTTTTACCATAAAATATAGTACGATAACGTTGTAGCTTTAAAAAGTTACTTGACTCAATCATCAATTACAATTTCATAAATGTTCTTTCGGGGCAGGGTGAAATTCCCAACCGGCAGTAAATAAAGCCTGCGACCTGCATTTGTTTTTACAAATGTGGCTGATCTAGTGAGAATCTAGAGCCGACAGTATAGTCTGGATGGGAGAAAGAATGGAGTATAACAAACAGCACTGCTTAGAGTGTTTATTTAGTGTACATTTTTCTATCATTTCGAAAAGTGTATTTAATGTTAAACAAATCATGTTATATCGAAATATATCCCACACCTGAAAACCATTTCAGGTGTTTTTTATTATTTAGAGGTGATTATTATGAGTCAATATTTAAATTATGCAATTCAATTGGCAAAAATGGTAGACGGTCAAACAGGAATAAATCCGCCTGTTGGTGCTGTTGTAGTTAATCAAGGTAGAATCGTTGGCATAGGTGCCCATTTACAAAAAGGTGATAAACATGCTGAAGTTCAAGCTTTGGACATGGCAAACGAAACAGCTGCAGGTGGCACAATCTATATATCTTTAGAGCCCTGCTCTCATTATGGTTCAACGCCACCATGCGTTAATAAAATTATAGATTTTGGTATTAAACAAGTAGTCTATGCTGTTAAAGATACAACTTTGACATCTAGAGGTGATGAAATCTTACAACATGCTGGAGTCAAAGTGGAATTTCGTCATAAACCTGAAGCAGAAGCCTTATATAAAGACTTTTTTATAACTAAAAGACAAGGTATTCCGGAAGTTACAGTGAAAGTATCTTGTAGTTTAGATGGTAAACAAGCTACTGATAAAGGTGAAAGTAAATGGATTACAAATAAATCAGTCAAAAATGATGTGTTTATGCTTAGACATAAACATGACGCTGTGATAACAGGAACTGGCACATTAAATGCTGATAACCCTCAATATACTACCAGAATAGAAGAAGGTAAGCATCCTATCCGTATTATACTTTCAAAATCAGGTCGAATTGACTTTGATTTAGATATGTTTAACCAATCTAATGTGCCTATTTGGATTTATACAGAACAAGAAAAATTAAAATCAGATATTGAACATGTAGAAGTCATTCATTGTTCAAACTGTTCTCTTGAAAACATTTTAAAAGATTTATATCAAAAAGGGATTGGGCGTGTCTTAGTTGAAGCCGGCCCTACGATTACTTCTGAATTTCTTCAATCTAATTATACGAATGAACTTATCTTATATTATGCCCCGAAAATGATAGGTGGTTCTGGTGATTATCAATTTTTTAAAACAGAAAATGTATTTAATTTATCAGAGGCACCACAATTTGAAATTGTAAATTCTCAAGTGCTTGAGCAAAACATTAAATTAGAATTGCGAAAGAAGTGAATTAATATGTTTACTGGCATTGTGGAAGAAATAGGTACGATTAAAAAAATGACAACCCAGCAATCAATTGTTAATTTAACCATTGATTGTCAGACAATTTTATCTGATGTGCATATTGGCGATTCAATCAGTGTGAATGGTGTTTGTTTAACAGTAGTATGTTTTGATAACCAAACATTTTCAGTACAGGTGATTAAAGGCACTGAGAATAAAACATATTTAAACCGGTTGAATCAATCCGACGAAGTGAATTTAGAACGAGCGATGAGTGGTCAAGGAAGATTTGGTGGTCACTTTGTGCTTGGTCACACAGATGAAGTAGCTAAAATCACTAGAATACAGAACTCAGATAATTCTAAAATTGTAACAATTAAACCATCTAAATCCATTATAAATCAAATGGTACAACAAGGTTCTATCACTATAGATGGTGTGAGTTTGACTGTTTTCCAGTTGAAAGAGTCAGAATTTGATATTCACCTTATACCGGAAACAAGAAAATCCACTATATTAAATCAAAAACGTGTTGGTGATCCAGTTCACATAGAAACGGATATGTTATTTAAATATGTAGAAAAAATAGTTGGAAATAATGATTCAGGTTTGAGTTCTGAAAAACTAAAATCTTTTGGGTTCTAGGAGGGGTAATATGCAATTAGATAGTATAGAAAAAGCATTAAAAGCGCTTAAAAATGGCGAAAGTATCATAGTGGTCGATGATGAAAATAGAGAGAATGAAGGAGATTTAGTAGCCATAACAGAATGGATGTATGAGAACACGGTAAATTTTATGGCTAAATATGGCAGAGGGCTTATTTGCGCGCCCATAAGTAAAAAAATAGCGCAAGACTTAGAGCTTAATCCAATGGTTAACCATAACTCAGATATTTATGGTACTCAATTTACAGTCAGTATTGATCACATCGATACAACAACTGGTATTAGTGCCGATGAAAGAATGCTTACAGCTAAAGCTTTAATTGATGAGCAAACTAAAGCTAATGATTTTAACAGACCAGGGCATTTATTTCCGCTCATTGCTCAAGATAATGGTGTGTTAGCTAGACGTGGTCATACAGAAGCATCTGTTGATTTAGCTCTTTTAACGGGAGCGAAACCGGCAGCACTCATTTGTGAAATAATGAATGAGGACGGTTCAATGGCTAAAGGAGACGATTTAGAAGCATTTAAAAACAAGCATCAGCTTGTAATGATATCTATTGAAGACTTAGAAAATTACAGAAAAAATACTGATGCGCCGCTTGAAGCTAAAGCTAAAGTACAACTACCTACAGATTACGGTAACTTTGATATGTATGGATTTTCAACTCAAAACAATGAAGAAGAAATAGTAGCCATTGTTAGTGGTGAAATCAAAGAAACCGAAAATGTACGTATCCATTCTGCTTGTTTGACTGGAGATATCTTTCACAGTCAAAGATGTGATTGTGGAGAGCAACTTGCTGCCTCAATGGAATATATTAGTGAAAATGGTGGTATCATTTTATATTTACCCCAAGAAGGTAGAGGCATTGGTTTAATTAATAAATTAAAAGCTTATGAATTGATAGAGCAGGGATATGATACAGTTTCTGCGAATATTGCTTTAGGTTTTGAAGAGGATTTAAGAGATTACCAAAATGCTGCAAAAATCTTAAAGTATTTAGGTGTAAAACGCGTTAATTTATTAAGTAATAACCCTAAAAAATTCGGTAGTTTAGAAAATTATGGCATCGATATTGCCAAAAGAATTGATTTGATAGTTCCTACAAATAAATATAACCAAGATTATATGAAAACAAAAAAAGAAAAAATGGGTCATTTAATATAGGAGGCAAAAAAATGAATTTTGAAGGTAAATTAATAGGATCAAATTTAAAAGTAGCAATTGTAGTAAGTAGATTTAATGATTTCATCACGAATCGTTTGTTAGATGGTGCAAAAGATACCTTAATAAGACACGAAGTTTCGGCTGGAAATATTGATGTGGCATATGTACCAGGTGCTTTTGAAATTCCATTAGTGGCTAAAAAGTTAGCTCAAAAAGGTGAATATGATGCAGTAATCACTTTAGGATGTGTAATCAGAGGATCAACTTCTCACTATGATTACGTGTGTAATGAAGTAGCAAAAGGCGTGTCAAAAGCAAATGATGTAACAGATACACCAGTAATATTTGGAATATTAACGACTGAGAATATTGAACAAGCTGTAGAACGTGCTGGTACTAAAGCTGGAAACAAAGGTTCTGAAGCGGCAGTAAGTGCAATCGAAATGGCTAATTTATTAAGCGAAATATAATCAGCATTAGCATACTTCTATAGTAATAGCGTTTACTAAGACTTCTTATTATGGAACGATATCCCATAAGTTAAGATGAATTTAATTTATAATATAAAAAATGGTGAAAAACTTTTTGAATTTTAAATCCTTTTGTTGTTTTTCATAGGCAAATGTAATTATAACAATATTTAGAACCGAGAGATTTGCTGTTAATACTAAATGAGAGCCTGAGACATAAATGTTTCTGGCTCTCATGCTTGTTAAGCGGCATAAATCATTTTTTTAATACTTTATATATTAATGCACTAGATACGCCAATAGCTGTTAACAAACTGGCTACAAAGCCTGTTTTTTTCAATATTTCAGGTTTCATTAATTCTAAAAACATTAGATTTAAGTTTTGTGGACGTTCTGCTAATCTTCTCATAAAGTAGCTGAACCAATCATCACCATACGGAACATATATACAAAAATGATTTCCTTCACGTGCAAGTAATCCTGCTAAATCTGATCGGAAACCGTACAACATTTGAAATTCGTATTTATCTTTTTCAATATTATTATCTTTAATAAACTGTTTAATATGTGTGATTATTTTATCATCGTGTGTAGCAATAGAAGTGACATTATTAGCGTTTAATAATCTTTTTTTAATTAAACGTATGTAATTTTCGTCAATGTCTTCTTTAGTTTGGTAAGCAATATTTTCATTTTCTTTATATGCACCTTTTACCATACGTAAACGCAGTTCTGGGTATTTATCGATAAGTGCATCTGCTTTATATAAATAAGCTTGAATAACTGTACCTACGTTTTTAAATTCACCTTTTAGTCGATCTAACACTTGAGTAATATCAAATAAGCTATCGTATTTCTCAGTGTCTATATTAATATGCATATTACCAAATTCATTTGCTTTTAGTAATATTTCGCGTAAATTACGATAAGCAAGGTCAATATCAAACTCCGAACCGAGTTGGCTTAGTTTAATAGACATGTGACCATCTAAGCTGTGGTTGTATATTGCATACATCACTTCTAATATTTGGTCTTTGGCCTGTATCGCTTCGCCTTCATTTAAAACAAATTCTCCAAGACAATCCACAGTAACAGTGACTCCTTTGTTATTTAAACGTTCAATTGTGTCTACTAAGTCAGTAATCGTATTTCCAGCAACGACTTTTTTAGCCCCAAACATAGGACCTATTTCCTTAGCTGTTTTATTTAAAAAGGGATTATTAGATAACCCTATAAAAAAATTTTTCACAATTGGCATATTAATTCCTCCCATCCTGCTAATAGCTATGCTTTCAATAATAGTGTAGCATGAATCTAATAGTAATGAAATCGTTTACAATAAAATTTATTATGCTTAATATCACAGACTACACTATCGGATGACTGATTGATATAGTTATAATATTTATTTTTAAAAAAACAATGAACTTAAGACAACATAATTTATGCGTTTAAAATGGCAAACGTGCATCATATTTTGATACAATATATTTAATGAAATTATTGGAGAAGGGGAAGTATGGAATATGTGGAAATGGGAAACTGAAAATGAAGCTAAGGGTGTCATTGTAATTGCCCATAACATGCTCGAACATACAGGAAGATATGCGTATGTAATAACAATGCTACGTAGAAATGGCTATCACGTTATCATGGGTGATTTACCTGGGCAAGGTCAAACTACGCGTTCTAATAAAGGACAAATAGAAAATTTCGAAGTATATCACGAACATGTACTAGAATGGATTAGAATAGCAAATGAATATAAACTTCCAACTTATTTTTTAGGTGTAGGACTTGGCGGACTTATTATTTTAAACTTACTAGAAAAAGTGGAAGTACCTATTGAAGGATTGATGCTTATTTCACCATTGCTGGAATTCAAAAAAAATAATAAAACTAGAAAAGATAAGATATTATCTAATGTAGGTAAATTAACTAAAGACACAAGATTCAAAGTAGGCATAACCGTTGAAGATTTAACACGTAACGATGAGGTAATCGAAGAAGCAAAAGAAGATCAACTCATGTTACAAAAAGTGACATATCATTGGTATAAACAAATCATCGAAATCATGAAAGAAACAGTAACACACTTAAAAGATATTAAGCCACTTCCTGTATTATTAATGTATGGGCTCGAAGACAAAGTGTCTGATATTCCAACTATGCATTTAGTGAAAGATAATATTGAAACTGAAGAATTATATTTTAAAGCTTGGAAGGGTTTATATCATGAAATACATAATGAACCTGAAAGAGACGAAGTAATGCGATATATTTTAGCATTTCTTAATAACAGTACAAGTAATATTGGCTTTATCGTCCATGATGAACACGAGCTTTCATAGAGTGGGAAATTAAAGTGTAAGCAATACAAAGCATGGACGCCATCGTTTTGAAAGACGCTTCTTATAAGAAAACAATAGATGTCAGTAAAAACTTGCAGTATTAATTATAATTAGATATACGATGTAGCATCTTTAACTAGGAGCGAGTCTACGAAACCAAATTTTGGTTTTGTCTCGCTCTTTCTCATTTATAAAACGAGGAAGAAGAAACGGAAATTTTGTGAAATAAATCACAATAAACGATTGCTCTTTAGCGAAGAAAGTGTTATATTTAAATTGTGAAATAAATCACAATAAGCGATGATTTACTTTAAATATAAGGAGAGTCATAATATGAAATACAGTAAAGGAAATAAAGTGGTATTAATAGGTGATGGTGCAGTTGGTTCTAGTTATGCGTTTGCATTAGTTTCCCAAGGAATAGCAGATGAATTAGTCATCATTGATTTAGATGAAACAAAAGTACACGGTGATGTTGCAGATTTAAATCACAGTGCACCTTATGGGGGCTCACCTATAAAGATAAAAGCAGGATCTTACAAAGATTGTAGCAACGCAGATTTAATTGTTATTACCGCGGGTGCTGCTCAAAAACCAGGAGAAACACGATTAGATTTAGTGGAAAAAAATACAAGAATATTTAAAGAAATTGTTTCGACTATTATGCAAACAGGATTTAATGGTATTTTTCTAATAGCTACAAATCCAGTAGATGTATTATCATATGTAACGCAAAAAGTATCAGGCTTGCCAAAAGCGCAAGTTATTGGTTCAGGTACAATATTGGATACTGCGCGTTTTAAATATGAACTCGCAAGAGAATTTAATGTATCTCCTTGGAGCGTTGATGCACAAATTATCGGGGAACATGGTGATTCAGAATTAGCTGTGTGGTCACAGGCTAATATTGCAGGCCAATCATTATATGACATTTTAAAAGATAACCCAGACAAACAACATAGAATAGATGAAATATTTATAAATACACGTGATGCAGCATATGACATTATTAAAGCGAAAGGCGCTACTTATTATGGTATCGCTATGGGGTTAATTCGTATTACACAAGCCATTTTAAAAAATCAAAATGTGGTTCTCCCCGTTTCCAGTTATCTAAATGGTGAATATGGCCAAACTGATGTATACATTGGTGTACCAACATTAATCAATAGAAATGGTGCGGTAAAAGTTTATGAAACACAATTAAATAGTAGCGAAAGTAAATTGTTTGAAAATTCTGCCATAATTTTGAAAGAAATGCAAAATAAAATCAACCAACTAATTGCATAATTCATAATTTAATTTTAAACTGTATATAAGATTAATTTTATTGAAAATATCAAAATTTTTTCTGACAGTAATAAATTTTGTAACGAATGATTTTTTTGATGAATTAATTTTACATGTTTAACTTAATATTATGATTGGGGGATATTTCTATGGGGAAGACAATTACTGACATGGTAGATAGTGTCCTTAGATTGGAACATGTACTAAATGATATTGATGATATCTTTGAAAAAGTACAGAAACAATATAAAATGTCGAAAGAAGAAATATTAATTCTTTTAACATTATGGCAAGAAGGATCAATGACTTTAAAGGAAATGGATGATTTTGTACAAATTAAATCTTATAAACGTACAAGAACGTATAACGATTTAGTGGAAAAAGAATGGATCATTAAAGAAAGACCAGTTAATGATGAACGTACAGTAATTATTCATTTCAATGAAGATTTAGAAGCTCAAAGGGAAGCGCTTTTAGATTACTTTAAAGAAGAAATTGATGAAAAATCGTCATCTATTCAATCAAGTCTTAAATCTATCTTAAATTTATAGGGAATAATTAAAGTCTGGAAAACTGTTATTAACCTCAAAAAATATGGGTATCAACGACTCATACTTAACATAAAAGTACACCTCTATTTCAAAAAGAGGTGTACTTTTATTATGTGTATTATTTTAAATTTCCTAGATAGTTATATGAGGAAAATAGATGGTGTTCTTGTTTTTCTCGTAGAAGTAAGTGAAGATGAAATACGTTTGATATCAAATTAAAATAGCGATGAAGTCATTTAGAGATAAACATGCTTCGTTACATAGATGCTCTGGTAAGCTATTCTAAAATTGTTTTGCGATGGTATCACTTAGACAAATACGTTTCCTGTTCTATATGTTTTTATTTAAATAGTACGTTATCTTTTTTCAATAGCACAAATAAATGGTGGATGATTTTGTTGATTAATAAACTGATACTGCAATATATGTGCTTTATTTTGGTCAAAATGTTGAAGGTAGTTTAATAATGCATCACGTTCTGTTTTACCTTCCTCATGTCCATGGTAAATAACTAAAACGATAATGCCTTCGGGCGCTAATATATCAAATATCGAATTGATAGCAGCTAAGGTACTGTTAGGATTTGTAACGATGGATTTATCTCCTTTAGGTAAATATCCTAAGTTGAAAATAGCTGCGTCAATATGTCCACGTTCCTCTCTTGGAATATATTGTTTTATATTGGCATGGCTATCATGAATTAAATGGACATGTCTAAATGTTTTAGTTTTAGTTTTAGTGTTTTGTATTGCAATGTCCTGAATGTCAAAACCATACACTTTACCATCTGGTACTTGTTGTGCCAAAAATTCAGTATCATTACCATTACCACAAGTAGCATCAATAACAATGCTGTCCGCAGATACATGTTGTTGGATGAGTGTTTTAGAAAATGGTAAAATACGCTCTATTTTCATGATTTGATAATACTTTCATAGTTTTTTCCTTGGTAGGAATTTCTTCTAGCTAATTCATCATCGATTTCGTTAAGTACTTCCCATTTGTTAACACTCCACATAGGGCCAACCATTAAATCTATTGGGCCGTCACCAGTGATTCGGTGTACAATCATTTCTTTTGGTAAAATTTCTAGTTGATCGCAAACTAAATTTGTATAGTCGTCTTGTGACATAAATTCAAGCATACCTTTTTCATATTGTTTTACCATTGGAGTACCTTTAAGTAGGTGTAACAAATGTATTTTAATACCTTGAACATCCATTTGTGCAACTTCTTTAGCAGTTTCCATCATCATGTCATAATCTTCTTCAGGCAGCCCATTAATAATATGTGTACACACATTGATGTTATGCTTACGTAGTTTTGCAACACCTTCGTAGTAAGTTTCCATATCATGCGCACGATTAATTAAGTCAGAAGTTTTTTGGTGAACTGTTTGTAGACCTAATTCTACCCACAAATATGTACGTTCATTTAATTCGGCTAAATATTCTACTACATCATCTGGTAAACAGTCTGGGCGTGTTCCTATAGATAAACCTACAACACCAGGTTCTTTTAATGCCGTTTCGTATTTTTCTCGCAAAACTTCTACTGGCGCATGTGTATTTGTAAAAGCTTGAAAATAAGCAATATATTGTCCTTCGTGCCATTTTTCATGCATTCTATCTTTGATTTGTTGAAATTGAACATCTATAGAGTCGACACGGTTACCAGCAAAATCGCCGCTTCCTGCTGCTGAGCAAAATGTACAACCGCCATGAGCAACTGTGCCATCTCTATTCGGACAATCAAATCCTCCATCAATTGCAACTTTGAAGATTTTTTGGCCAAATTTATTTTTTAAATGATAATTCCAAGTATGATATCGTTTGTTTTCGAATGCGTAAGGGAAAAATTGTCCCATATAACATTTTCCTTTCTAAATTCGTTCTAGTTAAAGATTTTAACATATTTTAATGATATAGTGTTTAGAGTAAAAATAGAAATTTAAAATAAGAAAGGAGCTTACGGTTATGAACATGCCAAAATCAGTGTGGTGGTTGGTAATTGGAATGGCATTAAATATCACGGGCTCAAGTTTTTTATGGCCATTAAATACAATTTATATGAATGAGGTATTAGATAAAAGTTTAACAATGGCTGGTTTAGTCTTAATGATTAATTCATTTGGAATGGTGATTGGCAACCTACTCGGAGGTAACCTTTTTGATAAATTAGGCGGCTACCCCACAATTATGATAGGTACTGTTATTTGTTTAAGTAGTACAACGTTATTAAATTTTTTCCATGGATGGCCATGGTATGCTGTTTGGTTAGTTTGTCTTGGGTTTGGCGGCGGAATGATTATTCCTGCTATTTATGCATTAGCAGGTGCGATATGGCCAAAAGGCGGAAGGCAAACTTTTAATGCCATTTATTTAGCACAAAATTTAGGCGTAGCCATTGGTGCAGCTTCCGGTGGCTTTGTTGCTGAATTAAGTTTTAATTATATTTTTATAGCTAATTTATTAATGTATATTGCATTTGCTATAGTCGCTGTAAGTCAGTTTAATATCAAATTAGACGTTAAAGTAAAATCAAATGATGCAATGAGTTTATTATCTAAAGCGTATAGACCTCAGTTTATTGCATTATCTTTAATATGTGTCATGTTTAGTATTTGTTGGATTGCTTACATCCAATGGGAAAGTACAATAGCTTCATTTACCCAAGTGCTTAATATCTCAATGAGTCAATACAGTCTCTTGTGGACAGTCAATGGTATCATGATATTAGTTGCACAACCGTTAATTATTCCCATTATCAGATTATTGAAAGGTAATTTAAAACATCAAATGTATGTGGGTATAGGTATTTTTATTATCTCTTTCTTTGTGACTAGTTTTGCTGAACAATTTTCTGTATTTATGGTAGGTATGATTATATTAACGTTGGGCGAAATGTTTGTATGGCCAGCAGTACCTACGATTGCTAACCAATTAGCGCCTAAAGGTAAAGAGGGTTCATTCCAAGGCTACGTGAATTCTGCAGCGACTGTAGGTAAGGCATTTGGGCCACTGATTGGTGGTGTAGTTGTTGACATGTTTAATATGCAAGTTATGTTTTTAAGTATGATTTCGCTATTGGCCATTGCTTTAATATTTTTAACTTTCTATGATCGACAACTACCCAAAGATATTTAATTTGATGTTAAGCTTAATATATAGTCCAATTTATGGTTTATGATTAAGTTTGAAAATCTAACACATATGATTTGAAAGCATTTGTGTATAAACAATGGAGAGTATATTAATTATATTTTTATACTTGAAATAAAAGGCTGTATCAAATATCATTAGAAGAGTATAGGAGTAGTAACTTTAAAGCTTTCCCACAGAGAGCTAGGGTGTGGTGAAACCTAGTGTAAAGCCTTAAGTGAACTTACCGTGACTTGAAATGAATTAATGACATCTCTTACTATTAATTAAAATGAGCGCACATTTTGTGAAACAGGGTGGTACCGCGGTGAAAATCGTCCCTATTAAATAATAGTTTGAGGTGTCTTTTATTATTGAATAGGAGGAAATGTTGTGAATTACAATCATAATGAAATTGAAAAAAAATGGCAGGATTATTGGGAAGAATATAAAACATTTAAAACAGAAGATAATTTAGGCCAAAAAAAGTTTTATGCACTTGATATGTTCCCTTACCCGTCTGGGGCCGGGCTTCATGTAGGTCACCCGGAAGGTTACACAGCCACAGATATTATTTCTAGGTATAAGCGTATGCAAGGATATAATGTATTACACCCTATGGGGTGGGATGCTTTTGGTTTGCCTGCTGAACAATATGCGTTAGACACTGGAAATGACCCTCGTGAGTTCACTAAACAAAACATTGAAACATTTAAACGCCAAATTAAAGAATTAGGTTTCAGTTATGATTGGGATAGAGAAGTCAATACGACAGACCCAGAATACTATAAATGGACACAATGGATATTTATTCAATTATATAACAAAGGACTTGCTTATGTAGATGAAGTTGCGGTGAACTGGTGTCCTGCGTTAGGCACTGTACTTTCAAATGAAGAAGTAATTGATGGTGTTTCTGAGCGAGGTGGGCACCCTGTATACAGGAGACCAATGAAGCAATGGGTATTAAGAATTACTGAATATGCAGATCGGTTACTTGAAGATTTAGAGGGCTTAGATTGGCCAGAATCTTTAAAAGACATGCAACGTAATTGGATTGGGCGTTCAGAAGGGGCATCAGTATCATTCAATGTAGAAGATAGTAATGATCAAATTGAAGTATTTACCACACGTCCTGATACAATCTATGGTGCTACATTCTTAGTATTAAGTCCAGAACATCAGCTTGTAAATCAAATTACAACTTCAGAAAATCAAGAAAGTGTTGAAAAATATCAACAAGAAGCGGCAATGAAATCAGATTTAGAACGTACGGGTCTTGCTAAAGAAAAATCTGGTGTATTTACTGGAGCTTATGCAATCAACCCATTATCTGGTGAAAAAACACCAATTTGGATAGCAGATTATGTATTATCTTCGTACGGTACTGGCGCAGTGATGGCAGTGCCAAGTGGCGACCAAAGAGACTATGAGTTTGCAAAAGCCTTTGATTTACCAATTACAGAAGTCATTGAGGGTGGAGACTTATCTGAAGCAGCTTATGTTGGTGATGGGCCTCATGTTAATTCAGGTGAATTAAATGGATTATATAATAAAGAAGCAATCGAAAAAGCAATTGAATTGTTAGAACGAAATAATGCGGGTACAAGAAAAATAAACTATAAACTTAGAGATTGGTTGTTTAGCCGTCAACGTTATTGGGGCGAACCAATTCCAGTCATTCATTGGGAAGATGGTACGATGTCAACTGTACCTGAAGATGAATTACCTTTACTTTTACCGGAAACAGATGAAATTAAACCATCAGGAACTGGTGAATCACCGTTAGCTAATATTGATGACTTTGTTAATGTAATAGATGAGGAAACTGGCATGAGAGGTCGACGTGAAACCAATACAATGCCACAATGGGCAGGTAGTTGTTGGTACTATTTAAGGTTTATTGATCCGGATAACGAACAAATGTTAGCTGACCCAGAAAAATTAAAACACTGGTTGCCAGTCGATTTATATATTGGCGGCGTAGAACATGCAGTGTTACACTTACTCTATGCAAGATTCTGGCATAAAGTACTGTATGATTTAGGCGTAGTGCCAACGAAAGAACCATTCCAAAAATTATTTAACCAAGGTATGATTCTTGGCGAAGGTAATGAAAAAATGAGTAAATCTAAAGGTAATGTTATTAATCCAGATGATATTATTAAATCTCACGGTGCAGATACATTACGACTATATGAAATGTTTATGGGGCCACTTGATGCTGCCATTGCATGGAGCGAAAAAGGTTTAGACGGCTCAAGACGTTTCTTAGATAGAGTTTGGAGACTTTTAGTTACAGAAGATGGTTTGATTTCTGATAAAGTAGTAAATACAAATAATAAAACTTTAGATAAAAGTTACCATCAAACTGTGAAAAAAGTTTCTGAAGACTTTGATACATTGAATTTTAATACAGCAATTAGTCAGTTGATGGTCTTTATCAACGATTGCTATAAAGTAGACGAAATATATAAACCTTACATTGAAGGATTTATCAAAATGTTAGCACCAATCGCACCACATATTGGTGAAGAATTATGGTCACGTTTAGGACATGAAGAAACAATTACTTACCAACCATGGCCTACATTTGATGAATCATTATTAGTTGACGATGAAGTTGAAATCGTCGTTCAAGTAAATGGTAAAGTTCGTGCTAAAATAGATGTACCTAAAGATGTATCAAAAGAAGAAATGGAAGAAATTGCGTTAGATAACGAAAATATCAAAGATGAAATTGAAGGCAAAGATATTAAAAAAGTAATTGCTGTACCTCAAAAACTTGTTAATATTGTTGCCAAATAACTTAAAAGGGGCGTTTATATTATGGAGACAATATCTGTAGATGAATTAAAATCAAAGATTTTAAATTCTAATCCTATTCAAATTATTGATGTGAGAACAGATGAAGAAACTGCGATGGGGGTTATTCCTGAAGCAGAAACAATTCCTATGGATCAAATTCCCGACAATTTAAATCACTTCAATTCAAATGATACGTATTATATTATTTGTAAAGCTGGTGGCAGAAGTGCACAAGTTGTTCAATATTTAGAGCGTAGTGGCGTTCATGCGGTAAATGTTGAAGGTGGTATGGATGCTTGGGGAGATGAAGCTTTAGACATTAGAAGCATCTAGCTTTCCAGTCTTTTAATATTCGGATATACCCAATTTGTATTGCGTTTAATACATTGTTCGGTAAGCATAGGTGGATACGTTTTAACTCAATGTGGGTTCATTTAGAATCGTTAATTTTATATTTTAGTATTGTAATGTTGAAATGATGATTAATAAAAATCTCAATATAAATATACCAAGCCCCTCACTATTGCAATAGTGAGGGGCTTTTTTTAGATGTTGGGTTAGTCGCTTATCTATTTATTATAATGAGAATGCGATAAATACGTAAATAGCATCATGAGACCATTATTTATGATTGTCATTGCGGTATGAACAAAGAGGCTAACTACAAAATATACTACTTCTCTATGTCGACTGATAACTAAAAAACAGGTAAATTTATAATAGCACTTAGATAAAAAAGTTAATCAATTTCAAAAAATATGCTTATATAAAATTTTATAATTTTAATGATCTTTGTTGAGGAACAAACTAGGTTATTGTTCTATCTTTTTAATCATGTAGTTAAAGGTTTAAAGTTGAAACTTACTCGTATTAGTGCCTGATATATGACCAGTGACTAAGGCACTAGTAATATTGTAACCTCCAGTATAACCATGAATATCGAGTAGTTCGCCGCACATAAATAAACCTGGTACGTGTTTTGACATCATTGTTTTAGGCTCAATTTCTTTTAGTGAAACGCCACCGCCAGTTACAAAAGCTTTTTCAATTGATAGCGTACCGTTAACTGTAAAAGTAAATGCTTTAAATAAATTTACTAATTTGTTGAATTGTTCGTTTGAAATATGGTGTGCAGTTAATTCCTCTGAAATATTTGCTAATTCTAACATATACAGTAAATAGCGTTCTTCGATAAGACCATGTAAACTATTTTTTACATATTTATCGGGTGTATCTTTTAACAATTTACGTATTTTAGCTTCAACTTGTGCTTGGCTCAAATCAGGAAAAACATCTATTTGCATTTTAATATTTTGCTGTTTTTGGTTTTTTTGCTCTTTATATACAAACTGGCTGCATCTTAATGCAGCAGGGCCACTTACCCCAAAATGAGTGAAGATCATATCCATTTGATGCGTAATACGTTTTTTTTCATTTTTTTTCAATACAGATAGTGCTACATTTTTTAAACTTAAGCCTTTTAATCTTCTGTCTTTGATAAATGGTTCAGGAGAAGTGATGGGCACTTCAGTTGGAAATAATTCTGTAATTGTATGGCCTAACTGTTTAGCGAATTTGTAACCATCTCCTGTTGACCCAGTCTTTGGAACGCTTGTGCCACCCGTAGCAATCACTAGGCTATGACTTTCAATTGTTTCTTGGTTATCAGTTGTTATTTTAAAAGTTTGTTTTTGTGTATGTTCGATACCATGTACAACCGTTTCTTGTTTTACAGTTACATTATTTTTTTCTATTGTATGGATCAAAGCATCTACAACATCTTGCGCTTTGTTAGATACTGGAAACATACGACCATGATCTTCTTCTTTTAAAGATACACCCCGGGATTCGAAAAAGTGAATAATAGATTCGTTATCAAATACGGAGAAAGGACTATATAAAAATTTTCCGTTTCCTGGTATATTTTTAATGATTTCTTCATATGGTAAGCGGTTGGTTACATTACACCGGCCGCCACCAGATATTTTTAATTTACGGCCGAGCCCTTTTTTCTTTTCAATGAGCAAGACTTTATTACTGTTTTGACTTGCTGCAGCAGCAGCCATTAAACCGCTAGGGCCGCCACCGATTATGATTGTTTGATACATTTTATTGCCTCGCTTTACTAAATAGTGTTATTTTATAGTTTATAGTAATATAGTTTTGAAAAAAAGTGGTTATAACGTTATTATTGAAGTTATGAGTGTAAAAATTTAATTTGAGATAGGAAGATCTGAATGAGTGAAAGTAAAGAATTAGTTAGGGGTACCTTTTTAATCACCCTTAGTATATTGATTACTAAAGTCTTGGGTGTATTATATATTATTCCATTCTATGCTATTATTGGTGGAGAAGAAAAATTGGCACCTTTTAACTATGCATATACGCCGTATAATATTGCTATTGCAGTTGCGACTGCTGGCGTACCATTAGCGGCATCTAAATATGTATCTAAGTATAATGCTTTAGGTGCATATAAAGTAAGTGAAAAGTTATATAAATCCAGTTTTATCGTTATGACCATTACAGGATTTATAGGATTTTTCATTTTATATTTATTAGCACCGACTATAGCAACAATCACGTTAGCAAATAAATCAGGCGCTAAAGGTGGTTGGTCAGTTGAAGACATTACTTGGATTATTAGAATTATCAGTATGGTTGTTATATTTATACCATTACTTGCGACATGGCGTGGCGTGTTCCAAGGTTATAAATCAATGGGCCCAACGGCAGTGTCGGAAGTTATTGAACAAATTGCACGTATTTTATTTATTTTAATTGGAAGTTATCTAGTGCTCAATGTCTTTAATGGCAGTGTTTTACAAGCCAATGGTATTGCGACATTTGCTGCAGCAATAGGTGCCGTAGCGGGTATTTTCACATTATGGTATTATTGGAAAAAAAGAAAACCTAATATTGAAAAGATGGTTGCAACGGATGTTTCAGGTATCAATGTATCATATGGAAAGATGTATAAAGAAATTATTTCATATAGTATTCCATTTGTTATTGTTAGCTTGAACTTTCCATTATTTAATTTAGTCGATCAATTTACACATAATGGCGCGTTAGATTTAGCAGGCGTACCTAGCCGTCTACATGACTATTTCTTTACAATTTTAAATATGACAACTAATAAAATAGTGATGATTCCAACGTCACTATCAGCTGGCTTTGCAGTAAGCTTAATTCCATTCATTACCAAAACATATGAATCAGGCGAGTTAAGTGAAATGCATAGACAAATTAGAACATCTTTAGGTGTTTTGATGTACATTACGGTGCCAGCAAGTTTAGGAATTATGGCTTTAGCATTACCATTATACACCGTGTTTTATAGTTATAATATAGATGGTAGTCAGTTATTATTCTACTATGCACCTGTGGCTATTTTGATTGGATTGTTAAGCGTAACCGCATCTATGCTACAAGGTATAGATAAACAGAAATTAACTGTATTTGTTATTTTAGTAGCAGTTGTCTTAAAGGTTGTTTTAAATACGCCGCTTATTATGGCATTCCACACGGCTGGCGCAATTTTAAGCACAGCGATTGCGTTACTATTTGCTGTTTTATGTAACTTTTATATACTTAAAAAATATGCAAATTTTGATTTTTCAGAGACATGGTTACACTTCTGTAAAATATTCTTATATGGTTTAATTATGATGGTTGCAGTCGAATTGTCATCGTTTTTATTACAAATGTTTATTTCGCCAGAAACTAAATTTGGTGCATTAAGTATTTTAATTATCAGTGTTATAATTGGTATGTTAGTTTACGGAGGTATCACGATGAAGACGAAATTAGCTGATCAATTTTTAGGTGAGATTCCTAATAAAGTTAGACGCAAATTAGGTATTATAAAATGAGAATAGATAAATTTTTAGCGAATATGGGCGTGGGTACGCGTACAGAAGTTAAACAATTATTAAAAAGCAGTAGCGTTTTTATTAATGAACAAAAAGAAAAATCACCCAAAAAACAAATTGACCCTAACAATGATATAATCAAAATAAATAATGAGATTATACAATATATAGATAAAGTTTATCTCATGCTGAATAAACCCAAAGGATATATTTCTGCGACAGCAGATAATCAACATCAAACAGTGATAGAATTAGTGAAATCTTATCAGTTTTTAGAAATTTTCCCAGTAGGTCGTCTCGATAAAGATACAGAAGGATTATTATTAATCACTAATGATGGTGCATTTAATCATGAACTTATGAGCCCTACAAAGCATGTTTCTAAAACGTACGAAGTTATTTCTGAAAAAAATATTACAAATAATGATATAAATTCATTCAAAATGGGTATTGAATTGAATGAGGGATTGGCGATGCCTGCAACTTTAGTGAAAAGTGATGAACCATACAAATCATTTGTCACAATTTATGAAGGAAGGTATCATCAAGTTAAGCGTATGTTTCATGCTATAGATAACGAAGTGCTTGCATTGAAACGTGTGAGTATTGGTGAGTTAAAACTTGATGAATCATTGGGTCCAGGTGAATATCGTCATCTAACGCAACAAGATTTTAAACAATTAGGATTAAATTTATAAAGAGGTGTTATTATGTCAAAATTACTAAAAGCAATTATAGGTGTCGGAGGAGCAGCTGCTGCAGTTGTGCTCTCTAAAAAAGAAAATAGAGATAAATTGAAAGATGAGTATAGCAAATACAAGTCAAATCCTGAATCATATAAACAAAACGCTAAAGATATCGCTAGCCAAATAAGTTCAAAAGCTGGGGAAACTTATAACGAAGTGAAACAAGACCCGAAAGGTTATGCGTCAAGAGTGAAACAAGATCCGAAAGGGTTTATAAATGAACAAAAAGACCGTTTTAAAGGCGTTAATGAAAAAGAAGAACACGTAGAAGAAGCTAGATTTACGGATGAAGGTGCAGCAGATCCTTCAAACAATTTGCGTGTAGTTACAGAAGAAGAACTTAAAAATAATAAAAATAAATAATTGTTTATAAAATGTGTAGATTAAGCTACGGATAGACCCACATATTTCTAAAATGGTGGCGTTACCCCGCAAAGGTTAGAAATACTATCTTCATAAATGATTATATAAGCCTGGGACATTTTTATGTCTCAGGTTTTTTAATCTTAATACAGAGTATAAAACCACTCATATAGTGGTATTTAACTGTTTTTCAATAATGATTACAGTTAAAAATTTTAAATATAAGTTACATCTCACTGTAGTTTCTATACTACTTCATGTAAAATATTAAATATATAAGTAATGAGAAGGAAGTTGATTCTAAATGTGGAAAGATAAAGTTAAAGCATACGAAGAACATATTATAGAAGATTTGAAAGGTTTATTATCTATTGAGAGTGTAAGAGATGATAACAAAGCTTCGTCTGATAATCCAGTCGGACCAGGACCGCGGAAAGCATTAGATTATATGTACCAAATTGCTGAGCGTGATGGATTTAATACACATGACGTAGACCATATTGCAGGTCGTATAGAATCCGGAAAAGGCGAAGATGTTATGGGTATTTTATGTCACGTAGACGTGGTACCAGCTGGCGATGGTTGGGATTCTAATCCATTCGAACCGGTTGTAACTGAGGATAAAGTTATCGCGAGAGGTACGCTTGATGATAAGGGGCCTACCATTGCTGCTTATTATGCAGTCAAAATATTAAATGATATGAAAGTAAACTGGAAAAAGCGTATACATATCATTATAGGTACGGATGAAGAATCAGATTGGCAATGTACAGATCGCTATTTCAAAACGGAAGAAATGCCTACATTAGGTTTTGCCCCTGATGCGGAATTCCCAGCTATCCACGGGGAAAAAGGTATTAGCACTTTCGATGTAGTACAAAATGAAAAAGCAGAAGATAAAGATGAGCCTGAATATGAATTAATTTCATTTACTTCTGGGCAACGTTACAACATGGTTCCTGATGAAGCAAATGCTAAATTAGCGGTTAAAGAAAATATGACAGACGTTATTCAAAATTTCGAACAATATTTATCTGAAAATCAAGTAGATGGTGAAAGCGTCGTTGATAGTGGTGTGTTAGTCCTTAAAACCTATGGTAAAGCAGTGCATGGTATGGATCCGTCTATTGGTGTGAACGCAGGATTGCACTTATTGAACTTCTTATCTAAGCTTGGTTTAGATAAAACAGCTGCCAACTTTACTCAATTTAGCGAACAATATCTATTTAATTCTCACTTTGGCGAAAAAATGGGGATGAAATTCCATACTGATGTGATGGGTGATGTTACAACTAATATTGGTATTATTTCTTACGATAACCAAAATGGAGGCAGATTTGGTATTAATTTAAGATACCCTCATGGTTTTGAATTTGAAGAAGCAATGACTCGATTTAAAGGTGAAATCGAAAAAAACGGTTTTTCTATTGAATTAGGTAAGAATCAAACACCTCACTATGTAGATAAAAATGATCCATTTGTACAAACATTAGTGAAAGCATACCGTAACCAAACAGGTGATCCAACAGAACCATACACTATTGGTGGCGGAACTTACGCACGTAATCTTGATAAAGGTGTTGCATTTGGTGCAATGTTTAACGATTCAGAAGATTTAATGCACCAAAAAAATGAATATATTACGAAAAAACAATTGTTTGATGCAACGAGTATTTATTTAGAAGCTTTATATACATTGTGCGTGGAGGAATAATTATGACTAAAGTATTGATTAACGAACATTTAGTAGATGAACAAGACGCAAGAGTCCCTTACAACGACAGAGGCTATGTTTTCGGCGATGGTATATATGAATATATCAGAACTTATAATAATAATATTTTTACTGCAAAACCACATTTTGAAAGACTGTTAAGAAGTGCTAAAGAGATTGGTTTAGATTTGAAATACAACGTAGATGAACTTACAGAATTAGTACAAGAATTATTAGCAGCTAACGGTGTAGTTAACGGTGGTGTATACATTCAAGTTACGCGTGGCGCTGCCCCAAGAGATCACGCGTTTCCAACGCCATCAGTAGAAGCCAATGTAATGGCATTTACAAAAACATATGAACGTCCATATAAACTATTAGAAGAAGGCATTAATGCTATAACAACAGAAGATATTCGTTGGTTGAGATGTGATATTAAAAGCTTGAATTTATTGGGTAATGTGCTAGCTAAAGAAAGCGCAGTTAAATATAATGCTCAAGAAGCTATCCAGCATCGTGGCGATATCGTTACTGAAGGGTCATCAAGTAATGTATATGCAATTAAAGGTGGGGAAATATACACGCATCCTGTAAATAACTATATATTAAATGGCATTACGCGAATGGTAATTAAAGATATTGCAGAAGCCAAAGGCATTCCATTTAATGAAGGCACTTTCACTGTGGATTTTTTAAGAAATGCGGATGAAATTATCGTATCAAGTACTTCAATTGAAGTAATGCCTGTAATTAAATTAGATGGTGAATTCGTAGGTGAGGGAAAAGTCGGCCCAATAACTAAATCATTACAAGAAGGATTTAACAGATACATTGATGCAGATAGTTAATATTTTCCAAAAAAGGAAATAAAATGTAACATCTATTGAAACTAAATTATGTTATAATGCTTACTGAGCCGATTAATAAAATTCCTGAAAATGTTCGTAGTAAAATGTGACTTTTTGTTTCTCATTATTGGTTGAAATAAACGTCTAAACATTATAAAATCTTTTATGAGACTTGAAATTGGTGTATAAAATTTCATGAAAAAAAGCAAAGGAATTTTAAAAATTTCATGCTGTTTCGGGTAGATTTATGATATGATGATAAAGTTATAAAAATCTCAATACAGTATTTAATATTTAAATATACAAACTTAAATCTATGGGACAAAATGATGGTCATAACACGTGAGGCTATCATATATGATTTAAGTTTATAATTGTGTTAGAAAATGACTATATTTGGCTCTCGAAATTTGTTTTCTGGAGCCATTTTCTAATTGAAAGTGAGGTGAACGTGTTGGAGCAGTTTTATCAATTAGGATGGACACTTGATTCAGCAGGTGGCGCATCTGGCGAAGCTTATATGGCAGAGCAAGATGGACAGAAATTGTTTTTAAAACGAAATTCTAATCCATTTATTGCAGCTTTGTCTGCTGAAGGTATTGTACCAAAGCTCGTGTGGACGAAACGTATAGAAACAGGGGAAGTTGTAACAGCACAACATTGGAAAAACGGCAGAGAGCTAACTTTCGATGAAATGTATGAACAACGTGTCGCTAATTTGCTAAAAAAAATACATAGTTCAAAAACACTTTTGAATATGTTGAAACGTATGGAAATGAATCCTATTACACCTGATATTTTATTAAATAAAATTAACGCCTCATTATCTAGAGAAGTGTTAACGCATCATGTTATTCGTAAAGCATTGACATATTTAGAAGATCATATGCCTTGTCTTGATCCTAGGTTCTTTACGGTTGTTCACGGAGATGTTAACCATAACAACTGGTTGTTATCTGATCATGATGAATTATTTTTAGTTGATTGGGAAGGTGCAATGATTGCGGATCCAGCTATTGATTTAGGTATGCTGCTATACAATTACGTTCCTGAAAATAAATGGCCTCAATGGTTGAGAGATTATGGTACGAAAGATTCTATAGACTTACAAAAGAGAATGAAATGGTATACTGTTGTTCAGTCAATTGGAATGGTACAGTGGTACGAAGAACAAAAACGCTATAAAGATATGAATATGTGGTTGAAGTTCTTAAACGAAGTAATGAATAACAATGTATTTATATAAGGAGTTATCAAGATGAGAGTGCGTTACAAGCCGTGGGCTGAAGATTATTTAAAGTCGCATCCTAATATTGTAGATACGGATGGTAGCCATGCAGGACATATAAGTGAATGGTTTGATAAAGATCAACCGATATATATAGAAATTGGTTCTGGCATGGGTCAATTTATTACAACGCTTGCTGCGCAAAGACCAGAAATTAATTTTATTTCTATGGAACGGGAAAAGAACGTTATGGTCAAAGTGTTAGATAAAGTGAGAGAGCAAAATCTAACCAATATTAAATTGATTTGTAATGATGCGATTGAATTAAATGAATACTTTAAAGATGAAGAAATCTCTCGTATTTATTTAAATTTCTCAGACCCTTGGCCAAAAAGAAGGCATACGAAGCGTAGATTGACTTACCATACATTTTTAGCGTTATATCAACAAGTGCTAAAAAAAGATGGAGAAATCCATTTTAAAACGGATAATAGAGGTTTATTTGCTTATAGTTTAGAAAGTATGTCCCAATTCGGAATGTATTTCACTAAAATAAATTTAAATTTACACCAAGAAGAAAAAGAAAATAATATTGAAACAGAATATGAGCGTAAATTTTCAGATAAAGGCTCAAGGATTTATAGAATGGAAGCTAAATTTCACAATAATTAAATTGTTTTTGTAAATCACTTTATGTAGTTAATCGCCAGTGTATAATATAATACTAAGATGAAATAAAGATGGAAATTTTTTATAAGATTTCATTATTTTATTTTTTTAAGGCTACTATTTTCATAAATGGGAAAGTAGCGCTTTATAGACAACCAGAAACCCAATTTGGGTTTCTTTTTTTTATAAGATAAACTAAAGCAAGGAATGTAAGCGTCAGGCTTCCTTACATAAGTGTTATTGAGGTTTAAATGGAATACAAGCACTAAAACATTTGCATAAGCACTAATACTGTTAAGAGGATTATATACGTTATGACTCAAGTCTAATTTAATAAATTAAAAAGTAACGCTTTAGCAGTAGTGCTTTAAGAACTGACTTTTAAAAAATAGTTTTCTAAAAAGTAGCGATTTTGAAGCAATAGTTCATTAGCGTACGTTTTAAAACGTATTGATAGCATAGTCATGTGACAACGATCTACGTCAAGTCCAAGAATTAACTTAGAGTATTTGTATCTGAGTTCATTTGTAGGTATGTACGATATTCATCTGTATGTGTGGATTTACAATTTTCATTATTTTACGAGGGAGTTGTATTATATTACTATATTAATAAACAGTATTTAAACAAAGAAACGAGGGATAATCTTGAAATTAGGCAATTTTAAAATGCATTACCTTAATGGTGGGATTACAAATATTGATGGGGGCGCAATGTTCGGCGTTGTACCTAAAGTTTTATGGACAAAAAAATATGAAATCAGCGAGGATAACCGTATTCCTTTACCAACACACCCAATTTTAATTCAAACGGAAGAATTTAATATTATTATTGATACAGGGATTGGTAAGGAAAAGCTTACTGACAAAGAACGCAAGATATTTGGTGTAAATTATGAAAGCCAAATTGAAGAAGATTTAAAATCATTTAATTTAGAAACACAAGATATTGATTATGTACTGATGACACATTTACATTTTGACCATGCTTCAGGTTTAACTGATAATGAAGGGCATGCTGTTTTTGAAAACGCCATTCATGTCATACAACAAGATGAGTGGCACGAGTTTAATAGCCCTAATATACGTAGTAAATCCACTTATTGGAAGAAAAATAATGGAGATTTCACGAAGAAATTAATTTTATTTGAAAATCAATTAGAAGTAGTAAGTGGCATTCATATTTATCATACTGGAGGCCATAGTTATGGTCATTCTATTATTACTATTGAAAGCAAAGGAGAAAAGGCAGTGCATATGGGAGATATTTTCCCAACTATTGCACACAAAAATCCATTATGGGTAACTGCTTATGATGATTATCCAATGCAGTCTATTAGAGAAAAGGAACGGATAATACCTAGATTCATCTTAGAGGATTATTGGTTCTTATATTATCATGATGTAAATTATTTCGCTGTGAAATTTAATCAAACTGAATCTAATGAAATAGCACAATATATTACTAGAAATTAAAATAAGGTTAAAGTTTAGAACATTTGAAATGAAACTATATCTGTTTTAAAGCATTGGTTTTGCTTTATGAATGACTTGAGCAGCGATATATTTTGTTTCATATCATTATTGTACTGCGATAGTTAATAGTTGTTTGCTATCGGGTACGTAAGATGTTCATAACTTTAACCTTCAATCATTTACACTCTATGATGTCGAGGACTTCTCCTGTTTTAGCATTTGCGTAAAAATCGTAATAAATGCGTTTGCCATTGTGAAGTGTAGTGACACCACCTTGAAAAGCTTCTAATTGGTCGTTAGCGTTTTTATACATAATCGTTTCGTTTAATATGTAAGAACCGACAACATTCATAAAATATGTTTTTACTTCAGAAACAATTTTCTCTGGATTTTGATGTTGTATTTGCTTTTGACGTTTATAAAAATAAATTGATCCAACAATAACTGCTAATGAAATAATTGTGATGAAGAACCAACTTTTTTTATTTAACATATTACAATCTACCCCCAATAAAGTCATATTTATAGTTTACCACAATGAAGATGATATAATAAATATTAAGGAGTGAGAGACATTGAGTATAGACAAAAATCAAACATTATCAAGAATGAAAAATTTAACAGAATTACATGGCGCACCTGGCTTTGAAGATGATGTGAAAACGTATTTAAAAAATGAAATGGCACCGTACGTAGATGAATTTGTTTATAATCGTATGGGCGGTTTTTATGGAGTGAAGCGATCCAAAGCTAAAGAACCTAAAAAAGTAATGGTTGCTGCTCATATGGATGAAGTTGGTTTTATGATAACTCATATTACAGATAACGGACTATTGCAATTCACAAACTTAGGTGGCGTTGCTACTGACATATGGCAAGGACAAAGATTAAAAGTGAAATCACGTACCAATGAAGAAATCGTTGGCATCGTTGCAAATATTCCAAAGCACTTTAGAACGGGTAATGAAGGTGCGCCGACGATAGAAGACTTATTATTAGATATCGGTTGTGAAAGTGAAACAGATGTAATAAATCGAGGTATTCAAATAGGGGATACCATTGTTCCTGAAACACCATTTACGCAATTATCTGAACATAGATTTGTAAGCAAGGCCTGGGATAATCGTTATGGTTGTTTAATTGGTTTAGAGTTATTAGAATTATTGAAAGATGTAGAATTAGATTTTGATTTATTTGTTGGAGCGAATGTACAGGAAGAAGTTGGATTAAGAGGAGCAAAAGCTTCCGCCGAATTAATAGATCCAGATATTGCATTTGTAGTTGATTGTTCTCCAGCAAATGATATGAAAGGAAAACAGCATCTTTCAGGAGAACTAGGTAAAGGTACTTTAATCCGTATCAAAGACGGCACGATGATACTCAAACCGACATTTAGAGATTACCTTATAGATTTAACAAAAAAATTTGATATTCCAAACCAATATTATATGTCTCCTGGCGGTACTGATGGCGGAGAAATACACAAAGCAAATATTGGTATTCCAACTGCAGTTATCGGTGTTTGTGCACGCTATATTCACAGTACGAACGCAGTGTTTGATTACCGTGATTATGATGCAGCGCGGAGACTGTTATTCCAATCAATTAAAAACTTAAATGATAAAATAATCGATACGCTACAATATAATTAATATTTAGGAGTGATTTAATGGAACAATTAGAAAATGAACAACAATTTGAAGAATTAAAAAAAGAACAAACTGTGTTTTTATTTACTGCAGACTGGTGTCCCGACTGTAAAGTGATTGAACCAGATCTCCCACAACTGGAAGCAAAATATACGAATTACAAATTTATATCTGTAGATAGAGATAAATTTATAGATATTTGTATTAATCATGGTATTATGGGCATTCCAAGTTTTCTAGTATATAAAGATAATAAACAAATTGGTAGCTATATTGGAAAAGAACGTAAATCAATTGAACAGATAGATGATTTTTTAGCTTCTTTATAAAAGATAAATCAAATCATATTGATTAAAGTGTACTCTAAAAAATATACCCTTAGAACTTACATTTTTTCTGTTCCTAAGGGTATATTTATTGTAAACTGTATTAAGACACGTAAATAGGAGTGTTAACGATGAATGTCTTTCAAATGAGAGATAAATTAAAAGATAGATTGAAACATCTAGACGTTAAGTTTAGTTTTAATCGTGATGACGAGACGCTACGAGTTTCTAGAAATGATAATGGTAAAGGTGTAACTGTTAAAATTTCAACTATCGTAGCTAAATATAAAGAGCAAAAAGAAAATATAGTAGACGAAATCGTTTATTACGTTGAAGAAGCTATCGAACAAATGAAAGGGGAGGCTTTATCCGATTCAGATCATATTGAGATAATGCCTGTGCTCAGATCACCGAGTTTTGATAAAAAAGACAAATCTGGAAATGCATTTGTTATTGATAAACATACTGCAGAAACTAATATTTACTATGCAGTGGACTTAGGTAAATCTTACCGACTATTAGATGAAACTATGTTAGATAAATTGAATCTCACTAAACAACAAGTGAAAGAAATGGCGTTATTTAACGTTAGAAAGCTTGAAAATAATTATAAAACGGATGAAGTTAAAGGAAATATTTTCTATTTTATTAATTCAAATGATGGTTATGATGCAAGTAGAATTCTAAATACTACTTTTTTAAATGAAATTCAAACTCAATGTGAAGGTGAAATGCTAGTAGCAGTACCACACCAGGATGTGTTAATCATAGCTGATATTCGTAATAAAACAGGTTATGATGTTATGGCTCATTTAACCATGGAATTTTTCACGAAAGGTTTAGTGCCAATTACTTCACTTTCTCTAGCTTATGACAAAGGACATTTTGAACCTATATTTATATTAGGTAAAAACAATAAACAAAAAAGAAATCCTAACGTAATACAAAGGTTAGAGGCGACTAGAAAAAAATATGAGAATAAAGATAAGAAATAAGGAGTCAGTATAAATGAATTTATTTTATAATAAAGAATCTGTGGGAGATGTAGCTTTTTTACAAATTGAACCCACAACTGGTGAATTTACGTATGAAACAAAAGGAAACGTAGTAGAAATTCATCAAGGTAATCAAGTTGTTGGATATAATATATTTGACGCTTCAAATGTATCTAGTATATCTGGAAATGGCCATGTTCAATTAAATGAAACATTAATTAATGAACTACAGCAAGCTATTAAAAATGCAGGGTTTTCATTTGAATTAGAGACAGATTTATCACCAAAATTGGTTGTAGGTTATGTGGCAAACAAAGAAAAGCATCCTAATGCTGATAAGTTAAGTGTATTAAATGTAGACGTAGCTACAGAAAAATTACAAATTGTGTGTGGCGCGCCTAACGTTGAAGCGGGACAAAAGGTTGTAGTCGCAAAAGTTGGTGCAGTAATGCCAAATGGCATGGTAATCAAAGATGCAGAACTTCGTGGCGTTGCTTCAAGTGGTATGATTTGCTCTATGAAAGAATTGAATTTGCCAAACGCACCACAAGAAAAAGGTATTATGGTCTTGTCTGATGATTATAAAGTAGGACAAGCATTTTTTGAAGAATAAAAGGAGGTAATGTCCGAATGAGCTGGTTCGACAAATTATTTGGAGACGAAAATGATCCTAATAAAGATTATCTAAATAAAAGAAACCAACGACGTCAAAAGAATATGCAACAAGAACATAAAGACACATTACTTCCTCAAAACAACGATGTTTATGAGAGACCGAAAGGGAAATTCAGATTTCCGATGCATGTTATAGAAGAAGAAAATAGATCTGATAGTGCTCATGAAGTATCGTCTGAAAAAGAAGCTAAAGATACTGAAAATATGTCTAACCATACATCATCATCTAACCAAAAACAACGAAGACGTAGACATATGTATAATGAAACAACTTCAGACGAGATGAAGCAGCCAGAAGCTTCTGAGCAATCAACGACACATGATGAAACGTACGATGAAACAAACAGTGAAACAAGAAGAGATAAGAGACAACATAATGGCAAGAGAACAAGAATCCAAACGGACGTTTTAGGCGTGAATGGAAAATCTTCAAAAAAACATGAACACTCTACGCCGCATTATCATAAAAGTGATTTTAAAGCGAGTGAAGTTCCTTCTGCTATTTTTGGTACTCAAAAGCCCCACCCTCTAGATAACGGGGTAATCAAACCCAAAAACAGCGAAGAAGACAATGAAATATTTAACAATGACAAAGATGTTCAAGAAGATAAAACATCAAGCCTTGAATCACAATATAACGAAGCTCAACAACAAAATGATGACGACCAGCTATATCAAGTTGATGATGAGCAACTATCTTCAATAGAAAACGAACCGCAGAACACGTCAGACCAGTATGAAGACACTACAGAATCAACGACGCAACCTCAAAAAAATAATACAATCAATATAGAAAACATTTATGCGTCTCAAATTGTAGAAGAAATTCGTAGAGAGCGTGAAAGAAAAGTACTTCAAAAACGTCAATTCAAGAAAGCTTTACAACAAAAACGTCAAGAAAATCAACAAAATGATGAAGATACAATTCAAAAAGCAATTGATGAAATGTATGCACAACAAGCCAAACATTATATTGGCGAAAGTTCGTTAGACGAAGAACAATCAAATGATATCTCGGATGTGGATGATTCTGAGGATATCTCTAGTGATAATTTGACTGAAAATAGTAGCCATAATGATCAAAATAACGCTTCAGAATTTAACTACCAAGAAATTGATTTAGATAACGTGAGTTCTGTACATAATATAGACAATAACCAAGTGTATGAGTCTTTAGATGAAACGGCCAATCCTACAGTTAATTTATCAGATGAACCAGAAATAACTGCAATGGATGTAAGCCAAGATGAAGCTGGTTCAGAAAATGAACAACAAAACACATCTTCTGAAGCAGAAAGCCATGTGCAACAAAACGCTTCAAATTTAACTGAAGTTGATGAAAATGTAGCAATTTCAGATGCAAGATACAGAGAATTATCTGAAGCTCAAAAAGATATGTCACAAAGTACAACTGATGTGGATAGTAAGCAAAATGAAGACGTTGAAAAAATGCCACAGACGCAAGATGAATTTTCAGATGATCCCTTTTCAACAAGTACAGCGCGTGACACTGACGATAATCAAAATAGTACATCTCTAACTGATGGATCATATTCAGAAAGCACACAAGATTCAAGTCAATTTAATTCAGAGGAGTATAATCTGTCAGATCAGGATATCAAAGCACCGTCTACAAAAGATAATGATATACAAACGACGAACAGTAGCCAAAATGAAGCGGATGATGCTCAAGTAACTGAATCTGTGCATGCCTTAAGTTCTAGTGAAAAATCAAGTCAACAAAGGAAAAAATCAGCCATAACAAAAGGCAGCAAACCGTTTAATGTGGTTATGACACCATCAGATAAAAAGCGTATGCTCGACGCTAAGAAAAAGCGCCATACAAATTACTCAAGTATGAGCCTTAGTGAAGACAACAAATACCAATCAGAAGACAATACGAATATAAAGGCACCGTCTAATACAGATAAATCATTGTCTTCACCTAAACAACAAGAAGATAATATATACTCAGATCAAAATGCCGAAGCACATTTTTATGATAACAATGAATCAACAATTTCAGATGCACAAGCGATATCATCTGATGGTCAAATACATCAAATCAAAGATGATGCTCAACAAAAAAGAGACACAGCATACTCAAACTCAAGCCAAAGTGCTACGCAATCTCAAAATTCAGATAACCAAGAAGCGTTATCACAAAATAAATCAACGACAGATGATACACAGTCTGTAAATCAAGTTGACGATGACGTAGATACCTACCAGGGGACTAAGACAGCGATAAGAAAAGGTCCAAATATCAACCTTCCAAGTATTGACTTACTTGAAGAACCTAAGGCGCATGAAAAAGATAACCAATGGATTGAAGAAAAGAAACATGAATTAAATGAAGCTTTTTATTACTTTAACGTGCCAGCTGAAGTTCAAACAGTTACAGAAGGACCAAGTGTAACGCGTTTTGAATTATCTGTAGAAAAAGGAGTAAAAGTTTCTAGAATTACCAATTTACAGGATGATATCAAAATGGCGTTAGCAGCCAAAGATATACGTATTGAAGCGCCTATCCCAGGTACAAGTTTAGTAGGCATTGAAGTGCCAAACCAATCATCTACACCTGTTAATTTACGTTCCATTATAGAAGACACTACATTTAAAAATGCAGAATCTAAATTAACAGTTGCTATGGGGCTTCGAATTAATAATGAACCACTCGTTATGGATATAGCTAAAACACCTCATGCATTAATTGCAGGCGCAACGGGTTCTGGTAAATCAGTATCTATTAACAGTATTTTAATGTCATTGTTGTATAAAAATCATCCTGAAGAGTTAAGATTATTACTCATTGATCCTAAGATGGTAGAATTGGCGCCATATAATGGGTTGCCTCATTTAGTGTCGCCTGTGATTACTGATGTTAAAGCTGCTACTCAAAGTTTAAAATGGGCAGTAGAAGAAATGGAACGTCGTTACAAAGTATTTGCTAAATACCATGTGAGAAATATTACTGCTTTTAATAAAAAAGCGAATTATGAAGATAGAATGCCCAAAATAGTAATCGTTATTGATGAACTAGCAGATTTAATGATGATGGCACCACAAGAAGTAGAACAATCCATTGCGCGTATTGCTCAAAAAGCACGTGCATGTGGTATTCATATGCTTGTGGCTACGCAAAGACCTTCTGTAAATGTAATTACTGGCTTAATCAAAGCGAATATACCAACACGTATTGCTTTTATGGTTTCTTCAAGCGTAGATTCTCGTACCATTCTAGATAGTGGGGGAGCAGAACGTTTGCTAGGTTATGGCGATATGCTTTATTTAGGCAGCGGTATGAACAAACCTATACGTGTGCAGGGAACGTTTGTATCTGATGAAGAAATTGATGAGGTCGTTGATTTTATTAAACAACAGCGAGACCCTGATTATCTTTTTGAAGAAAAAGAATTATTGAAAAAAGTAGAAAGCCAACCGCAAGACGATTTATTCGAGGATGTTTGTCGATTTATGTTACAAGAAGGTCATATTTCTACTTCATTAATACAAAGACATTTCCAAATAGGATACAATCGAGCCGCTAGAATTGTGGATCAACTAGAACAATTAGGTTATGTTTCAGGAGCAAATGGTTCAAAACCTAGAGATGTATACATCACAGAGTCTGATTTGAATGAGAATTAATATAGAGATAAAGGAGTGTTACAATGACACATTTTCATTTTGTCGGCATTAAAGGCGCCGGTATGAGTTCATTAGCACAAATTATGCATGATCTTGGTCATAAAGTACAAGGATCAGATATAAAAAATTATGTTTTTACAGAAATAGCATTAAAAAACAAAGGTATAGAAATTTTACCATTTGATGCAGATAATATAAAAGAAGATATGGTCATTGTTCAAGGTAACGCCTTTCCTGATACACACGAAGAGGTAATAAGAGCGCATGATTTAAATTTAAAAGTTATTCGTTACCATGATTTTTTAGGACATGTTATCAATCAATACACTTCAGTTGCAGTTACAGGTGCGCATGGCAAAACTTCTACTACTGGGCTGTTATCACATGTTATGAATGGAGACAAAAAAACCTCATTCTTAATTGGTGATGGTACAGGCTTAGGTATACCGGCGAGTGATTACTTTGCGTTTGAAGCATGTGAATACCGTAGACACTTTTTAAGTTATCATCCAGACTATGCAATAATGACTAATATTGATTTTGATCATCCGGATTATTTTAAAGATGTTGATGACGTATTCAATGCTTTTCAAGAAATGGCACGCAATGTAAAAAAAGCGATTATTGCTTGGGGTGATGATACGCATCTGCGCAAATTAAAAGCAGATGTACCTATTTATTATTACGGTTTTTCTGAAAATGACGATATTTATGCAGATAATATACAATTCAGTGAAAAAGGCACACAATTTGATGTCTATATCGATAAAGTGTATTATGATTCTTTTTTATCACCGCAATTTGGTGATCACAATATTTTAAATGCGTTAGCTGTAATAGCGATCAGTTATTTGGAAGGCTTAAATGTTGCTAACATTAAAGAAGCACTAGAAACCTTCGGCGGTGTTAAACGCAGATTTAACGAAACCAAAGTTGGCCAACAAGTATTAGTTGATGATTATGCACACCATCCGAGAGAAATTAGTGCTACAATTGAAACAGCACGAAAAAAATATCCTACCAAGGAAGTTATAGCTGTTTTCCAACCGCATACTTTTAGTCGAACGCAAGCCTTTTTAGAGGAATTTGCAGCGTGTTTAAGTCTTGCTGATAAAACATTTTTATGTGAAATTTTTGGTTCAATAAGAGAAAATAATGGGGATTTAACGATTCAAGACTTAGTTAAAAGGATTGAAGGCGCCACGCTTATTGATGAAAGCACTGTAAATGTTTTAGAAGATTATAGTAATGCAGTTATTTTATTTATGGGTGCGGGCGATATTCAAAAAATCCAGCGTGCATACATGGAAAATATTGGTGTAACTACCTCATTTTAATATGTTTATGTTAAAATGATGGGGGTATTTATATTAAATAACAACATATGTTTTTTAGGAGGCGTTTTTAATGGAATGGATTTTACCTATAGCTGGAATCGTTGCAGCGATTGCATTTTTAATTTTATGTATTGGTATCGTTGTCGTATTAGTTTCAGTTAAGAAAAATTTAGATCACGTTGCAAAAACACTTGATGGCGTGGAAGGACAAATTCAAGGGATTACACGTGAATCTACAGACTTACTTCATAAAGCAAATCGCTTAACTGAAGATATTCAAGATAAATCAGATCGTTTAAACTCTGTCGTTGATGCAGTTAAAGGCATCGGGGATTCAGTTCAAACATTAAATGGTTCTGTTGATCGAGTTACAAATTCAATTACGCACAACATTTCTCAAAACGAAGATAAAATTTCTCAAGTGGTACAATGGTCAAATGTGGCAATGGAAGTTGCTGACAAATGGCAAAATAGAAAAAATCGTAGAGAAAGTGCAAAATACAAAACAAGTAGTGTCGCAAATGACGCAGATCACAGCTACACTACACGTGTTGACCATTAATCATTTATATACTTAAAAAACAAATGCACTTAAATGAGGTATAAACTTATTTAAGTGCATTTGTTATAGGAGGCATTCAATTATGAAGTACTATAACCGAGATGATTATGAAAGAAATTTAGAAAGTTATGAAGTAGAAGACTATTTTACTTCTGGGGCTAGAAACGTATTTGTCTATGGATTTATTGTAGGTGCAGTTATAGGTTCAACTGTTGGATTAATTTCTATTAGTAAATCACGTCAAAGTGATACATCTGTTCCGAAAGCTAATCAAAAATTTAAGTCAAACTTAGTTGAACAAACTGAAAATGAAAAAGCAGCAGCAGAACGTCAAGTTGCACAAATAAAGGATACAACAACTACACACAATGAATTAGATGCACAAAAAGTTGCAATTCAACAAGAAACTTCTGATCATAATTTAGCAGACACATCACCTCAAGCACAGGAGGAAATGAGTAAGCAGCAATCCATGAATGCAGCAGAGCAATTAAGCCACATCAATGAGCAAGCAGAACCAACTGAGCGTGAAATAGAAGCTCAAAAAGATGCGGTAAAAGAAGAAGCAGAAGATCATAATTTATCAGACGCTTCTACGATTTCATCATCTAAGGAAACATCGCGTAATAGTATCATATCACCTAACAATTTAGCAACTGTTGCTAAAGAGAAAAAGAAAATATTAAATAACAACACTCAAGTTTCAAAAAACACATCTGAATTAATAGCTGAAGAAGGCGTAAAATCTAATCCAAATCGTATAGTGCCTAATTTAGTTACTAAAAAAGAGACAAAAAAAGATGAAGATAACCATATCAAAGCAGCTGTTGCCGGCACTGTGACTGCATCCGGTTTAGCTATAGCAGCAAGTCAAAAACGTGATGCAATAGCTAAAAATCCAAAAGTAGCTAAAAATACAGCTGACCTTTTAAAACCTGAAACTTTAACATCGAAAGTAAATAATAATGTACCTAATTTAGTTACTAAAAAAATAGATAACGCAGTAGAATCTAGCAATAAAGTAGAAAATTCTGCAGACAAAGCTAAACAAACTACCAAAAATGCTAAGCCTCAAGCTGCAGAACAACGCGTTAAACAAACACACAATAGCGTATCTTTTAAAGATGGAATTATTGTTCACGATGAAGCTGAAAAAGGTATAAGTAATGAAGCTAAAATCGCTGATAACACTTCTGATTCTCAAACAGAAAATGAAACACCAACGTATTCTAAAAATAGATTACAAAGTAAGAAAACTGAAAAAGCTAAAAGTAAAATTGACAAACGAACGTTTAATGATTAAATGCTTTTATCGTTATGGAAAATATATAGAGCGGGATAACAAAACCTTTTAATAAATTGGTTTTTGTCCCGCTTTTTTCTATAATGGGCTGCTGATTATTAGCAAAATTAGAGGCTTTTAATATAAGTTATCATATTATTTTTTAGATAAACCATTAAGCTATATATCTAATATGGAGAGATTTGATGCTCCTATCGCATACCAAAGTAATAGGTGATAGTATTGTTATACTAAACAATGAGTCATGCAAGCCATGAAACCAAAGTTGTAAGATTTTGATTAGCTACTTTTTAAATTTATAAAATAATTACAATACAATTTAAATATATGTTATCTTCAAATCGCAATAAACCGGCAGTGCATGACTTTTTGATAAACTGCTGCGCATATTGAGATAAACTGGAAAATACTTATGCTATTGTTATATTTTAACTTTTGTAAATTGATAAGAATAAGAAAAGTGTCGTCAAAGTGGTATTTTGGTGTTACTGTTATTGATTTATTATAACAAATAGTGAAATATATCACTATTTAAGCTTGGAATTATTAATTTTAAGATAAAATTTTGTAATAGTGTAAAATACAACTAGTAAATAACAGAAAATTCAGTTATTATAAGACTTATTCACTTTTAAAGTGACTTTTTTGATAATCATACTTGAACTTATAAACAGTTATTGTTAGAATTACGTTTAATAAATATTTTATCGCTTTAAAGCAGAATAAAATATCGATTTAAAATTTTCATAGAGGTGACTAAAATGACAGACAAATTACAAGAATACAGAGACGAAATTGTTGGAATTAATGAACAGATATTAGACCTTTTATCTAAAAGAGGTAAGATTGCTCAAAAAATTGGTGAAGAAAAACGTAAGCAAGGTACAATGGTTTACGACCCTCAACGCGAAAAAGAAATGATTAATCAACTTTTAGATAAAAATGAAGGTCCATTTAATGATAATGTGATCAAACAATTATTCAAAGAAATTTTTAAAGCCTCTACTGACTTACAAAAATCAGAGAATGAAAAACATTTATATGTATCTAGAAAATTAAAACCTGAAGATACAATTGTTCAATTTGATAATGGCGGCATTATTGGAGATGGCAATAAATCATTTGTATTTGGTCCATGTTCAGTAGAATCTCAAGAACAAGTAGATACGGTTGCTGCCAATTTACAAGCCAAAGGTGAGAAATTCATTAGAGGCGGTGCATTTAAACCACGCACATCACCTTATGATTTCCAAGGACTAGGTGAAGAAGGACTTAAAATACTTAAAAATACAAAAGATAAATATAATCTAAATGTAATAAGTGAAATTGTTAATCCTGCAGATTTTGAAGTTGCAGATCAATACTTAGATGTGTTCCAAATCGGAGCCCGTAACATGCAAAACTTTGAATTATTAAAAGAAGCTGGACGCTCTAAAAAACCAGTTCTTTTAAAACGTGGTTTAGCTGCTACGATTGAAGAATTTATTTTCGCAGCTGAATATATTGCTTCTCAAGGTAATGAAAATATCATTTTATGTGAGCGTGGTATCCGTACATATGAAAAAGCTACTAGAAATACATTAGATATTTCTGCTGTACCTGTTTTAAAACAAGGCACACACTTACCAGTATTAGTAGATGTAACGCATAGTACAGGGCGCAAAGATATTATGCTACCAACAGCAAAAGCAGGTTTAGCAGTAGGTGCAGATGGTATTATGGCAGAAGTTCATCCAGATCCTTCGGTAGCACTTAGTGATAGTGGTCAACAAATGGATTTAAATGAATTTGAAAACTTCTATAACGAAATTAAGCCGTTAGCTGATATGTATAATAATAAACAATTAAAATAAAATCACTGAATAGCTCCTATTTGTTCTCTATTTCTGTAGCGGACAGGTAGGAGTTTTTAATGTTGAATATAAACAGTATAAAAGAGCACGTTAATAATAGGAATTAATCAGGAAATTTATGGAGTTTTAAAATATTAACAAAAAATAGCTTTTTTCTATTAATATAAAATAAATTATCATGAAAATGACATAATTATGACATTCAAAACAAAATGATTTTACATTTACGAAAAATATGGTAAACTTTGAAAATGTTATGAAAACAGATTATAATAATAAAGAAATCGCTTTCAAGGAGGATGTTTATGACTGTTACAATATATGATGTAGCTAGAGAAGCTAGAGTATCTATGGCTACTGTTTCACGTGTCGTAAATGGTAACCAAAATGTAAAACCAGAAACACGAGATAAAGTAAATGAAGTTATTAAAAAATTAAATTACCGACCAAACGCAGTAGCAAGAGGTTTGGCAAGTAAACGTACAACAACGGTTGGCGTAATTATTCCAGATATTTCAAATGTATACTATTCCCAACTCGCACGTGGTTTAGAAGACATTGCTACAATGTATAAGTACCACTCTATTATTTCAAATTCGGATAATGACCCAAATAAAGAGAAAGAAATATTCAATAATCTATTAAGTAAACAAGTAGATGGTATTATTTTCTTAGGTGGTACAATTTCTGAAGAAATTAAGGAATTGATTAATAAATCATCTGTGCCAGTAGTTGTATCAGGAACTAATGGGAAAGATGAAGGTATTTCATCTGTTAATATTGATTTTCAAACTGCAGCAAAAGAAATTACAGAGCACTTAATTGAAAAAGGTGCAAAACGTTTTGCGTTCGTGGGTGGAGATTATTCTAAAAAAGCACAAGAAGATGTATTAGAAGGTCTAAAAGATGTATTATCAGCTAATCAACTTACATTAGATGATCAATTGATTTTTAATGGAAATGAAACTTATAAAGATGGATTGCGTGCATTTGAGGCATTAAAATCTGGGAAACCGGATGCGATATTGTCAATTAGTGATGAACAAGCTATTGGTTTAGTGCATGCAGCACAAGATGAGGGCGTAATAGTTCCTGAAGACTTACAAATTGTTAGTTTTAATAATACACGCTTAGTAGAAATGGTTAGACCACAATTATCAAGTGTGATTCAACCATTATATGATATAGGCGCAGTTGGTATGAGATTATTAACTAAATATATGAACGAAGAAGAGATTGAAGAACCTAATGTAATTTTACCTCATAGAATTGAATATAGAGGGACAACTAAATAATTTAAATAAACGAGGCTATGACGTGTTAATGTCATAGTCTCGTTTAGCTTATATGTGGTAGATGAATGGCATAATGATACAGGTATAGCAAATTTCTGTTTCCTTTTTATGTAGCATCTAATAAACTGTTAGAATTTATTTGAACCAGCTTAATACTTGTGTTGCGTGTTTCATATTTATAGCGCTTATTTCTTGTCGGCGAGGGATAATTTGGTAATCTAACTTTTCATCCTCCCAAGTATTTGGTAAATCACAAGTCGCGTATGGCGACCATTTTGACAACCATTTTTCTGGTAATTGACCATTTTGTTGATCTTCACCAATTAAAGCAAGAAAGACATGTGTCCAAGCACGAGGCACGACTTTCCATATATTATAACCTCCGCCACCAAACATGATGACCTTACCATCAGTGTATTTATCGGCCAATTGCTTAATTTTATAAGGTATCTCATAAAGTGCATCTAACGTACAGTTCATATGTGTGAGCGGATCTAAATAATGAATATCGACACCATGCACACTGACAATGATATCTGGTTTAAATGATGCAACCACAGGTTCCAGTGTTTGATTCAATACTTCAAGATATGAATCATCCTCAGTATAAGGTTCAAGCGGAATATTAACTGTATAGCCAAAGCCTTGCTCATTACCACGCTCTGTATAATGACCTGATCCAGGAAATAAAAATTTACCAGTTTCATGGATAGAATAAATGAGCGCTTGATCGTTCGTATAAAAACTCCATTGTGTTCCATCGCCATGATGCGCATCTGTATCCACACAAAGGACTCGTAAACAGTATTTCTTAATAAGGTAGGCGATTGTAATTGCAACATCATTATAAATACAAAAACCATTTGCGCGACCAGGTAAACTATGATGTAAGCCTCCGCCTAGATGACAACCATTGGTTATAGAACCATCCATGATTTTATCCACTAAATTTAATGCGCCGCCTACAATGCGTGCACTGTGTTTATGCATCATTCTAAACTGCAAAGTGTCCCTGCCATCTAAACCATATTTTTTAGCTTCAGAGTCATTTAAAATGCCATGAGAAGCACGTCTAATAGCTTGTATATAATCAAAACTATGAATTAAGCTGAGTTCATTATCTGTAGCTATGCGTGGTTGAATGATATGCTCTGGCTTTAAGTAACCTAAATCTTTTAATAATTCTGTTGTTAATTTTAATCTCATTTGATTAAATGGATGTTGATTACTAAATCGGTATTGTAATATTTCATTTGAATAAACATAACCAGTTTGTTGGGTATTGTTCATTTATTTTTTACTCCCCTTTAAAAGAAAAAGCGATTCATATATCGAATATCATCGAACGCTTGTAACTGCTCAATAGTAATGCGTGAGCCTATTCTTGCCATTAAACAATTGGCAGGATGGCTTGTGATTTCAGGATCATCTGTCGCAAAGATTTCTAGGCCCCCATAACCCATTAATTTTTGCATTAATTTTTTATATTCAAAAACATCAAGACCAGAATTTTTAAAATCCCAGTGCCAATAATATTCAGTAGTTAAAACAATGTAATCTTCATATTCATCTGCTGCTAAACTAATTTTAATTAGTTCGCTACCTAGATGTAAATGTCTATAGGGTAAACTGATTTCAATCGCACCTAATTCAATTAAATATGCAAGATTCCCACTAGACCATCGCTCTAATGGGTCTGGGTAATGATAAGTGACATAACCGACGATATGTTGATTATTTCGAAGTATAAAAATTCGTCCTTCTGCTAGCTCACTAATTTCTTTAACCGCTTCAAATTGATCTTCAGGTTGACGAAATGCAGTAAGTCCGTCATCAAATGTCATTGAGTCGAGGTGAATCCTTGACACTGGACCTTCAATAATAAATGTGCCTTTATCTAAATGAAAAGTCTGAGATTGATACGTTTTTATATGTTCCATTTTTTCACTCCAAACTACCGCAAATGAATATAGTATGCAATCTTTAATAATTATATTATAAGGGATATGAGCGTAAATTAACACGATATTGTACCCGTTTACACCGATTATTTTGAAAATTGCGATTTTATTAGTTATAATATTTTTTAAGCAAGCGATTTCATTAAGAGGGGGATTTACAATGAAAGTAGAAGTATATAAAGGGGAAGAAGGAAATTTCAACCTTCATAACTATGAAAAGCAATACAACAATTTCGATTGGAAAGAAGTTGAAAAAGCATTTTCATGGTATGACACAGGCAAAATAAATATGGCACATGAATGTATTGATCGCCATGTGGATGAAGGTAAAGGAGAAAAAGTAGCTTTACATTATAAAGATGATAAGCGACAAGAAAGTTTTACTTTCAATGAAATGAAATCAAAATCAAATAAAGCAGCAAATGTTTTAAAAGATAAAGGCAATGTTGAAAAAGGTGATCGTGTATTTATTTTTATGCCCAGAACACCTGAACTATATTTTGCATTATTTGGTATTTTGAAAATAGGTGCTATTGTCGGACCATTATTTGAAGCGTTTATGGAAAAAGCGGTTGGTGATCGTTTAGAAAATAGTGAGGCAAGCGTAATCGTCACTACAAATAATTTATTGCCAAGAATACCCAAAGACAAATTACCAAATTTAGAAAAAATTGTTGTTGTTGACGATGTTGTTCAGAGTGAATACGTAGACTTTAATAAAGAACTTGAAAAAGCGAGTGACCAATTTGATACAGAATGGCTAAATTTAGATGATGGACTCATCCTACATTATACTTCAGGATCAACTGGACAACCAAAAGGTGTATTACATGCACAAAGAGCTATGTTAGTTCATTATATTTCTGGTAAATATGTCCTTGATTTTAAAGATGATGATGTTTATTGGTGTACTGCAGATCCAGGTTGGGTAACTGGTACATCTTATGGCATATTCAGTCCTTGGTTGAATGGTATTACGAATTGCATCGCTGGAGGCAGATTCTCTCCAGAAGCTTGGTATAGTATGATAGAAGAATTTAAAGTGACAATATGGTATACAGCTCCAACAGCGTTAAGAATGTTAATGAGCGCCGGGGATGATATTGTTGAAAAATTTGATTTATCATCTTTAAAAAGTATTTTATCGGTTGGAGAACCGTTAAACCCAGAGGTGATTAAATGGGCAAAAGGCGTATTCGGTTTACGTGTTCTCGATACGTGGTGGATGACTGAAACAGGCGGGCATATGATTGTGAATTATCCGTCCATGGATGTGAAATTGGGCTCAATGGGCAAACCATTGCCTGGTGTTGAAGCGTCAATTATTGATGATCAGGGAAATGAATTACCAGCTAACCGTATGGGAAATCTTGCCATCAAGAAAGGTTGGCCATCTATGATGATTTCAATTTGGAATAACCCTGAAAAATACGACTCTTACTTTATAGGCGATTGGTATGTATCAGGGGATTCTGCTTATAAAGATGAAGATGGGTATTACTGGTTTCAAGGACGCGTTGACGATGTAATTATGACAGCGGGAGAACGTGTCGGCCCATTTGAAGTCGAATCTAAGTTAGTCGAACATGATGCAGTGGCTGAAGCAGGCGTGATAGGTAAACCTGATCCAGTTCGAGGAGAAATTATCAAAGCGTTTGTAGCTTTACGACCTGAATTTGAAGCAAGTGATGAATTGAAAGAGGAAATTCGTAAGTTCGTTAAGGAAGGTTTAGCAGCACATGCTGCGCCTCGTGAAATCGAGTTTAAAGACAAATTACCAAAAACACGTTCCGGTAAAATCATGCGTCGCGTGTTAAAAGCGTGGGAACTTGATTTACCAGAAGGCGACTTAAGTACAATGGAAGATTAATTATAGAAAAAACATAAAATAATTGTTTCAAATTTACTATTAACTTTAAAATGTGCTTTATTGATGAATTTTAAAATCTGCTTTTAAAATTTAGAAATGAAGCACGTTTTTATTGTAATAATACATTTAAAATGTTTTATTATCCATTATTGTAACAAAAGTAGCTTATAATTTTGAAAGCGCTATCTCTATTAATCGACAATACAACTTTATTTAGTTAATATGAATATGTAAGGAATTTTGAATCACAGCATGAAATTTTACTTTTTTCATATGTGGTTAAAATTTATAAAAGAAGGGGCGAATACATTTGGCACATTTATCAGACTTAGATATTGCTAATCAATCAACACTACAACCAATTGGGGATATTGCTGAAAAAGTAGGTATTCCTACCAATGCTTTAGAACCATACGGACATTACAAAGCTAAGATTGATATCAACCAAGTTAAACAAAAAGATGATAAAGGGAAAGTAGTGTTAGTAACTGCTATGAGTCCAACACCTGCAGGTGAAGGTAAATCAACAGTTACAGTTGGTTTATCTGACGCTTTTAATCAATTAAAGAAAAATGTAATGGTTGCTTTGCGTGAACCTGCGTTAGGGCCTACATTTGGTATTAAAGGCGGCGCAACTGGTGGCGGTTATGCTCAAGTGCTGCCAATGGAAGATATTAATTTACACTTTAACGGTGACTTCCATGCTATTACAACAGCAAACAACGCGTTATCAGCATTTATTGACAACCATATTCATCAAGGAAATGAATTAGGTATTGATCAAAGACGTATTGAATGGAAACGCGTCTTAGACATGAATGATCGCGCTTTAAGAAATGTCATCGTAGGATTAGGTGGGCCAACACAAGGTGTGCCCCGTGAAGATGGGTTCAACATTACAGTAGCTTCTGAAATTATGGCTATTTTATGCTTAGCTAACGATATTAATGACTTAAAAGCTAAAATCAGTAATATTACAATTGGTTATACAAGAGATCGTAAGCCAGTTACAGTAGCAGATTTAAAAGTTGAAGGCGCTTTAGCAATGATACTAAAAGATGCAATTAAACCTAATTTAGTCCAAACAATCGAAGGTACACCAGCATTAGTACATGGTGGGCCGTTTGCAAATATTGCGCATGGCTGTAACTCAATTCTTGCAACACAAACAGCAAGAGAATTGGCTGATATCGTCGTAACAGAAGCTGGTTTTGGATCAGACTTAGGTGCTGAAAAATTCATCAATATTAAAGCACGTGAAGCAGGATTCGAACCCTCGGCAGTTGTGGTTGTTGCTACTATCCGTGCGCTTAAAATGCATGGCGGCGTTGCAAAAGACAATCTTAAAGAAGAAAACGTGGATGCATTGAAAAAAGGTATCGTAAACTTAGAACGCCACGTAAACAATGTAAAAAAATACGGTTTAGAACCGGTTGTTGCATTGAACGCATTTGTTCACGACACAGATGAAGAAACGAAGTTTGTACAAGAATGGGCGAAAGAAAATGGCGTCCGTCTTGCTTTAACTGAGGTTTGGGAAAAAGGTGGCCAAGGCGGTCTCGATTTAGCTAATGAAGTATTAGAAGTGATTAACCAACCACAAAATTTCAAACATTTATATGAACTAGACCAACCACTTGAAGATAAAATTGAAACGATTGTAAAAGAAATTTATGGTGGCAGCAAAGTAACGTTTAGCAGTAAAGCACAAAAACAATTAAAACAATTTAAAGAAAATGGTTGGGATAATTATCCTGTATGTATGGCTAAAACACAATATTCATTCTCTGACGATGCATCATTATTAGGTGCACCAGAAGGATTTGAAATTACAATTCGCGAGCTAGAAGCTAAAACAGGTGCAGGATTTATCGTAGCACTAACTGGTGCGATTATGACAATGCCTGGATTGCCTAAGAAACCAGCTGCATTAAATATGGACGTTACTGATGATGGTCACGCAGTAGGTCTATTCTAATTTAGTGATTATAACATAAAACAACCGAGGCACAGTGGCGCCTCGGTTGTTTTATGTTGTAGATATTTATAGTCTTATTTCTAGTTATCGAAATCTTGTCAAGCTAACAAAATCATATTGAAAATATGATTGCTTTGTTGTTTTTTTTACTTTGTCATTAATCGAGATTTAATATCGTAACGTTCCGCACGAACATAATCATATTGTGTAATTTTGTTTTCTACTAGCATGCGTTTTAATACGTAATGTTGTCTATTTAAGCCGATTTGAATTTGATGATTAGGTTTAAGTGATCCATCTTCATTATAAGGCGTGTAGTAGTAAGGACTTTGCAGTAGACCAATGATATACGCAGATTCAGCAATATTTAGATCTTCTGCTGGTTTGCCGAATAAACTGAAAGAAGCTGATCCTATACCTGAAATGTTTAACCCATTATAATCACGACCAAATGGAACAATATTCAAATATGTGTACAATATCTCATCTTTAGTTAAAATTTTTTCAGCACGCATGGAAAGTACAAGCTCATTTGCTTTACGATTATAAGTTTTTTGATTTGTAAGTATTTGATTTTTAACAAGTTGCTGTGTGATTGTACTGCCACCTGTAGCATCGCTAGAATTGAATATATCTTGTCCTATAGCTCGTAAAACAGCTTTTGGTAAAATGCCATTATGTCGAAAAAATAAACTGTCTTCTGAGGCTGTTAAAGCTTTGATCACATTGTTGTTAACATGTTTTGGGCCAACGATGAGCGAATTCATAGAATTATTATACTCTACGAGTAGGTTATCGCTGTTATAATTGATTGCTTCATTTCCAGAAATAACTAATAGCTTGGACTTTAATTCAGCATCTGACATATGGGTAGCTTCTTTGGTTAAACTTTGAAAGTAAAATACAGATATGGCAAGTAAAATAAGCAAAGTGCAACCAAATATGGAAAATAAACCTACGAAAAAATGTTTGAGTTTTTTATAAATAAATTCAAATTGATTTAGTTTTATATGTTGTTTATTTTCTTCAATGTGGCTCTCATATGCATGATTTTTCATCGTGGACCTCCTTATTTAAACAATATTATATCATAATATATAGAGTTGACTTTTAAATTAGAGTTAATTATAATAAATACAATTCGATATCGTTTTTGGATAGAGGAGAAGTAATATAATGTATCATCTACAGAGAGTTAGTGGTTGCTGTGAACTAGCGTTGGTCCTTATATGAATACACCTTTTGATAAGTAATTATCCAAACGTTTTAGTTAATGAACGTATCATTAATAGAGTTGTTTGACTTAAAGTATGGTGGTACCGTGCGTTTGCGCCCTTACAAAAAATGTAAGGGCGCTTTTTTGTGTTCTCTAAAATTACGCGGTTAAAATTTTAAGTGATGCAAATGAATTCTATTCAAAACTTTATCATAATTAAATTAGGAGGCGAATGCAATGACAAATACGTTAATTGAAGATTTAAAATGGAGAGGTTTGATTTATCAACAAACGGATGAAACGGGTATTGAAAACTTACTAAATAAAGAGCAGGTCACACTGTATTGTGGGGCTGATCCAACAGCAGACAGTTTACACATTGGCCATTTATTGCCGTTCTTGACTTTACGTCGTTTTCAAGAGCATGGTCATCGTCCGCTCGTATTAATTGGTGGCGGAACAGGAATGATTGGTGATCCTTCAGGTAAATCAGAAGAAAGAAAATTACAAACAGAAGATCAAGTTGAATTAAATGTGCAAGGCATAAGTGAACAAATGCATAAAATTTTTGAATTTGGTACAGATAAAGGTGCAAAATTAGTTAATAACAAAGATTGGCTTGGCCAAATATCATTAATAGATTTTTTAAGAGATTATGGTAAACACGTGGGTGTCAACTATATGTTAGGTAAAGATTCTATCCAAACGCGTCTAGAACATGGTATTTCATTTACTGAATTTACTTACACTATCTTACAAGCGATTGATTTCGGGCATCTTAATAAAACGTATAATTGTAGGATTCAAGTAGGTGGTTCAGACCAATGGGGTAACATCACAAGTGGTATAGAATTGATGCGTCGTATGTATGGAGAAACTGAAGCGTTTGGACTTACAATTCCATTAGTAGTTAAATCTGATGGTAAGAAATTTGGTAAAACTGAAGGTGGCGCAATATGGTTAGATGCCGATAAGACAAGCCCTTACGAATTTTATCAATTTTGGATTAATACTACAGATGCAGATGTTATTAAATTCTTAAAATACTTTACGTTTTTAAGTAAAGAAGCTATAGATACACTAGAAACTTCATTGAATGAGGCACCTCATTTACGTGAAGCTCAAAAAGCATTAGCTGAAAATGTTACTAGATTCATTCATGGCCAAGCAGCATTAGATGATGCCATCAGGATTTCTCAAGCTTTATTCTCAGGTGATTTGAAATCACTTTCAGCTAGAGAATTAAAAGAAGGCTTTAAAGATGTGCCTCAAGTCGAATTAGATCATCAAACGACGAACATCGTGGAAGCAATTGTGGAAACAGGCATTGCTTCTTCTAAAAGACAAGCACGTGAAGATGTAAATAATGGTGCTATTTATATTAACGGAGAAAGACAACAAGATTTAAATTTTGAATTGTCAAATGAAGATAAAATCGAGAATGAATTTACTATTGTACGTAGAGGCAAGAAAAAATACTTTATGGTTAGTTATAAATAAGTGTGAAAGTTGAACATACCATCGTTTATAAAAAGTAACACGTTCAGCAATACAAAAATACGTCGTGCTGTTTCTAATAATAGTTACTAAGCGTAGAAGTCGTCTATATCAGTATATATTGGTTTCAGAAGTTTGATATATAGGTGTAATAAAAATATTGAAATATGGCTTTATGCTTAGGGCGTATTTTATTATCTGAACACAGTTATAAAATACAATAAAGGCACCAAATCATATTTATGATTTGGTGCCTTTAAGTATTTATAACACTCATTTAATTAAAAGGAACGGCTTGTTCTTTTGATGAATCAGAAGTTTTTGATTTTTGTTCTTTTAATGTTACATCAACAGTTTGTGTTTCACCTTTTCTTTCTACAGTTAATTTAACTGTATCTCCAGGTTTTTTATGTTCATATAGATAAGAGCGTAAATCTGTATCCTCTTTTACTTCTTCATCATCAATTTTAGTGATAATATCTCCTTCTTTTAGATCATTATCAGCGTATACTTTTGCTACATAAATACCATCTTTTCTATCAGTATTTAATTGCTTTTTATACTCATCAGGAATTTCGCTTAAATTAAGTAAACCGATACCGATTGAAGGGCGATCAATTTTGCCATTCTTAACTAATTCTTTAATAGTCACTTTGACTTCATTACTTGGAATAGCAAAACCAATGCCTTCGACTTGTTCGTTCGCTATTTTCATTGAATTAATACCAACTAAATTACCATTTAAATCAACCAATGCCCCGCCTGAGTTACCAGGGTTAATTGCTGCATCTGTTTGTAGTACGTTTACCTTATTAGCACCAGCTGAAGTTTGTGTGTCGATTGTTCGTTCGCTAGCTGAAATAATACCAGACGTCACAGAGTTTGCAAATTCTAAGCCAAGCGGGTTGCCCATAGCGAATACGCTGTCACCAGTTTTTACCTTGGAAGAATTAGCAAATTCTACCGCTTTTGTACCTTTCGTTTCATTTATTTTCAATACTGCAATATCCGTAAGTGCATCTTTGCCAATTAGTTTAGCATCGACTTGCTTAGAATTATGTAATTGAACTTTAATTTCACTTGCACCATCAATGACATGGTTATTTGTAACGATATAAGCTGAGCCGTTATTTTTTTGATAAATTACACCAGATCCAACGCCAGCTTCTTCTGATTTACCTGTTTTACCTTTAAGCAAATCGTCTAAATTTTGAGCTTTTTGCATATTAATTACACCTACAATGGCGGGGGATACATCAGTAATCATTTGATTTACCGAATCGTATTTCTCGCTTTTTCCATCTAAGGAATTACCAGCTCTACTACTATCACTTGTTTCCTTTACTGATGACCCATTATCGTCTAATACTGTACTTTCCATAAATTTCCCCACACCTAAGACAATCAGTGCACCAAGAATACCTGCTACAAGTGCGACGAGTACAGTTTTAAACCATGGGAATTTGGGTTTTGATCGTTTACTATAGTTGGGTTGTGTGTATTTTGATATTTCTTCATCAGGTTGTTTTTTATTTGAGTTCTGATCATTATTAAATTCTGACATATTATACCTCCGATTCATTCTTTATAACCTATTATGAAAGGTTTACTCAACTTTTTCTAGTATATCATTATACTACTTTAGACTGAAATATAAATTACCTTGTCCATTGATGTTCTAAATGATAGAATCAATAGGGTAATATAAGGCTAAATAAGTAGGTGAAAAAATGTATAGATTTGTTAGCGGTTTATTAAATTTTATTTTACGCAAAATATGTAAATCATTAGAAGTGCAAGGAAAAGAGCATATCCCACAATTACATCGTTATGTCGTAACTTGTACACATGAAAGTTATAATGAAGTTATTATGCTTGGCATGGCTATTTATCCAAATCAAATCCATTATATGGCTAAAAAAGAACTTTTCTATAATAAATGGTTTGGTAGATTTTTGAGTTCGCTTAATGCATTTCCAGTAGATAGAGATAATCCTGGACCAAGTACATTAAAAAAACCAATTAAATTATTAAAAGAAAATAAAACAGTTGGAATTTTTCCGACAGGGCATCGTATGAAATACGATGAAGGCGCGCCAATGAAACGCGGTGCAGTAACGATAGCGTTAATGGCACAAGCACCTATTTTACCAGCAGCATATGTAGGGCCTAAAGAAATCAAAGGATTAGTTACTGGTAAATCAATTATAAGATTTGGTGAACCAATTGAAACAAAAAATTTACCAAAAGACATGAAACGTAATGAAAAATTAGAATATTTAACTAAAGAATTAGAAAAAAGAACAATACAATTACAAGATGATTTAAATGAGTATGTAACACATAATAAGTAAATTTTACTCATTTTTTTAACTATTGAATCATAATATATATACGAAATTAATATAACTTGTGTTATTATGAAAATGTACAATAACAACAAGTATAACGCTTTCATTTCACCACGTGGACAAATTGTACATGTGGTGATTTTTTGGGTGAATTTATTGTGAAATGGGGAATAATTATGTATAGTTTCTTTCAACGTTTGGGAAGATCTCTTATGCTGCCTGTTGCCGTATTACCAGCAGCCGCAATTATTGTAGGTATAGGGAATGCCTTAACTGCAATTGGTATATGGCCGACTGTAGCTGCTTTTTTCTCGACAGCAGGGTCTACGATTCTTGAACAATTAGGTATTTTATTTGCAATCGGTGTAGCATTAGGGATGGCTAAGAAAAATGATGGGGCTGTGGCACTTGCAGCGGCGGTTGGTTTCTTCTTGACCACAGTCGTACTTAGTCCTGAAAAATTAGCACCATTATTAGGTGTGAAACAGTCATCTTTGAATGACGCATTTGAACAAATGAACAATCAAAACGTGTTAATTGGTCTAGTTATTGGTTTAGTCGCAGCTTATACTTATAATAAATTTAGTAAGACAGAGTTGCCGGCAGCATTGTCATTCTTTAGTGGTAAACGGTTAGTACCAATCATGACCGCATTTTTTAGTATTTTTATAGCGGTTATTATGTTATTTGTTTGGCCCGTTGTATACTCAGCAATCGTTACGTTTGGGACATGGATACTGGATTTAGGTCCAGGTGGCGCATTTTTATATGGTTTTTTCAACCGTTTATTAATTCCAACAGGATTACACCACGCATTAAATGCAGTATTCTGGTTTGATTTAGCAGGCATTAATGATATTGCAAAATTCCAAACGGGTGATGGCGCAATAAAAGGTATAACAGGTCGATATATGGCTGGTTTCTTCCCAGTAATGATGTTTGGGGTTCCAGCAGCAGCGCTAGCAATGTATCATACTGCAGAAACGAAACAGAAGAAACGTGTATATGGTTTAATGTTTGCTGGTGCACTTTCAGCATTTATCGTGGGTGTTACTGAACCAATTGAATTTTCATTTATGTTTGTAGCACCTATACTATTTGTTATTCATGCATTATTAACAGGATTGTCATTATTTATTGCCGCTTTGTTCCATTGGACAGCAGGATTTTCATTTAGTGCGGGATTAATTGATTTCATATTGTCTCTAATTAATCCAGTTGCAAACCATCCGATGATGTTAATAGTACAAGGTATCGTATTCTTTATCATTTACTATGTTGTATTTAGGTTAGCAATAAAATGGTTGAAACTGAGTACACCTGGCCGTGGAGATAACTTGTTACCTGATCCTACATCTGATGAAGCAACAACTGGTGATACAGCTCAAGATGGAGATGGTACAGAAAGTACACCATCAACAAGCAAATATGCGCAAACAGCCAGCCAAATCTTAGAAGGCTTAGGCGGTAAAGAAAATATTACTTCTTTAACAAACTGTGCTACACGTTTACGTATGGAACTTAATGACAACAGCGTGATTGATGAAACTAAGATTAAGGGTGCAGGCGCAGTAGGCGTTACAAAAAGTGGTGAACATAATACGCAAGTTATTATTGGCACACACGTACAACAGGTTGCTGATGAAATAGAAACTCAAATGGAAAATAACAACTCGTAAGTATATTTTAATGTAGTATAAAATAATGTTTTAAGAACGTAATATCACGCATAAAAATAAACGAATTTTTATAATTTCGTTTCATTTCTATGCGTGATTTTTTGTTGTAAGTATAAAGTTTGTTTGCCGTATATTATTATCAAAAATACATTGCTCTTTTAACATGTAAATAGTACGATGTAGTAGTATCAGAATTTTCTGATTAAAGGAGAGGAATGCATATGAAGTCGGTACTATTTGATGTTGATGGTGTATTTTTAAGTGAAGAAAGATGTTTTGATGTTTCTGCGTTAACAGTATATGAAATGTTGATGAGTAAAGACTATATTGGTATAGACCCTAGTATCAATTTTCAAACATTAAATGATAAACAAATATCTGAAATTAGAGATATCGTATTTTACCATGATGAAATTTTAACCAAGTTAAAATCACTTGGTTTAAACTCGAACTGGGATATGCTATTTATCGTGATTGCTCTTCATTTTATTGAATTATGTAAATCTTTATCAACAGATAAATTATCCATTGTATTAGATACAGACAATTTCAATGAACAAACACTGCAATTTCTTGGTGAACATATTTCAGACATAGCGCTTAATTTTGAACTACCGCTATCATTTTTAGACGGTTTAAGTTCGGGTAAAGATCATATTTATCAAGCGCTTGTTACACATGCGAATGATCAATTAAATACAGATAATGATGGATTATTTGAATTAAAAAGCCCGTTTTGGTTGTTAGCACAGGAAATTTATCAGGAATGGTACTTAGGTTACCAATTATATAATGAAGTTGAACAAAAACCGCAGCGTTCTAATTTTAAACAAGGTTATATTTATCAAGAGGTTGCGCTTAGACCAGTTAATGAAATGAAACAGTTGTTAGAAGATTTGAAAGACGCTGGTTACCAAATTGCGATTGCTACAGGACGACCTCGAACAGAAACGCTAGTACCATTTGAAAGTTTAGGTATTAAATCACTGTTTGATGATATACATATTGTTACGGCAAGCGATGTTTTGACAGCAGAAGCACATTTCCCTGAGTTAAAGCCATTAGGGAAGCCTAATCCGTTTAGTTATTTAGCTACATTAGAAGGTAATTATCTTGAAAATTATAAAAAATATGCAACAAACCAGCAAAATCGCGTAAATAAAGATGAAGTGTTTATCGTAGGGGATTCTTTAGCTGATTTGTTGAGTGCTAAAAAGATTGGAGCTACTTTCATTGGCCCATTAACTGGATTGAAAGGGCAAAAAGCACGTAAAGAATTAGAAGATTACGACGCAGAGTATATCGTTAATCATGTGAGCGAAATTAGAGAAATTCTTTTATAAATACAATGAACATGTTGAAAAAGCTGAGACAAAATAAAATGTCTCAGCTTTAAATATATGATCCGCTAACTACCCTTATAATAGTATCGCGAAAAATAGTATGAGTGAGAGCGTTAAAGTATCGAGTTATTTCTTTAGGTGGGTATGAAAGTTTAAAATCAGGGTAATTTAAATACAAAAAGACACCTCCACTCAAATTTATAAATGAAGGTGCCTTTTACTTTAAGAAGCATAGGCGTCTATCTTCTAAAGTTTAAAACTGTTAAATATGATACGTCTCGCTCGCTTTTTCATCTAACTCTATGCTGGATTCCACATCTAATTCTACACTTCTGATAAGGTTAAAGCCTTCAATTTCATATAAAGCTTCAATAACATCTTGAGTGACAGGATGGTCAATGGACAGCACCATTAGTGCATTACCACCTTGGTTGGTACGGCCTAAATGCATTGAGGCGATATTGATATTATATTCGCCTAATATTTGTCCAGTACGTCCAACAATACCTGGTCTATCGTTATGGTTAATTACAAGTTGGTGTTTTTCCGGTTTGAAATCAACAGGATAGTCGTTGATGCGCACAATTCTAGGACCATAACCATTTAATACTGTCGCGCCAATTTTAATTTGTGTGTCTTTATTAATTAATGTTAGTTCAATATAGTTACTAAAACCACGGTGTTTTGTATCTTTCTCTATATTATATGATACACCTTGTTCATTGAGTAATACTAAAGCATTAATTAAATTAACACGTTCCGCTAAATCTTGACGTAAAACGCCAGATACAAGTGTTCTAGTGAGTAAGCTTGTATCATCGATTGCAATATCACCTTTGTACTTAATTTGAAGTTCACGTGGCGCTTTCTCTAATAATTGAATGCCTACTTCACCAGTTAATTTACTTAATTCAATATATGGTTTTAGTTCATCATTGATTTCGTTGAAAGACATTTTTGGAGCGTTAATCGCATTAACGACATTACCCTGTTCAAAGATATCTACAATTTCATTTGCAACAGAAACAGCTACTTTTTCTTGTGCTTCTACAGTTGAAGCGCCTAAATGTGGTGTAACAATAATTTTATCATGTGCTACCAGTGGTGAATCGGTTGCGGGTTCAGTTTCAAATACATCGATTGCAGCGCCTTGAATTTGGTTTGCATCCAGCGCTTCAATGAGGGCATCTTCATCAATAATACCGCCACGTGCCACATTGATAATTTGTAATGTTGGTTTGGCTTTATCGAAAAAGGCTTTATCAACAATGCCTTTTGTTTTTGGTGTGAGTGGCGTATGCACAGTGACAAAATCTGCTTGCTCAGCAATTTCTTCTACAGTAGCACGTGTCACATTAAGTTCTTTGGCTTTGTCTTCAGAAAGATAGGGGTCAAAAGCAAGGATATTCATACCGAAACTTTGCGCTCGTTTTGCTACGCCAATACCAATTCTTCCGGCTCCAATAACGCCTAAAGTTTTATTATAAAGTTCAGTTCCTCTATATATTTTACGATCCCATTTTCCGTTTTTAAGCGATTGGTGTGCTTGTGGCACATTACGTGCCATCGATAAAATCATAGCCATTGAATGTTCAGTAGCTGAAATGGTGTTCCCATCAGGTGCGTTAATAACGATGACACCATGCTTTGTAGCAGCATCTACATCTATATTATCTACCCCAACACCCGCACGTGCAATGACTTTTAGGTTTGGTGCCGCTGATATAATATCTGAAGTGACTTGTGTTTGACTTCTCACTATCAGTCCTTCGTAATTCGTAATAGTTTCTGCTAACTCTGTTTTGCTTAATTCAGTATTGACATCAACTTCAAAGTCTTTATGTTCTGTTAAACTTTTTAAACCTTCTGGTGAAATAGGATCTGAAACTAAAATTTTATACATATGCTTTTACGACCTCCATATATTGCGTAATTGCTTTACCAACATAAGATTCATTTCTAAATTCTGTTAATAATATTTCTAATGCTGAAACGACTTGTAAAATATCAAAGGGTGATATTTGTCCCATATGACCAATACGTAAAATCTGACCTTTTAAGTGACCTTGACCACCAGCAATCGTAATTGCAAAACGCTTTTTCAATTCATTTTTAATATAGTCTAATTCATCTTTGGATTTTGGTACAAAAGCCGTAACAGTAGGTGAAGCATAAGCGTCTTGAACTAATAATTCTAGATCTAGCGCATTTAATGCTTGTCTCAACGCATCACGTATCGCGTAATGTCTAGCGATAACTTGATCCAACCCTTCTTCATTTATGAGGTTAGCATAAGCATTTACACCTCTAAATAAAGATACATTAGGTGTGAAAGGCGTAGAGTTCTCTGTTAATGATTTTAAATACTTATTTAAATCTAAATAAAATCTAGGTGTTGTAACTTGACTAAAACGAGCTTTAGCACGGTCGTTATAAGCTACAAAACCTAACCCAGGCGGAAGCATAATTGCTTTTTGACTTCCTGAAACAAGCACATCAATATTGTCACGATTTAAATCTACATCTACAGCACCAATACAACTGACACCATCGACTACGAAGTAGATATCCTGATCAAAGTTTCTTAGTGCTGTACCCAATTCCTGAACAGGGTGTAAGACTGCCGTTGAAGTTTCACAATATTGGCTAAAAACTGCTGTTATATCTCTTTTTAATGATTTTAAGAAGTCTATAAAGTCCGGTATGTTTACTGCTTGTCCCCATTCAACTTCAAATATATGTACATTATCGTAATATGCTTCTGCTATTTGCTTAAATCTGTTGCCAAAAGCACCTGAAACAATAATAACAATATCTTCTTCTGGGTTTGCAATATTTAACATACTCGCTTCAAGCACACTTGTGCCGCTAGAAGTAAGTATCATGACTTCATTTTCAGAACCAAAGACAGGTTTGAGTGCTTTAAATGCCTGTTCAGCAATTGCTTCAAAATCGCTAGAACGGTGTCCTACCATAGGTAATTGCGTTGCGTATAATATTTGATCTGGCACTGGTGTAGGTCCTGGTGTTAATAATAAAGGATTATAATAGTTCATATGTAATTCCCCCATTGCTTATGATTGTCAAGTTTAGCAAATTTTCAGAAAATATAAAAGTACAAAAATTAATATTTATTAAAAATAAACACATTTTTAAATAAATGTAAGGGTATACATTGTTATTGTAATCATATTCCGTCATACATAAAATGAATTCAAAATTATTTTATTATGGGCTCTATTTTCACATCAACGTTGCCTCTAATTGAATTGGATATCATACAGTTGTTGTCTGCAATTTTTAGTAATTTAGGGAGTTTCTTTTTTAATAAATCTTTTTGATTTTTGTCAACCGTTATTTCTGGATAGTGTGTAATTGAGTCCATTTTAAATTTAGCATTTTCAAATATGGCTAAGCCAATTGAAGATTGTTGTATCTCAATATGATCAAAGCCTGAACGTTCCAGTACTGCTGCTAATGAAATGATATAACATGAAGAGGCGGCAGAAACGAGTAATTCATCGGGATTAGTTCCAGTTCCATTACCTCCTAAACCTGCTGGTATTGATATTTGTTCATCTAAGACATCTCCTATAAGATTTCCTACAGATTCACGGCCATCAGACCATTGTGTGTTAACTTTAAATTGATGTTGAACCATTGCTATTGACCTCCGTTGATTATATGATAACTTAAGTTTAGACGATTCTACCGTATAATGAAAGGGGAGAGGATTTTAATGCAATTAAAAGAGGAACGACAAAACCTTTTGTTAGTTGCACACCGAGGATTGTCTTCAGAATATCCAGAAAATACATTGATTGCATTTCAAGCAGCATTACAAAGTAATATCGATATGTTAGAAATAGATTTACATAGAACAGCAGATGGCTGTCTAGTTGTTATACATGATGATTCCATTGATAGAACGTCCAATGGCAGTGAAAAAATAAAAGCAGCTACATTGGACGCTTTAAGACAATATGATTTTGGAATAAGTAAAAATAGCCTGTTTGAAAGACAATTGATACCGACATTTGAAGAAGTGTTGCAGTTAATTCAATCATTGCCTCAAACACTATTAATTGAAGTGAAACAGCCTAAAAATTATCCAGGTATTGAAAATGATTTGTTTAATAAATTAGAGCAATATAACATAAATAAAGATAAAGTCATTATACAATCATTTGATCAAAACTTTATCGAAGTATTGTATAAAAAGGGCTTTGGGTGTCGATTGGGTGTGTTAATAAGTAGAAAGCGATATTGGTATCACATGCCTAAATTTAAAAAAATATCAGCTTATGCTGATTTTGTTAACCCTCACTATTCATTAGTGACTAAAACTTTTATGAAACAAGCACACCAAAACGGTTTGAAAGTAATGCCATATACGGTAAATGATGGAAATCTTGCTAGGAAATTAGAGCGTCTAGGTGTAGATGGTTTAATCTCAAATAATCCAAATTTATTATTTCATTAATACTATAAACGTTAAGTGTTGGTTACGAATTTTTTAGAAAAATGAAGCATTTTGGTGCAGATATAATTAAAATTTTTTAATCGTACATTTACATAAATATAAATAAAAGACTGATTTCTATTTCATATACTAGAAACCAGTCTTTTTAAATGTTGTACTTTGAAATTTCACGACCAATGTATTAAGGTAAAAAGATTATTGTAGTGGTTCATGTCCACCATAACTAATCCAATTCTTTTTCAATAAACCCATCACATGACAATCATTATATTGTCCTCGTGTATAGAAATGTTCTTGCAAAGTCCCTTCGATTTTAAAATTTTGCTTTTGATAAATATGAACTGCTTTTTCATTAGTGACGTCTACGAACAAATAAATTTTATGCAAGTTTAATACTAGAAAAGCATAATCTATAGCCATTTTAAATGCTTTTGAAGCGTATCCTTTACCACTATATTGGCCATCAACGATAATTTGAATCTCACAGTTACTATGTATAAAATCAATTTCAACTAACTCAACTACACCAATGCGTTCTGATTCTTCTTCTATAATAAATCTTCTCTCAGATTCATCTAAAATATGTTTTTTATAAAGTGATTGTAGTTCACTTAAAGATTGGTATGGCTCCTCAAACCAATAGGACATATTAGCATATTCATTATTTAAACGATGTACAAAGTCTAAATCTGTTTCTTCTAAAGCTCTAATTTTCACTCATAACACTCCTTTATCATATATACTATATATGATAAAGGAAAAAGTAAAAAGTAAAATAGAGCATAATTTATAAATAAGATTGAAATCTATTCAACCAGGGTTTAATTTACGAAAATACAAAAATCACAATGCCAAATTAAACTCAAATCACTTAAAAGTAGGTGGGAGAAGATAAGTGAAAACGATTCGAAGTCCATATCGAAAAGGCAGAAGATGTTGGAAAAGTAAACCATTTTATATTTAGATTTTGACCGCATTGTTCTAACCATCTATACATTAAAAGATATAAGATGGTTTTCAATACTGATATCAATAAAAAACACCAACCATTTTGGTTGGTGTTTTTTATTGAAGACAATTATCTTGAATAGTACTCAACGATAAGTTGTTCATTAATTTCTGCTGGTAATTCACTACGTTCAGGAATACGGATGAATTTACCTTTTAAGTTGTCTGCATCAAATTCTAAGTACTCAGGTACAAAGTTGTTGATTTCAACAGATTCAGCAATGATATCTAATTTAGCAGATTTTTCACGAACTGAAACCTCTTGTCCTGGCTTAAGTGTGTATGATGGAATATCAACACGTTTACCGTCTACTTCGATGTGACCGTGGTTAACGATTTGACGAGCTTGACGACGCGTACGAGCCAAACCTAATGAATATACAACTGCATCTAAACGAGAAGCAAGTAATTGCATGAAGTTTTCACCATGTACACCTTGTTGGTTACCAGCGATTTCGAATGTGTTATGGAATTGTCTTTCAGTTACACCATATAAATAACGTAATTTTTGTTTCTCACGTAATTGTAAACCATACTCAGACATTTTTTTACGTTGGTTTGGACCATGTTGTCCTGGAGCGTATGGGCGTTTTTCTAATTCTTTACCAGTACCACTTAATGAGATACCTAAGCGACGAGATTTTTTCCAATTTGAACCTCTGAATCGAGCCATAATAAGACTCCTCCTTTATCTTTTTTGTTGTTATGAAAAAACAAAAAAGAGTGTTGTATGCTTAACTGGATATATTGTTTTATGTGTCCTCGCCTCATAGCTACGGTTACACGGCACGCCCGCATCGGGAACAATATAGAGCCAATTAATATACAACTGCTAATTTCGTTTATTCACACAAAGAGTATTGTATCATGATATATCGTTCTGTCAACTCTTGAGTTGAAAATAAGTAGAAATTAAGTTAGTTGTTGCTCGATAATCGCTACAACTTTTTCTAAACCTATTTGGTCGTCGTTTCCAAAGCGATTTGTAATTGGCGCATCAATATCTAAAACACCAATTACTTTGTTATTCTTATGAATAGGAACTACAATTTCAGATTTACTATTTGCATCACAAGCGATATGACCTGGAAAGGCATTAACATCTTCGACTAGTTGCGTTTCATTTTCAGCAACAGCTGTACCACACACGCCCTTACCAACAGGGATATGTACACAAGCTGGATGCCCTTGGAACGGACCTAGGATTAATTCATTCTCTTCCATCAAATAAAACCCTACCCAATTAATTTGATCTAATGAATCATTTAGTAGCGCAGATACATTACTTAAAATAGCAATGGTATTTGATTCGTCTTCAATTAAACTAAACACTTGTTTTTGTAATAAGTCATAATTTGTTACTTTGACTTCTAACATAAAAAAACCTCACTTTTTACTTTTCATTTATTATAAAGACTGTTTTAATAGTAATCAATCAATTAAATTGAAAAGGCTTTATTGAAGATAACATTATACATATTATTAATAGAGAGTGATTTAATACTTATTTTAAATAATTAAGGCGATTAGCTCATTTTCTCTTTTAATGGGTAGGTAACTTACGTTATAATGAATAGTGATAAAATAGGAGGAGAAAACATATGGTATTGTATGTCATTTTAGCAATTATTGTCATTATACTGATTCTTGTCGGTGTATTATTCTATATGCGTTCAAACAAAAGCCAGATGATAGAAAAGGCTGAAACGCGTAAATCAAAAGTAGAGCAATTACCCTATGATGAAAGTCTATCTCAATTATCTGAGTTAACTTTAACTGGCGAAATGAAATCTACTTATAATAATTTAAAACAAAATTCATTAGATAGTAAAAATCAATATTTATTACCAGTAGAAGAAAAAATTCATCAAGCAGAAGGCTTATTGGATAAATTTAAATTTTCACAAGCACAGACTGAAATTGATGAAGCACATGAATTGATGGATAAATATGAAGAAAACTATAACGAACTTAATTCGTATGTGGAAAATGTTTTAGAGTTACATAAAGATAGTGATCATTTATACGAAGCGTGCAAGGTAGACTACCGTGAAATGAAACGTGATGTATTAGCCAATAGACACCAATTTGGTGAAGCAGCAGAACCATTAGAACAAGAAATTGAATCATTTGTTCAAGAAATGGAAACATATGAATCATTGAAAGCAGAAGGTAATTACAATCAAGCGCATGAGCATATCAAAACATTAAATGAAGATATGAATTATTTGAAAAAAGATATGGATGAGATTCCTGAATTAATTAGAGAAGCGCAAAAAGAATTACCAGGCCAATTCCAAGATTTAAAATATGGCTGTAGAGATCTTAAAGTGGAAGGCTATGATTTAGATCATGTCAAAATCGATAGTTCACTTCAAACGCTTAAAACAGAATTAAGTTTTGTGGAACCGATGATTAGTCGATTAGAATTAGACGAAGCAAACGATAAATTAAATAGTATTAATGATCGACTTGATGAAATGTATGAACTCATAGAGCATGAAGTTAAGGCTAAAAATGAAGTAGAAGAAACTAAAGAAGTTATCACTGATAATTTATTTAGAGCAAAAGAAATGAATTACACATTACAAACTGAAATTGAATATGTTCGAGAAAATTATTACATTAATGAAAGCGATGTTCAAAATGTACGACAGTTTGAAAATGAAATTCAAAGTATGATTTCTGTTTATGATGAAATTTTACGAGAGATGGCCAAATCAGCTGTAAGGTATAGTGAAGTTCAAGATAATTTGAAATATATTGAAGAGCATGTTGATGTTATAAATGAAAAACAAGAAAAATTACAGAATCATTTAATTCAACTGCGCGAAGATGAAGCAGAAGCAGAAGAAAATATCTTGCGTATACAAAGTAAAAAAGAAGAAGTTTATAGAAAATTATTAGCTTCTAATTTGCCAAGTGTGCCAGAACGATTTATTATTATGAAAAATGAAATTGATTACGAAGTCCGAGAAGTTAATAAAAAATTCAGTGTAAGACCGATTCATGTTAAACAATTAAAAGATAAAGTATCCAAAGTTGTTTTACAGATGAATAAATTCGAAGATGAGGCTACAGATGTACTTGTAAATGCAGTTTACGCAGAAAAATTAATCGAGTACGGTAACCGTTATCGTAAAGAAAGTTCAAATATTGATAAGAGTCTCAATGAAGCTGAAAGATTATTTAAAAATAATCGCTACAAACGGTCAATTGAAATTTCTGAACAAGCGCTTGAAAGTGTAGAACCTGGCGTTACAAAACATATTGAATCGCAAGTAATCAACTAAGACCAATTTTTAGTGATTGAAAATGTACAAGGGCTGGGACATTTATCGATGTCGCAGCCTTAAATATGATATAGGCAGTAGACGGCTGGTTTTGAAAATAGACGCATAGCATGCTTTGACAAACCACGTCATAAATGTGGGGGCGGGACAATGAAATCTTTTTAAACAATAGATTTCTGTTCCGCTCCCTTTTCTTTTTATTAAAAGCGAGTATAATGCTAAAAGGAAAACGCTAAAAATATGTTAAAAAGGATAAGTATTTATCCATATTTCGATAATTGCTAAGAACTCAACAAAACAATAAACAATCAACTATACAGAACTGGAGTGAACAAATTGATTTATCTTGATAATGCTGCGACGACTAAGCCGCATCAAGACGTATTAGATACATTTATTACTGTGAATGAATCGCTATACTTTAATCCTAATAGTCCGCATAAAGCTGGCTTACAAGCAGAGCAATTATTACAAAAAACGAAAGCACAAATTAAAGAGCTATTTCATTTAAAAAATAGTTTTGATATTGTGTTTACGAGCGGGGCAACCGAATCAAATAATATAGCAATTAAAGGTATTGCTTATAAGAAAAAAGATTTTGCTAATGTCATTATTACTTCTGTTTTAGAACACCCTTCAGTGTTAGAAGTTGTACGTTCATTAGAAAATGAAGGATTTAATATAGAATATGTAAACGTGACGAAGGAAGGACAACTTGATTTAGAGCATTTAAACTCATTAATGTCAGATAACGTAGCGCTTGTCACTTGTATGCATGTAAATAATATAATGGGGCAAGTTCAACCATTAGAAGAAGTGGCTCAAATTGTACATCAATATCCTAAAGCACATTTACATGTAGATGCAGTGCAAGCAATAGGAAAAGTCCCCTTAAATTTTGAAGCGGCAGATACGTTAAGTTTAAGTGGGCATAAATTTCATGGATTAAAAGGCCAAGGTGTTTTATTTGTGCGTAACTTACATCAGCTTGAACCGATTATTCACGGTGGCGGACAAGAGTATGGCGTCAGAAGTGGGACAGTGAATTTACCTGTAGACATATCCATAGTAAAAGCCTTGAAAATAGCTGTAAATGAAACGAATGAATTGTATAATAAATTAAGTGCATTTAATCTCGAAATCATTCAATTTCTGAAAGGTTACCATGGTGTGCAAGTCAATTCTCCTCTCGGTGCATCGCCGCACATTTTGAATATTGGCCTTCCTGGTGTGAAAGGTGAAGTTTTAGTTAATGCATTTTCTAAAAATGATATTATGCTTTCTACTACAAGCGCTTGCTCATCTAAAAAAGCGTCTTTAAACGAAGTACTTTTAGCAATGAAGATACCCAAAAAACAAATCGAAGGTAGTATTCGAATATCCATGGGTGCTAATACGACCTCTGATGATATTCAAACTTTCAAAGAAAAATTTAAAAATGTATATGAAGAAGTAAGGGAGTTGTTAAGATGATTTATGATCACATATTAGTGAGATATGGCGAACTAACATTAAAAGGCGCTAACCGAAAGATGTTTGTTAATAAATTGCGTGCAAATGTTAAACGTGCTTTAATGCCGTTGCAAGGTTATAAAGTTAAAGCGAATAGAGATAGAATGTACATTGAATTATACGAAGGGGCAGATATAGATGAAATGTGTCGTAGACTGGAAAAAGTATTCGGTATATATTCTATAAGCCCTGTGTTGAAAATTGAGAAAACAGTGGAAGCGGTACGTGATATTGCTGTGAAATTTGCTCGAGATTACGAAAGTGACGATACGTTTAAAATTGACGTCAAACGTTCAGATAAAAACTTTTCATATGATACGTATCAATTGCAAAAGGATATTGGTGGTGCAGTGTTAAATGCGACAGACCATTTAACGGTGGATGTACATCACCCTGATCATACAATTAAAGTAGAAGTACGTTTAGATGCGATTTATGTTTATGATAAAGTGATTTCTGGTTCAGGCGGTCTACCAGTTGGTACAGGCGGCAAGACGTTATTGATGTTATCGGGTGGCATTGATTCTCCGGTAGCAGGTATTGAGGTTATGAGAAGAGGGGTCACTGTCGAAGCAATTCACTTTCATAGCCCACCATTCACAAGTGAAAAAGCGAAAGATAAAGTGATTGAATTAACACGAATTATGTCGACACACGTTGGCCCTATCAAATTACACATTGTGCCATTTACTAACTTACAAAAACAAATTAATAAAGAAGTCCATGAACGATATACGATGACTTCAACGCGACGTATGATGATGCGTGTTGCAGATAAACTTGTGCATGAGATTGGCGCACATGCCATTGTAAATGGCGAAAATTTAGGACAGGTTGCGAGCCAAACATTAAAAAGTATGTACGCAATTAATCGTGTGACATCAACGCCAGTATTACGTCCGCTATTAACTCTAGACAAAGAAGATATTGTCAAAAAATCTAAAGATATTGGTACGTTTGATGTTTCTATTCAGCCATTTGAAGATTGTTGCACAATTTTCACACCCAAAAACCCTGTAACAGAACCAGATATTGAAAAAGTAGAAAAATTTGAAAGCGTCTATGATTTTGAACCTTTAGTGCAAGAAGCGTTTGAACAAATTGAAACTTTAACAATCACACCAGATTATCAAAGTGACAAAGATTCTGAAACACAAGCACTAGCAGATAATTTATTCTAATATAGCCTTACATTTATCTATTAGATATCATAATGAATGCTTATAAATTAGATAATATAGACAGGGGATGGAAACATGTTAGATTGGGATATTTCAATTGTCCTTATAATTATACTTCTAGGTTTTTTAGCAGCTTTTATTGATGCTGTTGTAGGTGGCGGTGGACTAATTTCTATACCAGCGTTATTAGCAGTGGGCATGCCCCCTTCAATGGCATTAGGGACAAATAAGCTAGCAAGTTCTTTTGGTTCTTTAACAAGCGCTTATCGCTTTTTGAGATCAGGTAATGTTGATCTAAAGATTGTAGGAAAACTATTTCCGTTTGTATTTATTTTATCTGTGTGTGGTGCAAGCGTGGCTACGTTTTTACCGGCTGAATTGTTGAAACCACTCGTAATTATAATATTAACAATAGTCATGATTTATACACTTGCCAAAAAAGATTGGGGCAGTGTCCGTACGTACACTAAATTAACGTTTGGAAAAGCAGTCATATTTACCATGCTTATGTCATTAATAGGTTTTTATGATGGATTTTTAGGTGGCGGAACAGGGTCATTTATGCTCTTTATTCTATTAATGTTTGGCTTTGATTTTTTAGGGGCTGCAGGTAATGCTAAAGTATTAAATTTTGCATCCAATTTAGGTGCTTTATTATTATTCATGATACTAGGTCAGGTTGACTATTTTTATGGGTTGATTATGGCTATAAGTATGATTTGTGGCTCTTATGTTGGTGCAGCTTTTGCAATTAAAAAAGGTGTAAGCTATGTCAAAGGTTTGTTTATTATCGTTACAGCAATATTAATTTTAAAAAATGCTTATGACTATATTATACAAGTAATACATTAGGTGAAAGTATAATTTAAATTATAACAATATATTATTTTAATAGCATATTTATAAAAATAATGAAGCAGGCAAGAAAACTAAAATAGAAATATTTGTTTTCGTTAGCCTGCTCCTTTTATATTTAAAAAGTAAATTGAGGTATACACCGTTTAATTGATTATGTTTAAATTGTATTTGGAAAGATTGAAATAAATATTATGGGAGTGAATAGAGATGTCGAAGAAAAGGGTCATAGCAATTGTACTTGCAGTAGTTATTGTACTAGGAGGTGTCGTTATGAGTTCGATTTCGACTGTTATATCTTCGCTTTTTAATGAAGATAGTTCATCGGAAATGGATCCATTTACTGAAACAGTTGAAAAAGAAGGCGACGCTACCAAGAGAATTGCGCATTTAACTTTAAATGGAGAAATAGCTGAAGGAACCGGAGGCGGTATGTTTGGAGGATCTGGTTATAACCACGAAGCATTTCTTAAACAATTAGATAAAGTTAAAAAAGATAGTTCGATTAAAGGTGTGCTGTTAAGTATTAATACACCTGGTGGTGGCACATACCCAAGTGATGAAATTTATAAAAAGATTAAAGAAATAAAACAAAAACATAAAAAGGTTTATGTACATATGGAATCAATGGCCGCTTCAGGTGGTTATTATATAGCTGCACCATCTGATAAAATATACGCTGGTCCTCAAACGACAACTGGTTCCATAGGCGTTATTATGTCAAACGTAGATTATTCAGGTTTACAAGAAAAACTAGGCGTTAAAGAAAATGTAATCAAATCTGGTAAACATAAAGATATTATGAGTAGTTCCAGAGAAATGACTAGTGAAGAAAAAGATATATTGCAGTCAGTATTAGACGATAGTTATGAACGATTTGTTAATATTGTTGAAGATGGCAGAGACATGTCAGAAGAAAAAGTTAAAAAATTGGCTGACGGTCGTATCTATAGTGCGCAACAAGCTAAAGCAAATGGCTTGATAGATGAAATTGGTTATAAAGATAACGCTTTGAAAGCACTAAAAAAAGATATCAATGCTGAAGATGCAGAAGTATTTAAATATAGCGAAGGCGGCGGTTGGTTCAGCTCTCTCTATTCCACTAAAACAACAATAGGTCAATTCAAGAATGACTTAAACGAATTAAAATCAATTATCAAAAATGATACAGAAGCTGAACCGATGTATCTATACGAAGGTTAGGTGTATATAATGGATAAGCACACAAACGAAGAAGCGGTACAAAACGATTCGAAAAATCATACATCTGAAATAGAAACACTCTATCACCAACAATTAGCGAAGTCTTTATACGCCGGGTTTGGGATAAGATTTTGGAGCTTTATTATTGATTTATTAATCATATTTGGTCTTCATAGTTTGGTTTTAAAGCCCATATATCAATTTACTAATATAGATGAAATGAAGTTATGGATTGATTATTTTAGTATCGGTCATATGTTAGATGCACTTATTTTTTATATTTACTTTGTATTAATGACTAAGTTTTTCAAACAAACTATTGGAAAAATGATTTGTAATATTAGAGTAGAACGGTTAGATCGTCAACCGCTTTCATGGTCGGATGTTTTATTTAGAGAATGGATCGGCCGTATTATCAGTGGTGTAATGTTTAACTTACCGTACTTGGTTACATTATTTACTGACAAGCATAGAGGGATTCACGACTTCTTTGCTAACACGGTAGTAATAAAAAATAAATTCGAAAAAATCTTTTACCTAAAAGAAAGTAACAAACTTTAGTAGGTATAAGTTTATTTTAATACAGCAAACGGGTATACTATTTGATGTAAGTACTTTTTAATAGGAGGCGTGCAATATGGCACAAATTACATTTAAACAGGAACCAGTAACTTTATATGGTTCTCAAGTGAAAAAAGGAGAATTTGCTCCAGAATTTACTGTGTTAGACAACGACTTGAATGAAGTAAATCTAGAAACTTACGATGGACAAAAAAAATTAATCAGTGTGGTTCCATCAATAGACACAGGTGTATGTGATCAACAAACACGTAAATTTAATGAAGAAGCTGCGGAAGAAGATGGCGTTGTATTAACGATTTCTGCAGATCTGCCATTTGCGCAAAAAAGATGGTGTGCATCAAATGGATTAGACAACGTAATCACTTTGAGCGATCATAGAGATTTATCTTTTGGTAAAACATATGGCGTAGTTATGGAAGAATTACGCTTGTTAGCGCGTTCTGTTTTTGTATTAGATAAAAATAATAAAGTAATTTATACTGAAGTTGTTCCTGAAGGCACAGATTTTCCAGATTTTGATGCAGCTTTAGAAGCATACCGAAGCATATAAAAATATAAAATTGTCATAAGCATACGTTTGAACCGACTCATAAACAGTATCATTGACATTATAATTCAAACTGTCCATAATTATTTGGTAATATAAGTTAGGGGTACTGACTTAATTTCAACTTAATTATGGACAGTTTTTTTAGAAAGGACTTTTAAATGGCACAAGAAGAAACAGTAATGGAGAAATTATTTAAAACACTCGATGAAAAAGCTAAGGCTTTGAACGAAGAGAATGGCCAAAGTTTTATGGAAAATTTAGGGCTTGCAATGGAAAACGTTTATACGGAACAAAGATCATTGCTTGAACAGGCAACCTTACAAGATAGACGTAAGGCATTTCAATTTGCTTACCTAAATTTAATGCAAAAAGAAGATATCCAAGCTAATCACCAAATTACGCCTGATTCAATCGGCATGATTTTAGGGTTTCTTGCAGCACGCTTCTTAAAGAATAAAGAAGCATTTCATATTGCGGATATAGCTAGTGGCGCTGGACATTTGAGTGCTTCTGTACACGAGGTATTATCGGAACATACAATGATGCATCATCTCGTTGAAGTCGACCCAGTATTATCACGCGTAAGTGTACATTTAGCAAACTTTTTAGAAATCCCATTTGATGTGTATCCTCAAGATGCTATCATGCCTTTACCTTTTGAAGATGCCGACGTCGTTATTGGCGATCTACCCATTGGTTATTATCCATTAGATGACAGAAGCAAAGAAATGGAATTAGGGTTTGATGAAGGGCATAGTTTTTCGCACTATTTATTAATTGAACAAGCAATTAGTGCATTAAAAACATCTGGTTATGCATTCTTAGTGGTGCCAAGTGATTTATTTGAAGGTACAAATGTGAAACAGTTGCAAAACTTTATTGCTACAGAAACAGAAATGCAAGCATTTTTAAATTTACCATCTACATTGTTTAAAAATGAAAAGGCACGTAAATCTATCCTTATTTTACAGAAAAAAGAAACTAATGTAACGAAGCCTGTAGAGGTGCTATTAGCAAATATACCTGATTTCAAAAGCCCACAACAGTTCCAAGCATTTTTACAAGATTTAAATGCTTGGATGGCAGAAAATCACCCTGAAAATTAAACTGTAATATTCTTGAATTCGCACTGTATTAATGATTAAATAGATATGGATATTAAAAACTTAATTTAAATTGGAGGCATTATGCTATGTCAAAATTAATTTTGGCCATTAACGCTGGTAGTTCATCATTGAAATTTCAACTTATTGAAATGCCGGAAGAAAAAATTGTTACTAAGGGACTTATTGAACGTATTGGGTTAAAAGACTCTGTATTTACAATTGAAGTAAATGAAGAAAAACATAAAGAAACTTTAGATATTGCAGATCATGAACAAGCGGTTAATATCATGCTAGAAAGCTTCAAGAAACATGGCGTGATTGACAGTATCTACGATATTGATGGCACAGGACACCGTGTTGTACATGGAGGGGAATTATTCCCGAATTCTGTTTACGTTACAGATGAAGTTGAAGAGCAAATTGAATCTCTAAGTGAATTAGCACCACTACACAACCCTGCAAACTTAATGGGTATTCGTGCTTTCCGCAAGTTGTTACCAGAAATCCCACATGTAGCTATATTTGATACTTCATTCCATCAAACAATGCCAGAAAAATCATATTTATATAGTTTACCTTATCAATATTATGAAGATTATGGTATTCGTAAATATGGCTTCCACGGTACAAGTCATAAATATGTATCACAACGCGCTGCTGAAATTTTGGGTAAACCAATTGAAGAGTTGCGTATCATTTCATGTCATATCGGTAATGGTGCGTCAATAGCAGCGATAGATGGAGGCGAATCTGTAGATACTTCAATGGGCTTCACACCATTAGCAGGTGTTACTATGGGCACGCGTTCAGGTAACATTGACCCAGCTTTAATTCCATTTATTATGGAAAAAACTGGTAAAAACGCCGAAGAAGTACTCAACACGCTAAATAAAGAATCTGGTTTATTAGGTATTTCTGGTACTTCAAGTGATTTAAGAGATATTATTGACGATGCTAAATCTGGTAAAGAACGTGCACAGTTAGCGTTAGATGTATTTGCATCTAGAATTCATAAATATATTGGCTCGTATGCTACGCGTATGCACGGTGTAGATGTGATTATCTTTACTGCAGGTGTTGGTGAAAACTCTGATCCTGTTAGAGCAAAAGTATTAGAAGGTTTAGAATTTATGGGTGTTTATTGGGACGCTAAGAAAAATGAAGCGATTCATGGCGAAGAAGGCTTTATTAACTACCCACATTCACCTGTTAAAGTTATCGTGATTCCAACGAACGAAGAAGTAATGATTGCACGCGATGTTGTTAAATTTGGTAATTTAGACTAATGTTACAGAGGACGAGATATCAATTATGTCTCGGCTTCAAAGTAGGATACACAGCGTGAGCGTAAAGTAGCACTTCTTAATTTATGCAGTTAGTGATACTTATGCATATGCTTTAACACATGTATGTGATTTAACTTCACTTTTTACTTATACATGCGAGGGCGAGATAGAATTTATAAATTCTATCTCGCTTTTTTATATACTTAAATTCGGTGTCTCAGCGTATATCATTTAAAAAGGTCATTATTTTCTTTTAATTAAATGCTTATAGCTTAAATCAAGGTCATATATGTTAAAAGATTTTAAACCCATTATACTTTTTGACAACTACTTAAATATTTGGGGCAAAACTAAAAGACGACACAATTGTGTTTAATTCAATAGTTAGTCGTCTTATAGTTTACATATTATTTTTCATCTGTTGGCTCTACATCAAAAGCAATCAGATTCGTTTGCTGTTTGTTATTGAAGTTATTATCTGAAATAAGCACTAAAATGTCATGGCCATTTGGTAGTTTAGGACCGAATGTCATACCTTCAATATTATCAATATGGCCAACATCTTGTTCATTTAAATTTGCAATTAAATGTTTTTTAACTGGTGATATTTTATGATTTTGAATTGAATTCATATTTTTAATGTTTGTGCCACTCGTCACATCCGCTTTATATATACGTATATCATTTTTAAATTGATTATTATTGTTTTGAACACTTGCACGTTCTAATATTAAAAGTTCTTTTTCATTTAACATTAATATTTCGGCGATGCCATTTTCTGCTTCTTTATTTTTACCAGGTTTTTGAGGGATGGCGTCTAGCGGGTAGGCAATTTCAGAGATGGTATCTCCTTGTCTATTATACTGTGTTAAGCGGGTATGGGAACCTGAATTTGTAGTTGGTAATTGATCATCTTGAATAATTGGTGCTTCCATCGATGCCCAAATATGTTTGCCATCTTCAGTAAAGGTACTGCCTTCTAATGCTAGATTATTACGAAAGCCTTGTTTGTTTTGATGATCCATTTTAAGTGGGGTATGTATTGGAATTTCAGAAATAAAATCACCATTTTTAGATGCTATTCTTATGAATGGATTTAACCCCAACTCACGGTCGCCTTCACTGGTGTATAGAATTTGATGATTGTTTAAAGGATTAACGCGAATTGATTCAGGATCGGCTACCGCATGATTTGATTCAGAGGTAAAGTCATTTTTGTTTGGATATGTTGTTTTATCTGGCTGTTTTAGATAATGCATTTGAGTAAACTTAATATGATTAAACTGTTGCTTATTATAATTAATATGTGCTTCATAAAATCTAGCATGGTCTTTTTCTGAACGATCGTCACTAATCATTAGCCATGTGTTACTTTTAGGGTCGTAATCTATGCCAGACAAGCCACCGATACTAGCCCCTTTGTATTTTGTTTGATAGGGGATGGTTTCTGTATCGATGTATGTTAGTTGCGAGGCAGTTTTTTGATTGGATTTCATATTTTTTGTTTCTGCATATGTATTAGAGGAAAGACTTAAAATGGAACAACCTACTATACTCAAAATAATTATCCTTTTAAAAGAATTCATATCATCTACTCCTTTATTTATGTGCTGTTTGATTTAAATTTTAAAATACAAATATGAATTTTGTTTGAAATTGATATAACATGTTTATAACAAATTAATTTAAAAAGCGACCTAAAAGCAGATTATAAAAAAATAGTTTGCTCTCAACATTGAGGCAAACTATTTTTGAGTATTTGTATGATTCACAGGATGACACGGTTTAACAATCCAGTTAAATTACGCTATTATTAACGCGCTTGATATTTTGATCTGAATTCGTCTGTAGCAACTTGTGGTTGGAAATCTTCAGGAAGTTCTTCAGTGCGCACAACTAATACGTCACAAGGTGAGTGGCGAACGATGGCTTCTGATACAGAGCCGACTATGAATCTTTCGACCGCATTAAGGCCTGAAGTACCACACATAATTAAATCTGCTTCGACATCCGCTGCCAATTTTTTAGGTATAATTGCCTTTGGAGAGCCAAATTCTAAACGTGTTTCCACGTCAGTAACGCCAGCATTTGTAGCGACTTCTTTGTAACCTTTCAATAGATCTTCAGAGAAGTTTTTAGATTTTTCGGTAAATTGAGCATCGTAAACTTCATAGGAAGAATAAGTTCTTGAATCAATTACATTTACAATAGTTAATTTTGCTTCATTACGTTTTGCTACGTCTACTGCTTTGTTGAACGCCCATTCAGCTTCATGTGATCCATCTACTGCAATTAATATGTTTTTATAAGTTAGCATCACAATTACCTCCTTCATCTTCTTGATTATATTATACCACTATTTACAGAATATTAACATAATTTGTAGTCATTAATAATGTAAAAATACTCTAAACTATGATTGCGCTTTCACAAAATACACGTTACTATAAATTTGGAGGTGGATAAAATGATCATAGGTATTCCGAAAGAGATTAAAAACAATGAAAATAGAGTAAGTTTATCCCCAAGTGGTGTACATGCTTTAGTAGAAGAAGGGCACTCTGTCATTGTTGAAAAGTCTGCAGGTTTAGGTTCATATTTTGAAGACGAAGACTATATAACAGCTGGAGCTAAAATTGGTAATGGGCCTGCTGAAGTATGGGATGTTGACATGGTTATGAAAGTTAAAGAACCATTAGAAGAAGAGTTTCAATATTTTAAAGAGGATTTAATTCTATTTACGTATTTACATCTAGCAAATGAAAAGAAATTAACACAAGCTTTATTAGAAAATAAAGTCATTGCAATCGCGTATGAAACGGTTCAGTTGTCTGATAAATCATTACCACTATTGACACCTATGAGTGAAGTGGCTGGTCGTATGTCTGCTCAAATTGGTGCTGAATTTTTACAGAAATACAAGGGGGGCATGGGTATCTTACTTAGCGGTGTGCCTGGCGTAGCTAAAGGTCGTGTAACGATTATTGGCGGCGGCCAAGCGGGTACAAATGCTGCTAAAATCGCTTTAGGTTTAGGCGCGGATGTTACAGTTTTAGATGTTAACCCTAAGCGTTTACAAGAGCTTGAAGATTTATTCGATGGTCGCGTACATACGATTATGTCTAACCCATTAAATATAGAAGAATGTGTTAAAAATAGTGACTTAGTGATTGGGGCAGTGTTAATACCTGGAGCTAAAGCGCCCAATCTAGTTTCTGAAGACATGGTTAAATCGATGAAAGATGGTGCGGTTATCGTAGATATTGCTATTGACCAAGGCGGTATTTTCGAAACAACAGATCGCATTTCAACGCATGATGATCCAACATATAAAAAACATGGTGTCGTACATTATGCAGTAGCGAATATGCCTGGTGCAGTGCCACGTACTTCTACGATTGCATTAAACAATGCGACATTGCCATACGCATTACAAATTGCTGGAAAAGGTTATTTAAAAGCATTACAAGATAATGAGCCTTTATCTTTAGGTTTGAACACAATTAACGGTGTATTAACAAATAAAGGTGTAGGAGAAGCGTTAAATTTAACATATGCCAATATTGAAAGCGTACTAAAATAACTTGATTCAATTTGGAAAATAGTATCAAAATAAAAAACTGGCCATCTCATACGAATCGAAGGGATGGCTAGTTTTTTTAATTAATTAACAATGAACGTCTATACGATTGAGACATAAACAAACAATCTAGTCTCAACTACAATATAGGCCAGTAGTTGGTTAAATCTGACATTGCACTTATAGTTAGCTTTTAAGATTGGTATAATCATGACTAAAAGGCGCAACGAAAATTAAAGCATAAGATCGTTATTCGTTTGTCATCGTTAGGTGCTAAACAATTTGAGTGCCGTGCACTTCTTGGAAAGGAAAGGCAGCTAGGAGCTTTTGTACATTAAATTTGTTCAGACCACCGCCGGGCATAATTTCGATATCCCCGCCTGAATTGACTACCAATTTACCTAGTTGGTTTAGATTGTCAAATATATCCGAATCAGCTGGACCGCCGTGCGTTAGCAGACGCGTAAAGCCAATATCAATTAATTGATGTAACGCTTTTATTTGGCCCTGTAAATGTATTTGATCAAACGCCATATGACATACAACTTGTTTCGGCGATGCTAGCTGTTTTAATGTCTTCATTTGCCATTCATTTAATGTATCATCATCAGTTAGGCAACCGAAAACAAAATAATCAATACCACAACGTTTGATCGCAGTTATATCGCGTTGCATAATTTCAAAATCATAAAGACTATATACAAAGTTACCGCCACGTGGACGAATCATCACAGCGATTTCTACGTTATTAGCTTTACACATTTCAGTCGCAATTTCTATCATGCCTATACTTGGTGTTGTGCCACCGACACTTAAGTTATCACAAAGTTCAACTCGGTCGGCGCCATGTTTGATAGCATATTCAATTTCCTGTACTGTTTCAACTACAGCTTCTTTAATCATTTTTGATACCCTGTTAAACTTTCGTTCCCATTTTCTGTAACGAGAATATCATCTTCAATACGTACACCAGCAACGCCTGGAACATATATACCAGGTTCCACAGTTACAACCATTCCAGGTACAAATTTATTTGTATTTGTACTAGACACATCTTGATATTCATGTTCTTCTAATCCTAATCCATGACCCAAACGGTGAGGGAAATAGTCACCATAACCAGCGTCACTAATAATGTTACGAGCGATAGCGTCCACGTCTTTAATCGTCACTCCAGGTTTAATTGCCGCAATGGCTTCTTGTTCAGCTTTTAAAACAGTATCGTAAATTGCTTGAGCTTCCGCACTTGGTTGTCCAAATTGTACTGTTCTTGTCATATCACTACAGTAATTTTCGTAAATAACACCTAAATCAAATAATACAAATTCATCATTTTGTAATTGACGGTCTCCTGGGACTCCATGAGGTGAAGCAGCATGGTCACCGAAAAGCACCATAGTATCGAAACTCATTTCATTTACGCCATAAGCTTTAATTTCATATTCGATATGATTAACTACTTGGCGTTCTGTTACGCCTTCTTTTAAAAAGTTGACACCGATTTCAATACATTTATCTGCGAGTTCACATGCTCTTCGAATTTTTGCTATTTCGCTCTCGCTTTTTACATTACGAAGAGATTTGATAATATGGTCAATATCCCCAAATGATTGAACATTGAAAGCTGCGATTAATTCACGCTGGCGTTGTAAAGTTAAATGCGCTGCTTCGACCAGAATCTTATTAATAGCTAGTGGGTATTTATCTAAAGCGTTTTCGGTGTCTAGATAGCCAATGATTTCACCTTCAAAAGGAGAGGCTTTTACTTCTTCTACTTCCAGTTGTGGGCAAAACAGGACTTGCTCACCATTTTCTTTGATAAGTAACGCTAGTAAACGTTCATGAGGATCACTTAAATAACCTGTGAAATAAAAAATATTCAGTGGTGTGGTAATCCATGCTGCGTCAGCATGTTGAGATTTCAGTTCTTCTGTAACTTGTTGTAACTTCATTGTTTCATCCTCCTAAATGTAATATCATACTAATTTTATGTTAGTTTATGAAGGAATTCAAAAATAATATATTAAAATTAAATAGACCGATTATAATTTCGATGAAAGAAAAGGCTATTTGTGTCGATGTTTTACAAAAATGTGTTATAACCAGCTGTAATTGTGGTATATATAAATTAAATAGATTTATGGGAGGAATTATCGATATGAAGTTATCTTTTCATGGACAATCAACGATTTATTTTGAAGCGAATGGTAAAAAAGTTATTGTCGATCCATTTATTACAGGCAATGAGTTGTCTGACTTAGATGCTGAAACGTTAGATGTTGATTATATTATTTTGACACATGGTCATGGAGATCATTTTGGTGATACTGTAGAGTTAGCAAATAGAAATCATGCAACAGTGATTGGTTCTGCAGAATTAGGAGATTATTTGACTACTACAAAAAATGTTGAAAATGTAAGACCTATGAATATTGGCGGTAAGGCTGAATTTGAGTTTGGTACAGTTAAATTTGTGCAAGCATTTCATAGTTCTAGTTTAACTGATGAGAATGGTATCCCAGTTTATTTAGGTATGCCGATGGGTCTAATTCTAGAAATAGAAGGCAAAACAATATATCATACAGGTGATACTGGGTTGTTTGGTGATATGAAATTGATTGCAGAACGTCATCCAGTTGATGTTTGTTTTATACCAATCGGTGACAATTTCACTATGGGAATTGATGATGCTAGCTATGCAATTAATCAATTCATTAAGCCTAGTATTACAGTACCAATCCACTACAATACATTCGATTTGATTAAGCAAAATCCAGATGAATTTAAAGCTGCAGTGTCAGAAGGGGAAGTGCAAGTGCTTAACCCAGGTGATTCAGTAGAATTTTAATTGTGATACGGCAAAGATAGTAGTACAGGATCATATTTTAAAAATCATTTCCATACGCCGCCAAGATTTAGAAAGTTAAGAACAAAGAAGCTAAGTCTTGGCACGTGTACAAGTGTTACTCGTTTTCATAGAAATGGTAGAGGATAGAGCGCTTGGATAAGAACTACTAACGTAAAAGAAGGCATATGAGTGTGCTTTAAAAGTAGTTCTTTAAGAGTAATGTTTAAACATAACACTTTAGCAACCAATTGTTGAGAACAAAGATGAGGCTGAAACGTAAATAAGCGTTCCAGCCTCATCTTTATTATTTTACTATAAGAACAGGGATGCTAGCTCTTTTAGCCACTTTGTGACTCACACTACCTAATACAAATTTTTTCTTTTCTTCAGCACGACGGTTACTAAGAACAATAATTTCATATTTTCCACTATTCGCTTCTTTTACTAATTGCTCTTTTGGATTGCCGCGGACAATGATTTCATCATATTTGATACCATATTCTTCTAAAGCATTACGTGTACTTTCTAAACCTTCACTTCGTTTTTCAACAAGTTTATCTAAATGCACACCAGATTTAATTGAAGCTTGGGCATCTTGTTCACTAATTGTATTCATAATTGTTACAACAGTGTCTTTCCCAGCTAATTTAGAAACTTCTTTAAGTGCTTTTTCGTTTTTAAGTGTTGTATCAACACCAAGTAAAATATTTTTGAACATTGTTCATCCCTCCTTAACTCTATTCTAATTAAAGTTTATCACAAATCAAATTAAAATTTATGTATTTTCATATAAACTGAGTAAAAAACTTTTTAGATATTAATTTATGTAGAAATATATGTCATAATTGTTGTTAAAAAGTGATTTTAACATCATTACTTCGCAATTTTATTTATAAAAAGTTATAATATCATAGAAAATGTCCAAAAATGAGGTTATTACAATGACAAAGCATGAGCAAATTTTATCTTATATAGAATCTTTAGCAGTAGGACAAAAAATTTCTGTTAGGAAAATAGCGAAAGATTTAAGTGTATCTGAAGGAACAGCATACCGTGCTATTAAAGATGCTGGGAGAATAGGTTTAGTAGCGACCATTGATCGAGTTGGAACAGTCCGAATAGAAAAGAAAACACGCGAACAAATCGAACAACTTACATTTGGAGAAATTGTAAAAATAATTGATGGACAAGTGTTAGGCGGTAGAAATGGGCTTATCAAAACATTGACAAAATTTGCTATCGGAGCAATGGAAATCGAAGATGTGATAAAGTATTTAAGCCCTCATACATTATTAATTGTTGGAAATAGAAAAGATGTACAATTAGCTGCTTTGAAAAGAGGAAGCGCAGTATTGATCACTGGTGGTTTTAGGACTTCTGATGAAATTGTTAAATATGCAGATGAACATGATTTACCCATACTATCCTCAAATTATGATACATATTTAGTTGCTAATATTATTAACAGAGCAATGTATAACCAAATGATTCGAAAAGAAATTTTGGTTGTTGAAGATATAGTTAAACCTGTTAACGAAGGCACTGTAGTGTTTGACCATATGACTTTGCATGATTATAAAGAAAAAGCGAAACACACAGGTCATTCAAGATTTCCGGTGATTGATGAATATTGGCGTTTAGTTGGAATTATTACTAGTAAAGAAATTATTAAAATGGAAGATAATGACACATTGGCACATTTTATGACTAAGACACCCATCAATGTGCAACTTTCCACTACTGTAGCTAATTGTGCCCATATGATGATTTGGGAAGGCATCGAACTTTTGCCTGTTATTTCTCCAAGCAAAAAACTAATTGGTGTTATTACAAGAAAAGATGTACTAACCGCGATGCAATTATTAAGTCGTCAACCGCAAGTAGGAGAAACGATTAATGACCAAATTGCTAAACACATTACAATTACTAATGATGTTATTCAAGTTCAAACTTCACCACTGCTTACAAATCAATTTGGTACTTTAAGTAAGGCAGTATTCGTAGCTATTATTGAGGAAACAGTGCGTTATGAGATGAGAAAATTAAAAAAACTTGAAGTGATGATCGAAAGCTTAAATATTATTTACATTAAAACAGTGCAAATTGAATCTGAAATCAACGTGCATTATGATATGTTAGATGTAGGAAGAAATTTTGCTAAATTAGAGGTTACAATGACGAGAGATGGTAAACATGTCGCCAAAGCAATGATTATTTGTCAGATGATAGATTAAAGAAAATTATATTAATTAAAAAGGAAGATAATAGAAATGACGATAGAATTCAATCGAATTATGGATGAAATAAAAACAGCACAAACGATTATAATACATAGGCACGTAAGACCTGATCCAGATGCGTATGGTTCCCAACTTGGTTTAAAATATTATTTAAACTTAAAATTCCCGGAAAAAAATATTTTTGCCGTAGGAGAAGCAGAATCATCGCTTGATTTCATTGGAACCTTCGATGAAATTAGTGATGAGCAATATAACGATGCATTAGTTATTGTGTGTGATACTGCGAATGCACCAAGAATTAGTGATAACAGATTTAACACAGGCAATCGACTTATTAAAATCGATCACCATCCTGCAGTAGATCAATACGGAGAAATTAATTATGTTAATGATCATGCCTCTTCAACGAGTGAAATTATTTTTGATTTTATAACATATTTTAACGATCAAACGATTATTGATGCTTCAGTGGCTCGCGTACTGTACTTAGGTATTGTAGGAGATACAGGTCGATTCTTATTTAATAATACGACGCCACATACGATGGAAGTAGCGAGTCAATTATTGAAATATCCATTTAATCACCAAAAAGAACTGAATAAATTGGGGGAGAAAGATCCTAAGTTATTACCATTCCAAGGATATGTTTTACAGCATTTTGTTTTAAACGAAAAAGGGTTCTGTAAGGTTAAGATTACTAAAGATATATTGGAACAATTTGATATTGCTGCAAATGAAGCATCCTTATTTGTAAATGCCATTGCAGATATTCAAGGATTGAAAATATGGGTGTTCGCAGTTGATGAAGGATCAGAAATCAGATGTCGCATTCGATCTAAAGATATTGTTATTAATGATATAGCAAACGAATTTGGCGGCGGGGGCCATCCAAATGCGTCAGGAGTTTCTGTAGCAGATTGGGCGCAATTTGAAGTGTTAGCTGAAGCGTTAAATAATAAATTGTAATGACATAGGAGGTATTTGCTAATGGTTGCGCATTTAAATATTCATACATCGTATGATTTGTTGAATTCTAGCATTAAGATAAAAGATTGTATCACAAAAGCGGCAAAAGAAGGCTACACTTCATTAGCAATTACAGACACCAACGTTTTATATGGCTATCCTCAGTTTTATGATGCATGTATAGCAGCAAATATCCATCCTATATTCGGCATGACTACTTATGTGACAGATGGTTTGGTCTCAGTAGAAACAATCATCCTTGCGAAAAACAATCAAGGTTTAAAAGATTTATTTAAATTATCATCTGCAATCAAAATGAAAGAAAAATCAGAAACATCGTTTGAATGGTTGAAAAAATATAATGATAATTTTGTTGTAATATTTAAAAATGTAGTAGAGGAACACCAAAGTTTACTACAAACTTTTTCGAATGATGATGAAGTATTTCTAAATCACACGAGTCAAAAACTATTTGATTTACCGGTTGTTTGGGCACAAAGTACGAGTTATTTAAACCAAGAAGATGGCGATACTTTAACTGCTTTAGCAGCTATTAGAGATAATTCGAAATTAGATTTAGTTAAAGAAGAACACGAATATAACGCACATTTGTTTAGTCTGAATGAATTGGACACATTAGATTTAAGTGACGAAGTTTGGCAAAATACCAACTACATTGAAACGATTTGTAAAGCCGAATTGCAATATCATCAGTCATTATTACCTAAGTTTAAAACACCAGACAATCAATCATCCAAAGATTATCTATATCAAACATTGCAACAAAATTTAAAAAAATTAAATTTATCTTCTGAAATTAAACAAGGCTACAATAAAAGGCTCGTACATGAATATGATATTATTACGCGCATGGGGTTTGAAGATTACTTTCTTATTGTGAGTGACTTAATACACTACGCAAAAACAAATGGTGTATTTGTGGGGCCTGGCCGGGGTTCATCAGCGGGTTCACTTGTCAGTTATTTATTAGATATTACAACCATTGACCCCATCAAATATAACTTATTATTCGAGCGTTTTTTAAACCCAGAACGCGTCACGATGCCTGATATTGATATAGATTTTGAAGATACGCATAGAGAGAAAGTGATTCGCTATGTACAAGAAAAATATGGTGATAACCATGTAGCTGGAATTGTGACATTTGGACATTTATTAGCTAGAGCAGTTTCGAGAGATGTTGGTCGAATTATGGGGTTTGACGAAATTACATTAAACGAAATTTCATCTTTAATTCCTCATAAACTTGGTATTACGTTAGATGAAACTTATGAACGCAACGACTTTAAACAGTTTGTCCATAGAAATCACCGTCATGAACGTTGGTTTGAAATTTGTAAAAAATTAGAAGGCTTACCACGTCATACCTCAACACATGCAGCAGGTATTATCATTAATGATCATCCGTTATATGAGTACACACCATTAACAATAGGTGACGCTGGATTATTAACACAGTGGACGATGACAGAAGCTGAACGTATCGGTCTGTTGAAAATTGATTTTTTAGGTTTGAGAAATTTATCTATTATCCATCAAATTGTTAAACAAGTTAAGAAAGATTTGCGTATTGATATAGATATAGAAGCCATTCCATTTGATGATAAAAAAGTATTTCAACTCCTTTCTCAAGGTAATACAACAGGAATATTTCAATTAGAATCGGATGGTATCAGAAATGTATTGAAAAAATTACAGCCACAGCACTTTGAAGATATTGTAGCTGTAACGTCGTTGTATAGACCAGGTCCTATGGAAGAAATCCCAACCTATATTGCGAGAAGGCACGCTCCAGAGAAAGTACAGTATCTCCATAAAGATTTAGAACCTATTTTAAAAACGACGTACGGCGTCATTATCTATCAAGAACAAATCATGCAAATCGCAAGTAAGTTTGCTAATTTCAGCTATGGAGAAGCCGATATATTAAGACGTGCGATGAGTAAAAAAAACCGCGCAGTGTTAGAAAGCGAACGACAGCATTTTGTTGATGGCGCATTGAAAAATGGTTACGAGACTAGTTTAAGCAAACAAATATTTGATTTGATTTTAAAGTTTGCTGATTACGGATTTGCACGTGCGCATGCTGTTAGTTATTCAAAAATTGCTTATATTATGGGGTATTTAAAGGTACATTATCCGAATTACTTTTATGCAAATATATTAAGCAATTCAATTGGTAGTGAGAAGAAGACGGCACAAATTATTGATGAAGCTAAACATCAACAACTCAAGGTATTGGCACCGAACATCAATGAAAGCCATTGGTTTTACAAAGCTAATAAGAAGGGTATTTATTTATCTTTAGGTGCAATTAAGGGTGTTGGATATCAAAGTGTCAAACTCATTGTTGATGAGCGAAAAGAAAATGGTATATATAAAGACTTTTTTGATTTTACACGTCGCATACCAAAAAGAATCAAGTCTAGAAAATTACTTGAAGCATTAATTTTAGTTGGAGCCTTTGATTCCTTTGGAAAAAACCGTGCTACTTTATTACACTCTATAGACCAAGTGCTTGATGACGTCTCTGACGTGGAACAAGATGGTTTTATTTTTGACGTGTTAACGCCTAAAATTTCATACGAAGAAAAAGAAGAATTGCCGGATAAAGTGCTAAGTGATTATGAAAAAGAATATTTAGGGTTTTATGTATCAACCCATCCAGTAGAAAAAGCATTTGAACAAAAGCAATATCTCGGCATATATAAATTAAATAATGCACGAGATAATCAACCTATATTTGTTCAAATTGATCAGTTGAAACGCATTCGTACTAAAAATGGTCAAAACATGGCGTTTATAACTTTGAACGATGGTATCAATAATCTAGATGGCGTCGTATTTCCTGATGCTTATAAAAAATATGAATCAATTTTAAATACAGAAGATACATTGATAGTAAAGGGTAAATTTGAAAACAGAAATAATAAAAAACAACTTATAATCAATCAAATGGAAGATGTACCAACATTTGAAGATTATAAGTTAACACATGCCGAACAAATTATAATTAGAAATTTAGAAGATTTTACTGAAATAGAACAATGGTTGGAAGAACAAGAAACCACAGGTGATATTCCTGTGACGTATTTTCAAGAAAATCAAAATCAATTTAAAAACATCGGTTTTATCTCTCGTGAAAAAGAGAAAATCAAAATGCTTATTTCTAAATTCTCACCGTGGGATATAAGGATAATTTAGCTTTATCAAGACTGTAAACTATGGTATAGTTAACTGATGGTTAAGTAGATACTTGCCATCAGTTTATAATATGAATAATGCTTCACTTGAATAATTGAAATATATGTTTTTATTACAAAGGTTAACAAAAAAGATCACTGATTTAATGTTAGCGATATCATTTGTAATTTATGTTAGATTGTAATAAAAATATATATGAGCTGTTTATAATCATTGAATGTAAAGGGGTAGATTTACATGACGTTGAGAGACGATGCATTAGAAATGCATAGAGTAAACCAAGGCAAATTAGAGGTTACACCGAAAGTCCAAGTAACCAATAAAGAAGAATTAAGCTTAGCATATTCACCTGGCGTAGCAGAGCCATGTAAAGAAATACACGAAGACCCACGCAAAGTATTTGAATATACGATGAAAGCCAATACTGTAGCAGTTGTTACTGATGGTACAGCTGTATTAGGACTCGGTAATATTGGCGCAGAAGCGAGTATTCCAGTCATGGAAGGGAAAGCAGTTTTGTTCAAAAGTTTTTCTGGCATAGACGGCGTGCCAATTGCGTTAAATACAACGGATACAGATGAAATTGTTAATACTGTAAAGTTATTAGAACCTAACTATGGCGGGATTAACCTAGAGGATATTTCAGCCCCACGTTGTTTCGAAATAGAAGAACGTTTAAAAAAAGAGACAAAAATACCTGTTTTTCACGATGACCAACATGGTACAGCAATTGTAACTGTTGCAGGTATGATTAATGCACTTCGTATCGTGGATAAAGATTTGTCAGATATTAAAGTTGTGCTTAACGGTGCAGGCGCTGCAGGTATGGCTATCGTACAATTATTATATTCATATGGTGTTAGAGATATGATCATGTGTGATTCTAAAGGATCTATTTATGAAGGACGTTCATACGGTATGAATGATACTAAATCATTTGTTGCTAAATGGACAAACAGAGAAAAAGTTGAAGGCTCTTTAAATGATGTCATTAAAGATGCTGATGTATTTATTGGTGTTTCTGTTGCTGACTTATTATCAAAAGAAATGGTTGAATCAATGGCTCAAGACCCAATTATCTTCGCAATGGCTAACCCAAATCCTGAAATTAATCCAGAGGTAGCAAAAGAAGCGGGCGCTAAAGTAATTGGTACGGGTCGTTCCGATTTCCCAAACCAAATCAATAATGTGCTTGCTTTCCCAGGTATTTTTAGAGGGGCGTTAGATGTGGAAGCTACTCATATAAATGAAGAAATGAAACAAGCTGCTGTGGAAGCAATTGCTAATTTAATTAAATCGGAAGAATTAAATCCAGATTATTGTATCCCTGGTCCATTTGATAAACGCGTGGCACCTTCAGTTGCTAGAGAAGTTGCAAAAGCTGCAATGGAAACAGGGGTGGCAAGAATAGATATGGATCCAGAAGAAATTTATAATAAAACAATGAAATTAACAGATTTAGACAAATAATATTCATGAATGCTAGTCTTGAAATATTGCGTGTGAAGTATAAGGAAGACAGCAATGGTTATGTGGAGGTTTACCAATGTTTAAAGATTTTTTCAATCGAAGTAGTAAAAAGAAAAAGTATGTAACTGTTTCTGATTCAAAACAAAGTGATGTTCCAGCGGGAATTATGACGAAATGTCCAAAATGTAAAAAAATAATGTATACAAAAGAATTAGCTGAAAATTTAAACGTATGTTTCAACTGTGACCATCATATAGCGCTAACTGCACATAAACGAATTGAAGCTATTTCTGATGAAGGTACATTCACAGAGTTTGATAAAGGCATGACCTCTGCGAATCCATTAGATTTTCCAAGTTATGAAGAAAAAATTCAAAAAGACCAACAGAAAACAGAATTAAATGAGGCTGTTGTCACAGGTACAGCAACTTTAGAAGGTATCGAATATGGCATAGCTGTTATGGACGCTAGATTCAGAATGGGAAGTATGGGGTCCGTTGTAGGTGAAAAAATTTGTAGAATAATTGAACACTGTACGGAACACCGTTTGCCATTTATATTATTTTCTGCTAGTGGTGGCGCCAGAATGCAAGAAGGAATTATCTCATTAATGCAAATGGGTAAAACAAGCGTTACGCTTAAAAAACATATGGATGCAGGTTTGTTATATATTTCTTATATTACAAACCCAACTACAGGTGGAGTGTCAGCTAGTTTTGCTTCCGTTGGTGATATTAATTTAAGTGAACCAAAAGCACTAATAGGTTTTGCAGGTAGACGTGTAATTGAACAAACAATTAACGAGAAATTACCGGATGACTTCCAAACTGCTGAATTTTTATTAGAACATGGACAATTAGATAAAGTGGTACATAGAAAAGAAATGAAAATGACGCTATCTAATATTTTAAAAATGCACCAAGAGGTGAAAACAAATGCTTGATTTTGAAAAGCCACTTTTTGAAATAAAAAATAAAATTGAATCACTGAAAGATTCTCAAGAAAAAAATGATGTGGATTTACAGGAAGAAATTGATATGCTTGAAGCATCGCTGGATCGTGAAACCCAAAAAGTTTATACCAATTTAAAACCTTGGGATCGTGTGCAATTAGCACGCTTACAGGAAAGACCTACCTCGTTAGATTATATTCCATACATTTTTGATTCATTCATGGAATTACATGGTGATCGTAACTTTCGAGATGACCCAGCAATGATTGGTGGTATTGGTTATTTAAATGGACAAGCTGTTACGGTCGTTGGACAACAACGTGGTAAAGATACGAAAGATAATATTTACCGCAACTTCGGAATGGCGCATCCTGAGGGATATAGAAAAGCTTTACGTTTAATGAAACAAGCTGAAAAATTTAACAGACCTGTTTTTACCTTTATTGATACTAAGGGGGCATATCCAGGTAAAGCGGCCGAAGAACGTGGCCAAAGCGAGTCTATTGCTAAAAATTTAATTGAAATGGCTTCGCTTAAAGTTCCCGTTATTGCCATTGTAATTGGTGAAGGTGGCAGCGGCGGCGCTTTAGGTTTAGGCGTGTCTAATCGGTTATTAATGCTTGAAAACAGTACATATTCAGTGATTTCGCCGGAAGGTGCTTCTGCGTTATTATGGAAAGATAGTAATCTTGCACAAATTGCGGCAGAAACAATGAAAATCACAGCAGAAGATTTGCGCGAGTTGAAAATTGCAGACCAAGTCTTGAAAGAGCCTTTAGGCGGCGCTCATCATGATATTGAGACACAAGCTCAAAGTATTAAAGAAGCTTTTTTACAACATTTAACTGAATTAAGTCCACTAGATAAACAACAAATAGTAGATGACCGTTATGATAAATTTAGAAATATTGGGTCATTTAATGAATAATTATTAAAAAAATTATAATACTCATCTACATCGTTTACTTTGCTTCAATGAATAGGTGCATCTATTCTGATAGTAATTTAAACGCCTGCAAAAGAGCGATAATATAGANNTGATTCTATATTATCGCTCTTATTTTTATTGTAATAATTTAAGAAGAAGTATAAAAAATAATATTATTGTTTATTAAATATAAGTTAAAGGTAATGTAAGATATAGTTGGAATATTTTAGGAGGGGTTATGAAAGGAAACGCTTACTAATTGTAAAATTATTTTTTATTATAATTAAAAACGTTTACATTAGTTATGATGCCTTATTTTAATGGCACCTTATATGATTTTATGGTATTTTTAGAATAAGAAATACATGTTAGAAAGGTATGTCGTCATGAAAAAAATTGCAGTGTTGACTAGCGGTGGAGATTCACCAGGCATGAACGCAGCTATAAGAGCTGTTGTTCGAAAAGCGATTTATAATAATATTGAAGTTTATGGTGTCTATCAAGGCTATCAAGGCTTATTAAACGATGATATCGAGAAGTTAGAACTCGGTTCTGTTGGAGATACAATCCAACGCGGCGGAACATTCTTATATTCGGCAAGATGTCCTGAATTTAAAGAACCAGAGGTACGTAAAAAAGCAATAGAAAATTTACGTAAAAGAGGTATTGAAGGCTTAGTAGTTATTGGTGGAGACGGTAGCTATAGAGGTGCACAACGTATAAGCGAAGAATGCCAAGAAATCCAAACGATTGGCGTACCAGGAACGATTGATAATGATATTAACGGTTCGGACTTTACAATTGGTTTTGACACAGCTTTAAATACAATTATTGATTGTGTCGACAAGATACGAGATACGGCTTCAAGCCATGCAAGAACATTTATCATTGAAGTTATGGGTCGCGATTGCGGGGACTTAGCACTTTGGGCAGGCCTTTCAGTAGGTGCAGAAACAATTATTGTTCCTGAAGTTGAAACAGACATTAAAGAAGTCGCTGAAAAGATTGATAATGGTATAAGACGTGGAAAGAAACACTCAATTGTTATGGTAGCTGAAGGATGTATGTCTGGTGAAGATTGCGCGAATGAATTGACTAAATATATTAATGTTGATGCTCGTGTATCTGTATTAGGACATATCCAACGTGGTGGCAGCCCAAGTGGTGCAGATAGAGTGCTCGCTTCACGATTGGGTGGGCATGCTGTAGACTTATTACTTGAAGGAAAAACAGCAATTGGCGTTGGTATCCGCAACAATGAATTAACAGACACATCGTTTGAAGAAATATTCAGAGCTAATGAACACAAGTTTGATTTCGAAACTTATGCTCTAACAAATGAATTATCGATATAAAATACTGGGAGGCATTAATAATGAGAAAAACTAAAATTGTTTGTACAATTGGACCTGCATCAGAATCTGAAGAAATGCTTGAGAAATTAATTAAAGCTGGAATGAACGTAGCAAGATTGAATTTCTCACATGGTGACCATGCAGAACATAAAGCTAGAATTGATAGAATTCGCGAAGTATCACAAAGATTGGGTAAAACTGTTGGGATACTTTTAGATACTAAAGGTCCTGAAATCCGTACTCACAACATGAAAGATGGTGCTATTGAACTTGAAAAAGGTACGGAAGTCATCGTAAGTATGACTGAAGTTGAAGGTACACCAGATAAATTCTCAGTAACTTACGATAATCTAATAAATGATGTTCAAGAAGGGTCATATATTTTATTAGATGATGGTCTCATCGAATTACAAGTAAAACAAATAGATAAAACAAATGGCGAAGTTATTTGTGATGTATTAAATACTGGAGAGTTAAAAAATAAAAAAGGCGTTAACCTACCGGGTGTTAAAGTAAGTTTACCTGGAATTACAGATAAAGATGCTGAAGATATTAAATTTGGTATAAGTGAAAATATTGATTTCATTGCAGCAAGCTTTGTACGTCGCCCAAGTGATGTGTTAGATATACGTAAATTACTTGAAGAAGGTAAAAATACAAACATCAGCATTATTCCTAAAATTGAAAACCAAGAAGGTATTGATAACATTAAAGAAATACTTGAAGTTTCTGATGGTTTAATGGTTGCGCGCGGTGATATGGGTGTTGAAATACCGCCAGAATCAGTACCAATGGTACAAAAAGACTTAATTAGACAATGTAATAAATTAGGTAAACCAGTTATTACAGCTACTCAAATGCTAGATTCAATGCAACGCAACCCACGTGCTACGCGCGCTGAAGCAAGTGATGTTGCTAATGCTATTTATGATGGTACAGACGCAGTTATGCTTTCAGGTGAAACTGCTGCTGGCCTATATCCAGAAGAAGCTGTTAAAACAATGCGTAATATTGCAATCTCAGCTGAAGCTGCACAAGATTATAAACGTTTATTATCTGACCGTACAAAACTTGTGCAAACTTCACTAGTGAATGCTATTGGTGTATCTGTCGCACATACAGCACTGAATTTAAATGTAAAAGCAATTGTCGCAGCAACTGAAAGTGGTTCTACAGCTAGAACGATTTCTAAATATCGTCCTAAATCAGATATTATTGCAGTTACACCTCACGTTGAAACTGCACGTCAATGTGCACTAGTATGGGGCATTTACCCTGTAGTTAAAGAAGGACGTAAAACAACAGATGCTATGTTGAATACAGCAGTAGCTACAGCTGTTGAGACTGAAAAAGTTCAAAACGGTGATTTAATTATTATTACTGCTGGTGTACCTACAGGTGAGAAAGGTACTACAAACATGATGAAATTACATCTTGTAGGTGATGAATTGGCTAAAGGTCAAGGTATTGGCAGAAACTCAGTTGTAGGAAACACATTAGTTGTCAAAAACGCGAGTGAACTAGAAGGTAAAGATCTATCTGAAACAATTATTGTCACTTCTTCAGTAGATGAAACGCTTGTGCCATATATTGAACAAGCAGGGGGATTAATTGCAGAAGAAAATGGAATTACTTCACCAAGTGCCATTATTGGTTTAGAAAAAGGCATCCCTACTATTGTTGGAGTTGAAAATGCAACAGAAGAAATTCAAAATGATATCTTGATAACTGTAGATGCAAATCAAAGTAAAGTGTTTGAAGGTTATGCTAACGTACTTTAATTAATTGAATCGAAATCAGGCTCAAAGATGAAAATGTGTTGCTTACTTAATAAAGAGAACTCATATAACAACTTAATTTTTCTTAAATGTTTTTAACATACACTTGTTTGAGTGGTAAAAATTAAAAATTTGATATAAGCCTATTTTGATTCCAGTTATCTACTGCTATATCGTTAAAGAGACCGAGACATCTTTTTTATGTCTCGGTCTTTATTTGTTTTTATAAAATCGAAAACGGAATAAAAACTGCATTTTTAAACATTCTGTTATATTTTCTGATGCTAATCGCTATAAATAACCAAAATGATAAAATAGATACTATTTACCTTTATCATTTTGAGTTATTATATTATAATTATTTTAAATTAATATTTGCCACTTTTTTATATCTTAAATACATCAGGCTTAATATGATAAACCATATAGGTGTTAAAAAAACTGCTCTTCTTGTATCTACGTTTACGAACAATAAACAAAATACTAAGCAAAAGAAAATCAAAATGATGTATCCCATATATTTACCACCGATTAATTTATAGGTAGCTTTTTTGTGCAATTCAAGGTTATGGCGATGATAATTAATATACGCCACAATAATTAACGCCCAAACAATTAGAAATAATACCGTAGATACAGTCGTAATATATGTAAATACTAATGTTGCATTTGGAATAATATAATTCAACAATACGGATATTAATAACAGCGCACATGAAACGAAAATGGCTATATGAGGTACGCCGTTTTTGTTTGTTTTTTCAAAAATAGGCGGCGCTTGCTGTTGATTTGATAAGCCAAATAGCATACGACTATTAGAGAATATGCCGCTGTTACAAGATGACGCTGCAGCAGTTAAGACGACAAAGTTAATGATACCGGCTGCAAATGGAATACCGATTAAAGCAAATAGTCTAACAAAAGGGCTTTCGTCAGGATTGATGTTGTTCCAAGGGATGATAGACATAATTACCGTTAAAGCACCGACATAGAATACTAGAATTCTTATAGGCACACTATTGATGGCTTTAGGAATTGTTTTAGTTGGATCTTTTGTCTCTCCAGCAGTAACGCCAATCAATTCAATACCAACAAAAGAAAATAAGGCCATTTGAAATGACATTAGAAATCCACTAACACCTTTAGGAAAAATCCCATTATTATATAAATTTGTTAACGATGTATGACCAAATTGTGTATCGTATGCCATTACAATCATCACAATACCAACGAAAATAAGTGCCAAGATAGTAACTACTTTAATAATTGAAAACCAAAACTCTAATTCTCCGAATAATTTGGCACTAAGCAAATTTAATGACATTAAAATCAGTACACAAAACAAAGCGCTTATCCAGTTAGGGATATGTGGGAACCAAAAACTGACGTATTTAGCCACTGCTGTAACTTCAGCCATACCAGTTATAATCCAACATAGCCAGTATGTCCACCCAGTAACGAATCCAGCAAACGGACCGAGATATTGATTTGTCACATCGGCAAAAGATCTAAAATGAGTGTTTGTTACTAGTATTTCTCCTAATCCTCTCATAAACATAAATAGCATAAACCCGATAATAATGTATGTCAGTAAAATTGAAGGGCCAGTTAAAGCTATTGTTTGTCCAGCGCCTAAAAAGAGACCTGTGCCGATAGCACCTCCGATAGCAATTAACTGAATATGTCGATTGCTCAATTCTCTTTGTAACTGTTGTTTTGACATAAGTTTTAACTCCTTTATTAAGTTATTTATTATTATGATACTCAACTTAAAATAAAACAACTCTTTTTTTATTTTTATAGACTAGTGTTAGTGTAAATTTATATTAACAATTTGTTATTAATCACGATAACCAATTAAAAATCATTATAAATTGAAGAAAGGGTAATTACATATTAGAATGAGAATATAGCAACACGCAATCATATGGCGTGTTTAAGGGCATATAAACTAATTATCATTTCTTAATGATTGGTGTGATTATAAACTGAAATATTCACAAAAACGTAAATATTGTCTATAATGGTCTATGAAAGCCATTTCATTATGAAATAGAAAAGGGGAATATATATGGCAGAGTTACAAAAAGGTTTAGAAGGGGTAATTGCATCAGAAACTAAAGTAAGCTCAATTATTGATAGTCAACTTACATACGCAGGCTATGAAATTGATGACTTAGCTGAAAATGCTGAATTCGAAGAAGTTGTCTTTTTACTATGGCACTATCGATTACCTAATAAAGAGGAACTGCAAGCATTTAAAGAAAAACTCTTTAAATATATGACTTTAAACCCTAGGGTATATAATCATTTCAAAGAGTATGCAACAAGCAATGTACATCCAATGACAGCGCTAAGAACATCAGTGTCTTACATCGCTCACTTTGATGAACATGCCGAGGATGAAAGCGATGATCAGACAATGGAACGTGCCGTACGTATCCAAGCAAAAATTGCGTCTCTTGTTACTGCATACGCCAGAGTAAGAGATGGCAAAGAACCTGTCAAACCGAGCAGTGATTTAAATTATGCCGCAAACTTCTTGTATATGTTGCGTGGTGAATTACCAACAGACATCGAAGTTGAAGCATTTAATAAAGCATTAGTATTACATGCGGATCATGAACTAAATGCTTCTACGTTTACTGCTAGATGTGCAGTATCTTCGTTATCTGATATGTATTCTGGCATTGTAGCAGCTGTTGGTTCATTAAAAGGGCCATTACATGGTGGGGCAAATGAACGTGTAATGAGTATGCTTTCAGAGGTTAAATCAATTGATGAAGTAGATGAGTACATTGATAATAAAATTAAAAATAAAGAAAAAATAATGGGCTTTGGCCATCGTGTGTATAAAAATGGTGACCCAAGAGCTAAATTCTTAAAAGAGATGAGTAAAAAGATAACTTCTGAAACAGGCCAAAGTCAGTTATTTGATATCTCAGTTAAGATAGCTGATAAAATGCAAGAAGAAAAAGGCCTTATCGCAAATGTTGACTTCTATAGTGCGACTGTATACCATAGCATGAATATTGAACATGACTTATTTACACCTATTTTTGCAGTAAGTAGAACTTCCGGGTGGATTGCGCATATACTAGAACAATACAGAGATAATAGAATCATGCGTCCAAGAGCACAATATATTGGTGAAACAAATAGAACTTATGCACCAATAGAAGAAAGATAATCTGAATATTACTCATTTTTTAAAAATTATAAAACTATTGAACTAAAAAACAATTCAAATTACGGAGGTATATTTACATGGCAGGAGAAAAAGTAGTTAAAACATCAGAAGGGTTAACAGTTCCAAACAATCCTATTATTCCTTATATTATCGGTGACGGTATTGGGCCAGATATTTGGTCAGCAGCAAGCAGAGTGATTGATGCAGCAGTTGAAAACGCTTATAACGGCGAAAAGAAAATTGAGTGGAAAGAAGTATTAGCTGGCCAAAAAGCATTCGACGAAACAGGTGAATGGCTACCTAAAGAAACATTAGATACAATTAATGAATATTTAATTGCAATTAAAGGTCCGCTTACGACACCAATTGGTGGTGGTATCCGTTCTTTAAATGTTGCTTTACGTCAAGAACTTGATTTATTTACTTGCCTAAGACCTGTACGTTGGTTCCAAGGTGTGCCTTCACCAGTTAAACGCCCAGAAGATACAGATATGGTTATCTTCCGAGAAAATACTGAAGATATTTATGCGGGTATTGAATTTAAAGAAGGTACGCCAGAAGCTAAAAAGTTAATTGACTTCTTACAAGATGAAATGGGTGCTAAAAATATTAGATTCCCAGAAACTTCAGGCATTGGTGTAAAACCTGTTTCTAAGGAAGGTACAGAGCGTTTAGTGCGTGCAGCGATTCACTATGCATTAGATAACAATCGCAAATCAGTAACTTTAGTGCATAAAGGTAATATCATGAAGTTTACTGAAGGCGCGTTTAAACAATGGGGCTATGATTTAGCACACAATGAATTTGGTGATAAAGTATTTACATGGCAACAATATGATGAAATTGTTGAAAAAGATGGTAAAGAAAAAGCAAATAAAGTTCAAGAACAAGCTGAAAAAGACGGTAAGATTATTATTAAAGATTCAATTGCAGATATTTTCTTACAACAAATTTTAACGCGTCCTGCAGATCATGATGTAGTTGCTACTATGAACCTTAATGGGGATTATGTATCAGACGCATTAGCAGCACAAGTTGGTGGAATTGGAATAGCGCCAGGGGCAAACATTAACTATGAAACGGGTCATGCTATTTTTGAAGCTACACATGGCACTGCTCCTAAATACGCTGGGTTAAATAAGGTGAATCCATCTTCTGAGATTCTAAGTGCATCTTTAATGTTAGAACATTTAGGTTGGCAAGAAGCTGCTGACAAGATAACTGAATCTATTGAGAAAACAATTGCTTCAAAAGTTGTCACTTACGATTTTGCACGTTTAATGGACGGCGCTAGAGAAGTATCAACTTCTGAATTTGCAGACGAACTTATTAAAAACATTAAGTAATATATCATCAAAGTAAGTGTTTATATAAATTGAAATACTTTTACAGGAGTAAGCATAGAAATCAGATGACGTTATGATTTCTATCTTGCTCCTTTTTTATTTAAATTTATCTAAGAAGGAGATATTAAATAGTGATAACTAAATTATTTTTGCTTATAATAGAAAATATAAGCGTTGAAATATAAAGTAAATGTTAAGTAAATATTAACTTTTTAAATACTTAGGCTTAAATTATTTATCTTGAAATCCCTTAGTGATTTGTTAAATAAGAAAATACAATTTTTTTGTAATTATTTTACAAATAACTAACGATCAATGATTTATTAAGTTTATGTAAAAATACTTTTAAGTATGTTATTTTTATTAAAATATAAGTTATAATTAATTTGTAATCATAAAATTGGAGGTATACTATGTCACAAAAAGTACTTGTAGTAGATGATGAGCAATCAATCGTAACCTTGTTAAAATATAATTTAGAGCAAGCTGGATACATAGTGGAAGTTGCTTATGATGGCGAAGAAGCTTTAGAAAAAGTAAATACTTCAAATCCAGAATTGGTTGTATTGGATGTTATGCTTCCTAAAAAAGACGGTATCGAAGTGTGTAAAACGATTCGTTCAGACAAAAATTTAGTGCCAATTTTAATGTTAACTGCTAAAGATGATGAATTTGATCGCGTGTTAGGCCTAGAGCTTGGCGCAGATGATTATATGACAAAACCATTCTCTCCACGGGAAGTGGTAGCTCGAGTCAAGGCAATTTTAAGGCGCTCAGCAATGATAAGTGAGGCTGTACCAGGTGATGAAGACGAAGATGATATTTTAATTGGTTCAATAAGAATTAGACCTGAATACTTTGAAGTTTATCGTGAAGATGAATTACTCGAATTAACACCTAAAGAATTCGAATTATTGTTATACCTTATAGAAAGACAAGGAAGAGTTATAACGCGTGAACATATGTTAAACTCTGTTTGGAATTATGAATTTGCTGGCGATTCAAGAATTGTGGATGTACATATTAGTCATTTGAGAGATAAATTGGAAGAAAATCCTAAGCAGCCTAAATTGATAAAAACAGTTAGAGGCTTAGGCTATAAGTTGGAAAGACCTAAAGTTTAATGCTGAAGTTTCACCAGAGACTATTATTTTTATTATGTACAATTGTTATCGTTAGTTTTATTGCGTTAGGTGCGATTATTACACATGTTATTTATAATACTGTTATTTCAAACCAAGAAGGCGACTTAGAACATCAAGCACAACATCTCGTAAGCTTATACAATCAAGATAAAACAAATGAAATTAAAGACATTGCTAAGAGTGAAAAATTCACATTATTCATTACTAAAGATAACGACAAAATATTTTCCACAAATGAAGGCACTCATATTAATAAAGATATTAATAATGAAGCGAACCCTTCTAAGTTGATATACGATAAAGTAGGAGACAATCATAGGTACACTTTCAAAACGTCTTTAAAAGATAAAGATATTATAATTAGTAGTATTGATAATGAAATTTTTGAATTACAAGTTGGTATTTGGAAATACGTGGGACTAATCGGTTTGTTTGTTTTAATTATCATTTTCTTTGTTGTTAGAAGCATTAATAGGACTTACATTAGACCTATCAACGAAGTCACATACGCAACAAATCTTTTAGCTGAAGGTTATTACCATGTCAGAGTGCCTGAAAGCAATGTCAAAGAAACAAGAGAGCTATTTGTTACCACAAATGAGTTAGCTAGAAGACTACAGCGATTGAATCACAAACAAAAATTGCAATCTAACCGTTTGAAGACAACAATAGAAAACATACCTAGCTCAATTTTAATGATTGATAAATATGGAGACATCGTAGTAGCTAATAGATCATATTATGATGTATTTAACCCTGAGGATGCAGTAGAACATAAAAATTATATTGATTTTATTGATCCTGAGATACAACCATTGATTGCTGCAGCATTTAAAGTAGAAAAATCTACATATGATCAAATCAAATTAACGATTGACCAAGTACATCAAAAATACTTTGATACAGCGTGTATTCCAATTTTATCTAAAAACAAAAAAAATTTATATGGTATGGTGGTCGTGCTGCATGATATAACAAATTTAAAAAAATTAGAAAATTTAAGACGCGAATTTGTTGCCAATGTATCACATGAATTAAAAACACCTATTACATCAATTAAAGGCTTTGCAGAAACTTTACTAGACGGCGCTAAAGACGATGCACAAACGTTAAACGATTTCCTAGAAATCATTTCAAAAGAATCTAACCGTATTGAAACGTTAGTTTATGATTTGTTAGATTTGTCTCATGTGGAACAGCAGACACAATTAGAAACAGAGCCTACAAGCTTATCCGAAATCGCAGAAACTACAATAAAAAACATGCAAAATATCGCTGAAAATAAAAACATCACAATCGTTAACGAAATTAATCGTGATATTATTATCGAAGCAAATAAGGATAAAGTCTCACAAGTAGCACTTAACCTGCTATCCAATGCGATAAGTTATTCTAAAGTTTCAGAAGAAGTCATTGTGCGTGTTTTTAAAGAAGGCAATAAGCGTATTTTAGAAGTTCAAGATTTTGGTATTGGTATAAGTGAGCAAGACCAAAAACATATATTCGAACGTTTTTACCGTGTAGATAAAGCTCGAAGCAGAGATTCTGGTGGCACAGGACTTGGTCTGTCAATCACTAAACATATTATGGAAGCACACCACGGCAGAATCAATGTATTTAGTGAGCTGGAAAAAGGTTCGACGTTTAGAGTAACATTTTTCGAATAGAATATGTCTATAACCAATCATTTCAATCGATTTAACCCTAGCAATTTAGGGTTAAATCGATTGATTTATTTTTATTATCGCTTTTAAAAAGCTCTTTTAGAAATCTGTATGTCGAATGAATACTGATTAACATATCATTTATGCTAAAATAGTATATAAATATGTGTTGGAGGTTAAAATATTGAACAAATTAATTTTAATTGATGGTAATAGTTTAAGCTTTAGAGCTTTCTACGCATTACCATTATTACAAAATAAAGCTGGTATCCATACGAATGCCGTTTATGGTTTTGCGATGTTACTAGAAAAAATAATTAAAGAAGAACAGCCTACACATTTTTTAGTTGCTTTCGATGCAGGGAAAACAACATTCAGACATGAACAATACAGTGAATACAAAGGAGGGCGTCAATCCACGCCACCCGAGTTAAGTGAACAATTTCCTTATGTTAGACAACTATTAGATGCATATCAAATCAAACGCTACGAACTTGAAAATTATGAAGCGGACGATATTATTGGCACTTTAAGTAAACAAGCCAATAGTGAAAACTTCCAAACTATTATCATCACCGGTGACCGTGATTTAACACAACTAGCTACAGATGACGTTACAATCTATTATACTAAAAAAGGTGTTACAGACGTAGATCATTACACGCCTGAATTTATCGCTGAAAAGTATGATGGATTAACACCTACACAAATCATTGATATGAAAGGTTTGATGGGTGATACATCAGATAATATCCCAGGCGTAGCAGGGGTAGGTGAAAAAACTGCAATTAAACTGCTGAAGCAATTTTCAAGCGTAGAGAATGTATATAATCATATTGACCAAGTGTCCGGAAAGAAATTAAAAGAAAAACTTGAAAATAGTAAAGACGATGCTTTAATGAGTAAGACGCTTGCGACAATTAATTGTGAAAGCCCTATTGAAGTTGCGCTAGAAGATACAAAATTACCAGATCATCCCCATACTGAGGATAAGGTTGAATTATTTAAAAAGTTAGAGTTTAATCAACTTTTAAATCAAATGGATGTTTCAAATGATACGTCTAGTGCAGAAGAAATGGATATTGAGATAGAGCAAGATTTTTCAAATGTAGATTTCCAAACATTAAGTTCCGCGACAATTCATTTTGAATTAGATGGTGTTAATTATCTAAAAGATAATATTTTAAAATTTGGATTATATGATGGTGAGCATCATGTAGTAATCAATGCAGATCAAATAAAAACATACCCTGCATTAGTAGCGTGGCTAGAAGATGATACTACAGAGAAAATTGTTTATGATGCTAAAAAATCTTATATCGTAGCGCATCGGCTAGATATTAATATCAAACATATCGTTTTTGATGTTATGTTAGCAAGTTATATCATTGACCCTTCACGTACAATCGATGATGTCAATTCTGTAGTGGCAAATTATGGCCAACATTATGTACAATCAAGTGTTGCAATATATGGTAAAGGTAAGAAAAAGCATATTCCTGAAGATGAGGTATTAAACCCATATGTGGGAACAATTATTGAAGCGATTGATCAAGTCAAATCCAAAATTCAAAAACAATTAGATGAATATAATCAGTCTGATTTATTATACGACTTGGAATTACCATTAGCGCGTATATTAAGTGAAATGGAAGAAACTGGTATTTATACAGAAATCAGTGAATTACAAAAAATGGAGAAAGAAATCCAAGGTAAATTAGACGTTTTGATTGAGAATATCTATGATGCAGCAGGTGAAACGTTTAACATTAACTCGCCAAAACAATTAGGCGTTGTGTTATTTGAAACACTTAAATTACCGGTAATTAAAAAGACTAAAACAGGTTATTCGACTGCAGTAGATGTTTTAGAGCAGTTACAAGGTGAACATCCAATTATTGAATATATTTTAGAATACAGACAACTAGCTAAATTACAGTCTACTTACATTGAAGGTTTACAAAAGGTTATCGGTGAAGATAATCGTATTCATACACGCTTTAACCAAACATTGGCTCAAACAGGACGTTTGTCATCAGTTGATCCTAATTTGCAAAATATACCTGTGCGTTTAGACGAAGGTCGAAAAATAAGAAAAGCATTCAAATCTAGTGATGAAAATAATGTTATATTCTCAGCTGACTATTCACAAATTGAACTAAGGGTATTGGCACATATTACGCAAGATGAAAGTTTAAAACAAGCATTTATTAATGATGAAGATATTCATACTGCAACAGCAGTTAAAGTATTTAATGTTGCACCTGAAGAAGTAGATAGTTTAATGCGAAGACAAGCTAAAGCAGTAAATTTTGGTATTGTTTATGGGATTAGTGATTATGGCTTGGGTCAAAGTTTAGGTATAACACGAAAACAAGCTAAAAAATTCATAGATGATTATCTAGATAGCTTCCCGGGTGTGAAACAATATATGGAAGATATCGTTAAGGATTGTAAAGCACAAGGGTATGTAGAAACATTACTGCATAGACGGAGATATATCCCTGATATCACAAGCAGAAACTTTAATTTAAGAAGTTTTGCTGAACGAACAGCAATGAATACGCCAATACAGGGAAGTGCAGCAGATATTATCAAACTTGCGATGGTATATTTTGCAAATGAAGCCAAACATACGAATTTCCATGCGCAATTATTGCTGCAAGTTCATGATGAATTGATTTTCGAATTACCAAAAGAAGAAATAAACGATTTTGAAAAATTTATTGAAGAAATAATGGATAATGCACTTAAGTTAGACGTTCCATTGAAAGTGGAATCTAGTTATGGGCAAACATGGTATGATGCAAAATAGAAAGAAGGGAATAACATGCCTGAACTACCTGAGGTTGAACATGTTACAAGGGGGATTAAGCCTTTTGTAAAAGGACAGAAAATTGAAGAAGTTATCTTTTCTGATAAAGTGATAGAGGGTAAAGATAAAGGCAAAGAAACGATTATAAAAGGTTTAGCATTAGATACATTTAAACGTTATACTGAAGGTTATACGATATATGATATCGAACGACGAAGTAAATATATCGTTTTTTATATTGAAAATAATTCTGAACAAAGAATATTAATTAGTCATCTAGGCATGGCTGGTGGATTTTTTGTTGTAGATAAATTAGAAGACATCAACGTCCCTAATTACCGTAAACATTGGCATGTGATTTTTAAATTAAATAATGATAAACTACTTGTTTATTCAGATATTCGTAGATTTGGAGAAATTAGAAATGTAGCTTCTTTTGACGCATATCCATCATTCTTAGAGATTGCGCCAGAACCTTTTGACAAAGAGGCCTTATCACACTATATGGCTTGGTTTGATAAGAGGTTATATCAAAATAAACCAATCAAACAAATGATTTTAGATCATAGGGTGATTTCTGGTTGTGGTAATATTTATGCTTGTGAAGCATTATTTAGAGCCGGTATTAACCCTGCACGCAAGTCTAAAGAATTGAACCATCAAGAAAAAGAAATGTTATTTTATTATGTTCGTGAAGTATTAGAAGCGGGTATTAAATATGGTGGTACTAGCATTTCAGACTATCGTCATGCTGACGGTAGCACAGGTACGATGCAAATGCATTTAAACGTATATAAACAAAAGACATGTAAAGTGTGCGGAAATGATATTGAAACGCAAGTGATTGCAACACGTAATAGTCATTTCTGCCCGACATGTCAAAAATGAAGGAAGAGTGAAATTATGCCTAAAGTTATTGGATTAACTGGTGGTATCGCATCAGGTAAATCGACTGTTTCAGAATTACTATCTGTGCATGGCTTTAAAATAGTGGATGCTGATATTGCATCACGTAAAGCAGTAGAGAAGGGTTCGAAAGGCCTTGATCAAGTTAGAGCAACATTTGGAGATGAAGCAATTGGTGAAGATGGTAACATGAATCGTTCCTATGTTGGCGATCTTGTCTTTAATCATCCAGAAAAACGGTTAGAATTGAATGAAATCGTACATCCAATTGTGAGAGAAATCATGGAAAAAGAAAAAGAAGCTTATTTAGAAGATGGATATAATGTTATTATGGATATCCCTTTATTATATGAAAATGATTTACAAGATACAGTGGATGAGGTGTGGCTCGTTTACACTTCAGAAAGTATACAGATAGATAGATTAATGCAACGTAACGATATTTCTATGGAAGATGCTAAAGCGCGAGTATATAGCCAAATTTCTATAGATAAAAAACGTAGAATGGCGGATCATGTGATAGATAATAGAGATTCTAAAATAGAGTTGAAACAAAATTTAGAACAATTATTAGTAGATGAAGGTTATATTGAGAATGCAACAGACCATTCTCAAGAAGTTTAAATGATGAACAATGGTTGCGTTCATTGAATCGTTAAATAATGAATTGCAATAATTTATAAATGCGGGTGTAGAGACTAAGTCAAACTAAAACTTTGATTTTGTCCTACTCTCGTTTTTTTTTAGGTTATGAAAATATTAATCAAGCTATTTGGTTGTATGATAAGAATGAATATCGCAAACTTACAATTTTATAAACTTTAAATTTTTTAAAAATTATTCAAGAAAACGCTTTCTCATTCATCTATTTATGTTATACTAATTCCATAAAGTATAACACTAAGACAAGGGGTGCTTTGAATGACGACAAATATTGCAATTAATGGCATGGGTAGAATAGGTAGAATGGTATTAAGGATTGCATTAAAACGTGAGGATATGAATATAGTAGCGATTAATGCTAGCTATCCACCCGAGACAATTGCACACTTAATCAATTATGATACGACACACGGTAACTACGATTTAAAAGTAAAACCGGTGGAGAACGGTATAATGGTCGATAATCATAAAATTAAGCTTGTAGCTGATAGAAACCCAGAAAATTTACCTTGGAAAGCACTAGATATCGACGTTGTAATTGAAGCTACAGGTAAATTCAACCATGGGGATAAAGCTATCGCACATATTAAAGCTGGCGCTAAAAAAGTATTGTTAACAGGGCCTTCTAAAGGCGGTGCTGTGCAAATGATAGTTAAAGGTGTTAATGATGACCAATTAGATATCGAAAAATACGATATCTTTAGCAACGCCTCATGCACAACAAATTGTATCGGACCTGTAGCTAAGGTATTAAATGACCAATTTGGTATTCAAAATGGTTTAATGACAACTGTTCATGCTATTACTAATGACCAAAACAACATTGATAATCCACATAAAGATTTAAGACGTGCACGTTCATGCAATGAAAGCATCATTCCAACTTCCACAGGAGCTGCAAAAGCACTTAAAGAAGTATTACCTGAATTAGAAGGTAAACTACATGGCATGGCGTTAAGAGTGCCAACTAAAAATGTATCTTTAGTAGATTTAGTAGTGGATTTAGATACTTCAGTAACAGCCGAAGAAGTTAACGAAGCATTTAAAAACCACCCGTTAGACCATGTGATTGCAACTGAAGATGCACCGCTTGTATCAATGGACTTTAATACAAACCCACATTCAGCAATTATTGATACGCAAAGTACGATGATAATGGGTGATAACAAAGTAAAAGTGATTGCTTGGTATGACAATGAATGGGGATACTCAAACAGAGTGGTTGATGTGGCCGAAGAAATTGGTCAGTTATTAAAAAATAATATTTCAACCGTAGCACATTAATACCTTATTTAATAAACACAAAATATAACATTATCTAAATTAATTGATTATGAATGAATATTTATTTATTATTGAAGATAATACAAAACTCCTTTTAAAGTAAGAACAGATATCTTACATTAAAAGGAGTTTTTATTTTCAAATATTTATTATAAACGAAATGCTTTTTAAAACTAATTGCTGAATTGTGTAATAGCAATCTTTTGTGCCTTAAAGATTTGTAGTATAATGTAAGGTAATCAAATTGAGAGGGTGGTAATTCGATGAAATGCCCGAAATGTAGTTCAACGCACTCTCGCGTTGTAGATTCACGACATGCTGATGAAGTAAATGCGATTCGACGTAGAAGAGAATGTGAACAATGTAGCACAAGGTTCACTACGTTCGAACATATTGAAAAACGACCGCTAATCGTTGTGAAAAAAGACGGTACACGAGAACAATTTTTACGTGAAAAAATATTAAATGGTTTAGTGCGTTCATGTGAGAAGAGACCAGTACGCTATCAACAGTTAGAAGATATTACAAATAATGTAGAATGGAAATTGCGAGATGAAGGACATGCAGAAATTTCTTCTAGAGAAATAGGAGAACATGTGATGAATTTATTAATGCATGTCGATCAAGTATCTTACGTACGCTTTGCGTCAGTTTATAAAGAATTTAAAGATGTTGATCAATTATTGCAATCAATGCAAGGGATTTTAGCAGAGAATAAACGGAGTGATTCTTAAATGGGATTACAGCCCTATGATTATGGTTTGAGGCCACATGACGATTTCCATGTCATACGCCGTTTTTATCTAAATCATAAACATTTAGAAATACTAAATAGATTATTTACGCCCATGATAGGATCAAAGGCGATTGGTTTATACCATTATTTAAACCAGTTTGTTGAATTTAAACAAGATATGGTATTGACACATTATATTATCATGAGTGAATTGAAGATAAATTTACTTGAATTTAGAAAAGAAATGGATTTGTTAGAGGGCATAGGATTAGTAAAATCTTATGTTAACCATAATCAGCAACATTCTTCTTTTGTATATCAATTAATTCAACCGCCATCATCTCAGCAATTTTTCAATGACCCTATGCTGTCAGTATATTTATATAGCGAGGTCAGTAAACAACGCTATTTTCAATTAAAGACACATTTTGAGGATTACGTGTCTATCGATTTAGACCAGTACCAAGATGTCACACGTACTTTTACTGATGTTTTTAAAGTGCCTAATAAATCAATGACTGTAGATACACAACAGATTGAAAGTGAAGAGGCGTATGGTGGTATGGATTTATCACATGTGCACTTTGATTTTGAAACACTATATGATTTATTACAAAACCATTTTATCAGTACAAAGATTATTAATCATGAAGCGAAAACGCTGATAACGCAAATTGCAACTTTATATGGTTTAACACCAGAAGCCATGAAACGTATTATTTTGAAATCAATTACGAGTGCGCAAACACTCTCTTTTGAAGAATTGCGTAAACATGCAAGAACGTACTATCTTATTGAGCATGAACAACAGTTGCCGAAACTGAATGCTCAAGAAACAAACTATCATAATAATGAAAATAGTGGGGAAAATATACAACCATCTGATGCATCTAACAATTGGTTAAAGCAATTAGATGAAACGAGTCCAATTGATATGCTTGCATCTTGGTCTGAATCTGAACCGACAACACAGCAAAAATACATGATTGAAGAATTGATTGAGAGAGAACAGTTGCCATTTGGTGTGATTAATATACTTTTACAATTCGTGATGTTAAAAGAAGATATGAAACTTCCTAAATCATATATTTTTGAAATTGCATCAAATTGGAAGAAAAAGGGAATTAAGACGGCAGAACAGGCTTATCATTACGCGAAGAAGGTAAATCAACCCAAAGACACTCACTCCAATCAAGTTACAAAGGGTAAATATAAACCTAAACAACTTGTTTCTAGAGAAATGACACCGAAATGGTTAGAAGAACGTGATAACAAAGCTTCTAATTCACAAACTTCAGATAATAATGTAAATGCTGATGAAGATGAAACATTAAAAAGAGATCGTGAAGCGTTATTAAAACGATTAAATAGCAAGAGAGAGGAGGAATAATATATGAAGTCTTTCAATCATATTATGGGTGATTCTAAAGATTTAAGTAAACGAATTGAAAAGATTAAAAAAGATGTCATAAACGATCCTGACGTAAAAACATTTTTAGAATCACACCAATCTGAAGTAACAAACGCAATGATCGACCAAGATTTAAATATTTTGCAAGAATATAAAGACCAAGAAAAACATTATGACGGCCACGATTTTAAAGACTGTCCTAACTTTGTTAAAGGTCATATTCCAGAATTATACGTAGAAAATCAACATATCAAGATTCGTTACCTTCCTTGTCCTTGTAAAATAAAATATGACGAAGAGAAATTTAATGCGCATTTAATCTCTTCACATCATATGCAACGTGATACATTGAATGCAAAATTGAGCGATATATATATGGATAGAAGGGATCGTATTGATGTTGCTATGGCAGCAACTGATATTTGTGAAAAAATAGTTAGCAAAACACCACAAGTTAAAGGATTATATATACATGGACCTTTTGGCACTGGGAAGTCATTTATATTAGGTGCAATCGCAAATCAATTAAAAGCTGAAAAAGTCTCGTCGACCATTGTATATTTACCTGAGTTTATTCGCGCTTTAAAAGGTGGATTTAAAGATGGTAGTTTTGAAACCAAATTGGCAAAAGTCCGCGAGTCCCATATCCTTATGTTAGATGATATAGGTGCTGAAGAAATCACCCCATGGGCAAGAGATGAAGTGATTGGACCATTGTTACATTATAGAATGGTCCAAGAATTACCAACATTCTTCAGTTCTAATTTAAGTTTTGAAGAATTAGAATATCACTTATCTGTCACACGTGACGGCACAGAAAAAACAAAAGCAGCTCGGATTATGGAACGGATTAAGTCATTGGCAAAACCCTATTTTTTAGAAGGAAAAAATTATCGAGACGATTGAATTCTTAAAAAAATGTTGTATAATATAGTTAAATCTAAATCAAGCGAAATAAAATGAAGACAAGATGAATAATATCATACTTCACAGAGAGCCAATGTTTGATGAGAAATTGGTAAGTATCATTATTGATTACTACTTCATTATAGATGTTTTAATAAACATCCGGCTCAAGACCGTTACCTTATGCAGAGTTTAGTTGCAATTGATATGATTGTAACTTTAATTAGGGTGGTACCGCGAAGACCTCGTCCCTTTTAGGGATGGGGTCTTTTTATTTTTGTGTAAGTTATAGCTATTCGTGAAGATTTAAGGCAAGTATAGATATAGGAGGAATTTAAATGGATCAAATAAATATTATATTTCCAGATGGTAATTCGAAAGCATTTGATAAGGGTACAACTACTGAAACAATTGCGCATTCTATTAGCCCAGGTTTAAGAAAAAAGGCAGTCGCTGGTAAATTGAACGGACAATTAATTGATTTAACAAGTCCAATTGAAAACGATGGCGAAATTGAAATCGTAACGCCTGGCAGTGAGGAAGCATTAGAAGTGTTGCGTCATTCTACTGCGCATCTTATGGCCCAAGCTTTAAAACGTTTATATGGAGATGTGAAGTTTGGTGTTGGCCCAGTAATTGAAGGCGGATTTTATTATGATTTTGATATGGCAGAAAGCGTTTCCTCTGATGATTTTGAAGAGATAGAAAAAACAATGAAACAAATTGTTAATGAAAACTATCCAATTGAACGTAAAGTAGTTTCAAGAGATGAAGCGAAGACATTTTTTGCTGACGATCCGTATAAGTTAGAGTTAATCGATGCAATCCCATCAGATGAAAATGTTACTTTGTATTCACAAGGCGAATTTACTGATCTTTGTCGCGGTGTCCATGTACCTTCAACGTCAAAAATTAAAGAGTTTAAATTATTATCAACTGCAGGTGCTTATTGGCGTGGCGATAGTGATAATAAAATGCTACAACGTATATACGGTACTGCATTCTTTGATAAAAAAGATTTAAAAGCACATTTAAAAATGCTTGAAGAACGTAAAGAACGTGACCACCGTAAAATTGGTAAAGAATTAGAATTATTCTCGAACAACCAATTAGTAGGTGCAGGTCTACCATTGTGGTTGCCAAACGGAGCAACAATTCGTCGTGAAATTGAACGATATATCGTGGATAAAGAAGTAAGCATGGGTTATGATCATGTTTACACTCCAGTAATGGCAAATGTGGATTTATATAAAACATCAGGCCACTGGGACCACTATCAGGAAGATATGTTCCCAACTATGAAATTAGATGAGAATGAAGAAATGGTCTTAAGACCAATGAACTGTCCGCACCATATGATGATTTATGCAAATAAACCTCATTCTTACCGTGAACTACCAATTAGAATTGCAGAATTAGGCACAATGCATCGCTATGAAGCAAGTGGCGCAGTATCTGGTTTGCAACGTGTGAGAGGTATGACATTGAATGATGCACATATTTTTGTAAGACCAGACCAAATTAAAGAAGAATTCAAACGCGTTGTTAATTTAATCATTGATGTTTATCAGGATTTTGGTTTCGAAAATTATAGCTTCCGTTTAAGTTATAGAGATCCAGAAGATAAAGAAAAATATTTTGATGATGATGAAATGTGGAACAAAGCTGAAAGTATGTTGAAAGAAGCGGTTGATGAACTTGGTTTAGATTATGAAGAAGCCATTGGGGAAGCTGCATTCTATGGTCCGAAATTAGACGTTCAAGTTCAAACTGCTATGGGTAAAGAAGAAACATTATCTACAGCACAATTAGACTTTTTACTTCCTGAAAAATTTGAATTGTCTTATATAGGTAAAGATGGCGAACAACATAGACCTGTTGTCATTCACCGTGGCGTTGTTTCAACAATGGAACGTTTTGTTGCATTCTTAACTGAAGAAACGAAAGGTGCATTTCCAACTTGGTTGGCACCAAAACAAGTCGAAATTATACCAGTTAATGTAGATTTGCATTATGATTATGCTAGACAACTGCAAGATGAGCTTAAATCACAGGGTGTGAGAGTAGAAATCGATGATCGCAATGAAAAAATGGGGTATAAAATAAGAGAAGCTCAAATGCAAAAAATCCCTTACCAACTTGTAGTTGGTGACAAAGAAGTTGAGAACAATGAAGTCAACGTAAGAAAATACGGTTCAAAAGATCAAGAAACTGTTGAAAAAGAAACATTTATTTGGGAACTTGTAGACGAGATTAGACTTAAAAAACAAAGATAGTCTTGAAACTCTTATTGAAATCATGTATATTACAAGTTAGTGAAATAAAAAATATTGAATTTGAGTTAGAGGTTGCGTTTTTAATCAGTAACAGTCCGGTAGCTATTTGGGGCATATGTAGGATTTGTGAAAGGTGAAGACGCCGAAACCAACAGTGACCAGATGCGCTGTTGGTTGGGTCAGTTATCGAAAGAAACTGGACTGTCACATATGTGATGTGCTACCTATATAAATGCTATTATTAAAATGGTTGCATATCTAATAGGTATGCAACCATTTTATTTTAGGTTAAAGATTATCATTCATACAAATACGGGAAAAATTTACGACAAATTGTGTAAACGACATGATTATTCTAGCGGTAATATCACTACTTACTATAAGTTTGCGTTTTTAATTATATTAGTAAGTTAACCTCTAAGTTTAAAAGAAAGGGAGCATCTATGGCAAAAGAAGAAATTCAGAATAATGGAGTAAAAAGGGGATTGAAAGATCGTCATATATCCATGATAGCAATTGGGGGTTGTATTGGGACTGGATTGTTTATGACTTCTGGTGGCGCAATTCATGATGCAGGCGCTTTAGGCGCATTGCTTGCATACACAATTATTGGAGCAATGGTGTTTTTCCTTATGACATCATTAGGAGAAATGGCTACTTACCTACCCGTATCTGGGTCATTCAGTACGTATGCGACACGCTTTGTTGATCCATCATTAGGGTTTGCACTAGGTTGGAATTATTGGTTTAACTGGGTAATAACAGTTGCAGCTGATGTTACAATTGCAGCCCAAGTTATTCAATATTGGACGCCATTATCAGGTATCCCAGCATGGAGTTGGAGCTGTCTATTTTTAATCATTATATTCGGACTCAATGCATTATCAGTTAGAGTATATGGTGAAAGCGAGTACTGGTTTGCATTAATTAAAGTTGTAACAGTTATTATCTTTATCGCAATAGGATTACTAACCATCTTAGGTATTATGGGCGGAGAATTTGTTGGCTTCGATACATTTACTAAAGGTGGCGGCCCAATACTTGGAGATGGATTGGGTGGCAGTCTGCTAACTATTTTAGGTGTATTCTTAGTTGCAGGGTTCTCGTTCCAAGGCACTGAATTGATTGGTATTACAGCGGGTGAATCTGAAAATCCTGAACGTGCTGTGCCAAAAGCCATTAAACAAGTATTTTGGAGAATATTGATTTTCTATATATTAGCTATTTTTGTAATTGGTATGTTGATTCCGTACGATAGCCCATCATTGATGGGTGGCGGTGATGATATTGCAACTTCGCCATTTACGCTTGTATTTCAAAACGCTGGTTTAGCATTTGCGGCATCGTTTATGAATGCGGTCATCTTAACTTCGGTGCTATCAGCGGGTAACTCAGGTATGTACGCTTCTACTAGAATGTTATATTCGATGAGTAAAGATAAATTAGCATACCCTATATTTGGTAAAACAAATAAAAGCGGTGTACCTTATGTATCACTTATCGCAACAGCAATCATTGTGATTGGCATATTTGTTTTACAACATTTAAGTGGCGATGCGTATGAATACATCGTTGCAGCAAGTGGTATGACTGGTTTCATAGCTTGGGTAGGTATCGCGGTCAGCCATTATAGGTTTAGAAAAGCGTTTGATAAACAGAATTATGATAAATCTAAATTGAAATATAAAGCTAAATTATTCCCATTTGGCCCGATTTTCGCAGGCGTACTATGTGTGCTTGTAATCATTGGCCAAGACGTCGATTTTATACAAACGGGCGACTTTAATTTGAATCGCTTTATTATTACTTACATGGGTATCCCAGTATTCCTAGCATTCTTTATTTATCATAAAGTACGCTATAAAACTAAAATTGTACCATTAGAAAAAGTGAACCTTCGCCAAGACGTGGATATGGATGAAATAAAATAATATTCAAACAAAGTATTGACTTATATCAGTATTGTTGCTAAGATAGGTAATGTTGAATACGAAACGAACCAAGTAGAAGCTCCCGCTTCTCACCTGTAGCGACGCTGAATGCAGTTGGCAGGTCTATATATACATGGAAAGATCATGTGTAGAGAAGAGCGGGTATATTATATACTCGCTCTTTTTGCTTGGGATAATTTCGTAAAAATCTTGGAGGTGTCAACCATAGCAAAAGATCAGACTCAAGTTAACGAAAAGATTCGCGCAAAAGAATTACGTTTAATAGGGCAAGATGGAGAACAAATCGGTGTTAAATCGAAATCTGAAGCCTTAGAAATGGCTGAACGAGTTGGTTTAGATTTAGTCATAATGGCTCCAAATGCTAAACCACCTGTTGCAAGAATAATGGATTATGGAAAATATAAATTCGAACAACAGAAAAAAGAAAAAGAAATGAAGAAGAAACAAAAAACAATTAACCTTAAAGAAATTCGTTTAAGTCCAACAATTGAGGAACATGATTTCCAAACTAAATTGAAAAACGGACGTAAATTCTTAGAAAAAGGCGACAAATGTAAAGTTTCAATTCGTTTCAGAGGTCGTGCGATTACGCATAAAGAGATTGGACAACGTGTTTTAGAAAAATTTGCTGAAGAATGCAAAGATATTGCAACTATTGGGCAAAAACCTAAAATGGATGGACGTCAAATGTTCATTATGCTTAACCCAATAAATGAAAAATAATATTTGATAATACAGGAGGAAATGAATCATGCCTAAAATGAAAACACACCGTGGAGCTGCTAAACGTGTTAAAAGAACTGCTTCAGGTCAATTAAAACGTTCAAGAGCTTTCACTTCACATATGTTTGCACACAAAACTACTAAACAAAAACGTAAATTACGTAAAGCTTCATTAGTACACAAATCAGACATGAAACGTGTAAAACAATTATTAACTTATAAAAAATAATTGATGATATAGCTATAAGAAACAACGAAAAATTAAGAATGTACACATTTTGAGGAGGAATTTATTATGCCACGAGTTAAAGGTGGAACGGTAACAAGAGCGCGTCGTAAAAAAACGATTAAATTAGCTAAAGGTTACTTCGGTGCTAAACACACATTATATAAAGTTGCAAAACAACAAGTTATGAAATCAGGACAATACGCTTTCCGTGATCGTCGTCAAAGAAAACGTAATTTCCGTAAATTATGGATTACACGTATCAACGCAGCTGCACGTCAACACGATATGAGTTATTCAAGATTAATGAATGGCTTAAAACAAGCTGGTATTGATGTTAACCGTAAAATGCTTTCTGAGATTGCTATTTCAGATGAAAAAGCTTTTGCTGAATTAGTTGCTAAAGCTAAAGACGCTTTAAAATAATTTTTAAGTTAAAAGAGGCTAAGACATATGTAATGTCTTGGCCTTAAATGATATATAGACAATATAAATAACTAAAATGAAAATGTATTTAATATCAAGCTTGTATACTTTTTTATAACCATCTTATCGGAGCGAGTTAGATAAATCATTTTAGCAAAATGTGATTTCTATCTCGCTCTGTTTTATGTGGTGTCAGCAATGATTATGTAGATGAAACATATGAGTATCAAATGTTTAGAGAACGACGCCTTTTAAAGTAAAGCTTGTGCATGCGTTTTAGTTGACATCTTCTGCTTATGGAAACGAATCGTTTATATATAATGATTGGAACATGCCATTGTGTATGAAAATGCTTCTACGCTTGTGTTTTGTCTCATAGGCAGAAACGTTTTGTGGGAGATCTCGAGGTATTGAAATTTTGTATTTCTGTCTGTACCTTATTAACTGTAGTATCATTTTGAGATATGTAAATGATTTGATAAAATGACAAGGAAGTCACATATGAAGGAGAAACCAATGTCTAAATTTGATGAAATGATTACAGTAGTACCAAGAAAAGTTTTATTTGATAACGAAAATAATCAATTTAATGGTTTTTTAGATAAAAATTCTAATAAAGGTCAAGACATTTTTGAAACACTTTCTAAATATGAAATTAAACGTCGTGGTGACATGGAAGAAGATCCAAGTTACAAACAACTTATTTCATATTGTATCTTAGAAAACGAGCACGATGAAATTTTAGTTTATGAACGTCTTTCTGGCGGTGGAGAATCTCGTTTGCATGGCCAATCTTCTATTGGCGTTGGTGGTCATATGAATGATGTTAAAGGCGCTGAATCTATTAACGAAGTGCTCAGAGTAAATGCTCAAAGAGAATTAGATGAAGAAGTAGGTTTACCAGAGCATAAATCTCAAAATTTAGCATACATAGGTTTTATCAATGATGATACAAATGAAGTTGGTGAAGTCCACTTGGGTGTTGTCTTTAAAATTAAAGTCGATAGTAATGATGTAGAGGCTAAAGAAACAGACACTTTAAAAATCAAATGGGTAAATCATAATAAGATAGAGCAATATGATGATTTTGAAACATGGAGTGCACTCATATTACAGGCAATACAATAGAGGTGTTGATCAATGTCTGATATTATTCCATTTCCACGCTCAAAAGATAAATTGATTAGAGAAATAAAGCAATCATATAATAAGCATGACTTTGAAACAATGTATAATCTGTTTGAGTCACTAGAAGCACAGTTTGAACTTGATGAACAAATGGCTCTGTTGAAATGTGCTATGCTTTATAAGATGGAACATTACTTAGAGTTACGTGAAGAAGCGATCATTTTATTAAAACAAGGCATTTCAAATTACGATGATTTAATCATCTATTATGTACAAAGCTTAAATGGTTTGGATCAATATTTTGAAGTTGTCGAAATCATCAACCAAATTATCGATGAAGTAAATGACCATAAGACAAGAATGGAACTTTTTCCTATTAAAGAATATGCTTTGAGTCAAATAGATAAGCATAATACACGGGCAGCACAAATGCTACAAAATTTTGATGCTTTAACGTTAAGGGAACAAGTTAATACAATTTTATCGTTAATTGATTATAGTCAATATCGTTACCAAGAAACAGTTATGCATTTATTAAATGACGGACATTTAGCACCAAACGTTGTAAGTATTATGTTAGAATATTTACGGTTTGCTGAATGCGAATCAACAATTCACATCCATAAATTTGGATTTGAAGTTGATGTGATACCATACCAACTTGAAGGGTTGGAACACACGACGTTTAAGACTGATGTTATTCCAAATGTTTTGAAAAATATTGAGGATGACGCAGCGCAACTTATTGAAGAAGCGCTTCACTTATTGAACAATCATGCCATTTTACTTTATCCAATAAATATTGAAAACATTGCAACCAAAGATGCTTGGGTAGAAGCGTATAGTAACTACTTTAAATCTATGGTAGGCTTAGAAATATTAGATGAAACAAACCATGTTATTACATTTATCGTTTCTTTAGATAAAGAAAAATAGTGGATTTTGTATTTAACTTATTTGATTCATGGGTAAACGTTAAAAAGGAAATATAAAAGTAAAATAAGTTTCAATTTTTCATTGATTATTCATATAAAGTTCATAATTTGTGTCGAGCTTTGACGTGTGCTATAATAATGAAGTTGAAAAAATAAAATAGGATAATCATGGAGGTTTTTATACATGACAGCAACTTGGGAAAAAAAGGAAGGTAACGAAGGCGTTTTATCTGTTACTGTTCCAGCAGAAAAAGTAGACAAAGCAATTGATCAAGCTTTCAAAAAAGTGGTTAAACAAATTAATGTGCCAGGTTTCCGTAAAGGGAAAGTACCTCGCCAAATTTTTGAACAACGTTTTGGTGTAGAAGCATTGTATCAAGATGCAGTTGATATCTTATTACCAGAAGCTTACGGTGAAGCTATTGACGAAGCTGGAATCAAACCAGTTGATCAACCAGAAATTAACGTGACATCAATTGAAAAAGGTGAAGATATGACATTTGAAGCAAATGTTGTAGTTGAACCTGAAGTAGAATTAGGTGAGTACAAAGGTTTAGAAGTTGAAAAACAAAATACTGAATTAACAGAAGAAGAATTACAAGAATCAATCGATCATCAACTTGGTCATTTAGCAGAAATGGTTGTTAAAGAAGACGGCGCAGTTGAAAACGGTGATACTGTCAATATCGACTTTGATGGTTATGTCGATGGTGAACAATTTGAAGGTGGACAAGCTGAAGGTTATGACCTTGAAATTGGTTCAGGTTCATTCATTCCAGGCTTCGAAGAACAATTAGTAGGCGTGAAAGCTGGCGAAGAAAAAGATGTTACCGTAACTTTCCCAGAAGAATACCACGCTGAAGAATTAGCTGGAAAAGAAGCTACTTTTAAAACAAAAGTAAATGAAATCAAATATAAAGATGTTCCAGAATTAAATGATGAAATTGCGAATGAATTAGATGCAGAAGCTAACTCAGTAGACGAATACAAAGACAATTTACGTAAACGTTTAGCTGAACAAAAAGCAACTGAAGCTGAGAACACTCAAAAAGAGGAAGCTATCAATAAAGCAACTAATAACACAACAATTAATATTCCAGAAGCTATGATTAAAACTGAATTAGACCGTATGGTTCAAGAATTTGGACAACGTATGCAACAACAAGGTCTTAATTTAGAAACTTACTTCCAAATTTCTGGACAAGATGAGTCACAGTTAAGAGAACAAATGAAAGACGACGCAGAAGAACGCGTTAAAACAAACTTAACTTTAACTGCGATTGCTGATGCAGAAGAAGTAGAAGTAACTGACGCTGATATCGATAAAGAATTAGAAAAAATGAGTGAACAATTTAATATCTCAGTTGAAGATATTAAACAAACACTTGGAAATACTGACATTGTGAAAAATGATGTGCGTATCCAAAAAGTAATCGATTTATTAGTTGAAGAAGCAAAATTAGTAGAACCATCTAAAGATGACTCAGAAGCGTAACTAAACATTTCTCAAGCATATTGTTTGTAGGAATATAGATTAGTTGTTTAATATTGTAAATTAGTAGCAGATGCATTTGAACAATGTGTCTGCTACAATGTTTTGTGCAAAAAACTTGAGTTTTCTTCAAGTTGCATATTAAAATGCTATCTAGTATAGTCTTTAGGGAATAGGGGTGTAAATAGAATGTTCAAATTCAATGAAGATGAAGAAAATTTAAAATGCTCTTTCTGTGGTAAAGACCAAGATCAAGTTAAGAAGTTGGTTGCAGGAAGTGGCGTATACATTTGTAATGAATGTATTGAGCTATGCTCAGAAATAGTTGAAGAAGAATTAGCTCAGTCAGAATCTGAGGGGCTAACAGAATTACCAACTCCTAAAGAAATTATGGACCAATTAAATGATTATGTTATCGGCCAAGAAAAAGCTAAAAAGTCTCTAGCAGTTGCAGTGTACAATCATTATAAACGTGTTCAAAATTTAGGTCCAAACGAAGATGATGTTGAATTACAAAAAAGTAATATTGCATTAATCGGACCAACAGGTAGCGGTAAAACGCTTCTAGCTCAAACACTAGCTAAAACTTTAAACGTACCTTTTGCGATTGCAGACGCTACGAGTCTAACTGAAGCCGGGTATGTAGGTGACGATGTTGAAAATATTCTGCTACGCTTAATTCAAGCAGCTGATTTTGATGTAGATAAAGCAGAAAAAGGCATTATTTATGTAGACGAAATTGATAAAATAGCTAGAAAATCAGAGAATACATCTATTACAAGAGATGTGTCTGGTGAAGGTGTGCAACAAGCATTATTAAAAATTCTTGAAGGTACTACTGCAAGCGTGCCGCCACAAGGTGGTCGTAAACATCCAAACCAAGAGTTAATTCAAATTGATACAACGAATATCTTATTTGTACTTGGTGGTGCATTTGATGGTATTGATGAAGTAATCAAACGTAGACTTGGAGAAAAAGTGATTGGCTTTTCAAGTAGCGAAGCATCTAAATATGATGAAGATGCTATCCTTGAACAAATTAGACCTGAAGATTTACAATCATATGGTTTAATCCCTGAATTTATCGGTCGTGTGCCAATTGTTGCTAATTTAGAAACATTAGATGTAGATGCATTGAAAAACATCTTAACGCAACCTAAAAATGCGTTAGTGAAACAATATACTAAAATGTTAGAACTTGATGATGTAGCATTAGAATTTACAGATGAAGCATTATCAGCTATTAGTAATAAAGCCATAGAACGTAAAACAGGCGCACGTGGATTGCGTTCAATTATCGAAGAAGCACTGATTGATATTATGTACGATGTGCCATCTTCTGAAGGTGTTGTAAAAGTAGTTATAACTGAAGAAACAATTAATGAAGAAAAAAATCCTGAACTATACGATAAAGAAGGAAACCTTGTAAACAAGGAACAAACTTCTGCTTAATTTAGTAACACAAAAGAAAACGATACAATTCCAATTTTCCTAAAAAAAGATTGTTTTGTTGTGTAACGGCGAACATGCTAAACTCGAAAAAGTTTGACACAAAATTTATTTTCAAGTAGCGGTAGTGCCGATATGAAATTCGAGGCTGAGACGTATTTATGTCTTAGCCTCTTTCTTTGTTAAAAGGTATAAAATCATAGAAAAATACATATTATTATTTGAAATTGTGTAATATAATAATGGAGTATGTTTAATAGAAAAGAGGGTCGGTAATGAAAATAAATCCTAATGAAATTGAATTACTAATAAGTGCTGTCAAGCCTGAACAATATCCTGAAACAGGTTTGAGTGAAGTTGGGCTGAGTGGCCGATCTAATGTTGGTAAGTCAACGTTTATCAATAGCATGATTGGTCGTAAAAATATGGCTAGAACATCACAACAACCTGGTAAAACGCAGACGCTCAATTTTTATAATATTGATAACCAGCTTGTATTTGTAGATGTACCAGGATATGGTTACGCCAAAGTAAGCAAAAAACAACGTGAAGCGTTTGGGAAAATGATTGAAAAGTATATTTCGCAGAGAGCGTCTCTAAAACTGGTAATTCAACTCGTTGACTTAAGACATAATCCCACAGAAGATGACGTTTTAATGTATAATTATTTGAAATATTTTGATATTCCAATATTGGTTGTTGCAACTAAAGAAGATAAAATCGCAAAAGGTAAAGTCCAAAAACATTTATCCAATGTACAACGGAAACTTGAAATGGAACCTGAAGATGAAATTATAAGTTATTCTTCTATAAAAAATAGTAAGCAACAACAGGTATGGAATATAATTGAAAAATATTTATAAAAATTAATAACAATGATATGGGCAACATTAATTGTACAAATTATGACAACTATTTGAATGTAAATTAGAATATTTCTAATTTACGTGTGCAAGTTGCTTAACTCAAATGATAATTGTGTTATAATTTACTTATTGTAATATGTATGGAGGGCGTTATAAATGCATTTAATTGCGATAAGCATTAATCATCGTACAGCAGATGTAGCACTGAGAGAACAAGTTGCTTTTAAAGATGATGCCATACGTTCAGCCAATGTTGATTTATTCGAAACTAAATCTATTTTAGAAAATGTAATATTATCAACTTGTAATCGTACAGAAGTATATGCGGTTGTTGATCAAATTCATACAGGTCGCTATTATATTCAACGTTTTTTAGCGAGAAATTTTGGATTTGAAGTAGAAGAGATTAAAGCTATGACTGAAGTAACTGTGGGGGACGATGCAGTAAGACACTTATTGCAAGTTACTTCAGGATTAGATTCTGTAGTATTAGGTGAAACTCAAATTCTTGGACAAATCAGAGATGCATTCTTTGTTGCTCAAGAAGAAGATACGACGGGTACTGTATTTAATCACTTATTTAAACAAGCAATTACTTTTGCGAAAAAAGCGCACAATGACACTGATATAGCAGATAATGCAGTAAGTGTTTCATATGCAGCAGTTGAACTCAGTAAGAAAGTGTTTGGCAAAATTAATAATAAAAAAGCTTTGATCATCGGTGCAGGGGAAATGAGTGAATTATCACTCTTAAATTTGATAGGTTCAAATGTAACAGATATTACTATAGTAAATAGAACTGTGAGCAAAGCGCAACAGTTAGCTATAGCACATGATGTTAAATATGAATCTATGAAAGCACTACCACAACTTTTGGCTCATGCCGATATAGTTATAAGTTCAACTAGTTCAGATACGTATATTATTACGGATCACATGATCAGTTCAATACAATCGCAACGAAAAAATGATTCACTTGTGTTAATAGATATTGCAGTTCCAAGAGATATTGAACCTGATATAAATGCTGTTCAAGATGTGTTTAACTATGATGTTGACGATTTGAAAGGATTAGTAGATGCTAACCTTAAAGAACGTCAGAATGCAGCCAATGAAATCTTGCAGAGAATACCAGCAGAAATTGACGCACATAATGAATGGGTTAATATGCTAGGTGTCGTTCCTGTAATTCGTGCGCTTAGAGAAAAAGCAATGAATATACAAGAAGATACAATGAGTAGTATTGATAGAAAACTCCCAGGTTTAACAGAAAGAGAACGCAAAATTATATCAAAACACACCAAAAGTATCATTAACCAAATGTTAAAAGATCCTATTAAGCAGGCTAAAGAGTTGAGTAGTGACAAAAAAGGTAACGAAAAATTAGAGCTATTTCAAAACATTTTTGACATTGAAGCAGAACAAGCTTATGAACCCAAAAAGAAAAAGCGTAATGTAGCTACGACAAGTCAAATTTTTAGTTTTGAATAAGCATATGCAAATGGTGATGATATGCAAGAATTTTTGTTCATTAGACTAAATGAACTTATTTTATTAATTTATTTACTTAGCATTGCTTGTTATTTTTTTGATTTTGTGAGAAAAAACCATAGGATTAAAACGATTGGTTTTGTTACATTAGGGGTTGTTTGGATGTTACAAACAATCTCTTTATCTTTATATATAAATGTGACAAAACAAATCCCCCTAGGAAACATTTTTGATGTGTTCTTTGCATTAGCATGGTTAATCATTTCTATTTCAATAGTGATTAGTGTGATTAAGCAAATTAATTTGTCGATATTTCTATTTAATATTATTGGCTTTCTATTAATTGCTGTTAATACATTCCAACCGATGCGATATCAAAGTACGGGTGAGAAATTAAATATTATAAATGAATTGCTCATAGTCCATATTAGTTTTGCGGTCATTAGCTATGCATTATTTGCATTTGCTTTTGTCAATTGTATATTGTATTTAATACAATATAATAATTTGAAACAAAAGAAATTTGATCAAAAATATTTTAGGATTGGAAGTGTAGCTACACTTGAACAAGTCGTGTTCTATAGTAGTTTAATAGGTTTTACTTTCATTATATTTAGTATCATATTAGGTGCACAATGGGGATTCAATACATTAGGGGGATATATTCTTATAGATCCTAAAGTAATCATGTCGTTAATAATAACGTTATTATATGGAATTTATTTGATTTTTAGAGTGAAAAAAATCATAAATAAGCACAAATTGATTTATTTTAATATCATATTATTTTGTCTTAGTATGATTAATTTATTTTTCGCTTCGCATATATCTGATTTTCATCAATGGACAGGTATTTAATGATGTATGATTAAGTTAAATAGATTTTTTCTAGGAGGTTGCGCATGATGCGTAAATTAGTTGTAGGTTCACGTAGAAGTAAATTAGCTTTAACGCAAAGCAGACAGTTTATTGATAAATTAAAAGCGATTGACCCTAGTTTAGAGATAGAAATTAAAGAAATCGTAACAAAAGGCGACCGTATTATAGATAAACAATTATCTAAAGTTGGAGGCAAAGGCTTATTTGTTAAAGAAATCCAAAATGCCTTGTTTAGTCAAGAAATTGATATGGCTATACATTCTTTAAAAGATGTCCCAAGTGTTATACCTGAAGGATTAACTTTAGGATGTGTGCCCGATCGAGAAAACCCCTATGACGCTTATATAGCAAAAAATCATGTTCCTCTACATGAATTACCTGATAATAGTATAGTTGGTACGAGTTCATTACGACGTGGTGCTCAAATACTTGCTAAATATCCTCATTTACAAATAAAATGGATTCGTGGAAATATAGACACGCGATTAAGTAAATTAGAAAATGAAGATTATGATGCTATACTATTAGCTGCGGCAGGACTTAAGCGTATGGGGTGGTCAGATGACATCGTTACTGACTACTTGGATGAAGATACGCTAATACCAGCAATAGGACAAGGCGCTTTAGGCATTGAATGTCGGTCGGATGATAAAGCATTATTAGACTTATTAACACAAGTCCATAACCATGACGTTGCCGAATGTGTAACCGCTGAACGTACATTTTTAGAGCGTATGAATGGAAGCTGTCAGGTGCCTATCGGAGGCTATGCTAGTAAAAATAGTGATGGTACAATAGTATTTACAGGACTAATCATGTCACCTGATGGTAAAGAACGTTACGAACACACAGAGCGTGGTACAAATCCAGTTGAGCTCGGTGAAAAAGTTACTGAAGTTTTAAATGCGCAAGGTGCATATGAAATAATTAAAGCACTTAACGAAGAACAATAATCGTTCGAGGTGAAAATAATGAGACCAGTGATAGTTATGACACAAACTAACGAATTTAAAAAAGATGGTATAAATATTCTACACAAGCCTTTTATAGATGTGGAACCGTTATCGTTTGATTTAAATTTGTTAAAAGTCGACTATGACTGGCTTATTTTTTCGTCTAAAAACGCAGTCAGATATTTTCAATCATTTTTATCGCAAGTGAAAGTGAAAAAATTTGCTGCAATAGGCGCTAAAACTGCAGAATATTGCAAGTCAATCGGGCTTGATGTTCTATATTATCCATCGGATTATTCGCAAGAAGGTTTTCTTAAATCCTTTAAAACTATAAAGGGTAGTAATATTTTGATACCTTCTAGTGCACAAGCGCGTCCTTTATTACAAAATAGTTTAAAACAACAAGGGCATCATGTATGTAAAATTGATTTATACCGACCTATACCACATAAAGATAACATTGAAATGGTTAAACGAATGATGAAATATAATGAATTAGATGCTATCACGTTTGCGAGTTCATCAGCAGTGAAATATTTTTTTGAACAAGGTCCAACGCCTGTATTTAACCATTACTATGCAATAGGTCAGCAAACATTGGATACTATAATGCACTATGGCTATGATGCCACTATTTCAGATATACAAACGTTAGACTCATTAACAAATAAAATCTTAGAAAGTTGGGAAAATGATGCAATTTGATAGACATAGAAGATTACGCAGTAGCAAATCTATGAGAGATATGGTGCGTGAAACATACGTACGTAAAGAAGATTTAATTTATCCAATTTTTGTAGTTGAACGCGACAATGTTAAAGAAGAAATTAAATCTATGCCAGGCGTATACCAATTAAGTTTAAATTTAATTGATGAAGAGATAAAAGAAGCTTATGAATTAGGCATCAGAGGTATTATGTTCTTTGGCGTACCAAACGAAAAGGATGCTGTTGGTACAGGCGCTTATGACCATAATGGTATTGTTCAAGAAGCGACTAGGAAAGCCAAAGCAATGTACAACGATTTACTTATCGTAGCAGATACATGTTTATGTGAATATACAGATCACGGCCATTGTGGCGTCATTAATGAAAAAACGCAAGATGTAGATAATGATAAATCATTACCACTATTAGTTAAAACTGCCATTTCCCAAGTTGAAGCAGGTGCTGACATTATTGCGCCTAGTAATATGATGGACGGTTTTGTTGCTGAAATTAGAGCAGGTCTAGATGAAGCAGGCTATTACAATATACCAATTATGAGTTATGGTATTAAATATGCTTCAAGTTTCTTTGGACCATTCCGTGATGCTGCTGAATCTACACCTCAATTTGGAGATAGAAAAACATACCAAATGGATCCAGCCAATAGAAGAGAAGCATTGAGAGAACTAGAAAGTGATTTACATGAAGGCGCCGATATGATGATTGTTAAACCTGCATTAAGCTTTTTAGATATCATCAGAGATGTAAGAAATACAACCAATGTGCCTGTAGTCGCATATAATGTGAGTGGTGAATACAGTATGACTAAAGCTGCAGCGCTTAACGGTTGGATTGACGAAAAACAAGTAGTGATGGAACAAATGACTTCAATGAAACGTGCAGGCGCTGACATGATTATCACTTATTTCTCTAAAGATATTTGTAAATATATTGATGAACAATAAGGAGGCAATTTTAATGGGATATAATAATTCTATAGAAGCAATGAAGGTAGCCGAACAACTGATGCCAGGCGGCGTAAATAGTCCAGTAAGAGCATTTAAATCAGTAGACACACCTGCTATTTTTATGGATCATGGACAAGGTTCAAAAATATATGATATTGATGGTAATGAATATATTGATTACGTACTAAGTTGGGGTCCCTTAATCTTGGGTCATAAGAATAAGCAAGTAAATGAAAAATTACATGAGGCTGTAGACAATGGGACTAGCTTTGGTGCTTCAACAATTATTGAAAATAAATTAGCTGAACTTGTTATAGACCGCGTTCCTTCTATTGAAAAATTACGTATGGTCTCTTCAGGTACAGAGGCAACGCTAGATACTTTACGTTTAGCCCGAGGTTATACTGGTAGAAATAAAATTGTGAAATTTACTGGTTGTTATCACGGCCATAGTGATTCACTATTAATCAAAGCAGGTTCTGGTGTTGCGACATTAGGGCTACCTGATTCCCCTGGTGTACCAGAAGGCATAGCTAAAAACACAATTTCAGTACCATACAATGATTTAGAATCTATTAAAGTTGCATTTAAAGAATATGGTGACGATATCGCAGGCGTGATTGTAGAACCAGTAGCTGGTAATATGGGCGTTGTGCCACCAGTTGAAGGGTTCTTGCAAGGACTACGAGATATCACAAATGAATACGGCTCATTACTTATCTTTGACGAGGTAATGACTGGTTTCAGAGTAGGTTATAACTGTGCGCAAGGATACTTTAATGTGACACCAGATTTAACGTGTTTAGGTAAAGTGATTGGTGGTGGCTTGCCTGCAGCTGCTTTTGGTGGAAAAAAAGAAATTATGGATCATATAGCACCTTCAGGTAATATTTACCAAGCAGGTACGTTATCAGGTAATCCATTAGCAATGACGAGTGGTTATGAAACACTAAAACAATTAACACCTGAGTCGTATGATTATTTCAATAAACTTGGGGACCTATTAGAAGATGGTTTGAAAACTATTTTTGCAAAACATAATGCTCCAATCACTGTTAATCGTGCTGGTTCTATGATAGGCTATTTCTTAAATGAAGGGCCAGTAACCAATTTTGAAGAGGCGAATCAAAGTGATTTAGAAATGTTTAGCCAAATGTACAGAGAAATGGCTAAAGAAGGTGTCTTTTTACCACCATCTCAATTTGAAGGCACATTCCTTTCAACTGCACACACTGAGGAAGATATCCAAAAAACATTAGAAGCGTTTGATACTGCTTTAAGTCGTATTGTCTAATATATACCAACTTTATTTAACATCAATAATGTACTATACTGATGGAAACAGTAAAGTGTTTTAGATGGCCGGTTTCGTTACAGTAAGTATACTAAGTGTTTTAGAGTTCTTTTTTACCTTTGGGGGCGGGGATTCGAAATCAAATTAAACATTTTGATTTCTAACTCGCTCCTTTTAAATTTACATAATAGGGTGACGATACTTAAGAAAGTTGTGAGAATATGAATAAGCAATTAAAAGGTAACTTAATCGTATTAATACTAGCACTTATTTTTAGTTTGATACTTAATGCGGCACATGTTTTACTTCCATTCATGTTTGGTCCGATTATTGCTAGTATCGTTTGTATACGTTATTTACACCTAGATGTACAATGGCCATTTTGGTTGAGTCAAATAGGATTAGTATTATTAGGTGTTCAAATCGGTTCTACTTTTACTAAAACTGTTATTTTAGATATTAAAGATGATTGGTTTACCATCGTTATGATTACTGTCATGCTCCTTGTATTAGCGTTAATTATTGCGTATTTCTTTAAAAAAATTGCCAATGTTAATACTGAAACAGCGATACTTAGCGTTATTCCAGGTGCTTTGAGCCAGATGTTAATTATGGCGGAAGAGAATAAAAAAGCGAATATTATGGTAGTGAGTCTAACGCAAACTTCTAGAATTATCTTTGTTGTAATACTCGTACCTTTTTTATCTTACTTTTTTAAAAATCCAGATAATGATGGGGCTCTTGCTACCAATACGACTAAAACTTTAACACAAGCTTTAACCCTCCCTAATATACTTATATTAATTATTGCGATAACTGTTGTTTATTTTGTTATGAAAAAAATAAATTTTCCAACGAAGCAATTACTTGCACCAATACTTGTACTTATTTGTTGGAATTTATTTACTAGTGCGACGTTTACGTTAGATAATTATATTATTGCTGCTGCTCAAATCATATATATGATACGTATAGGTATACAAATTGCAAAACTATTAGATCAAATGAAAGGAAGAATTGCTGTAGCAATCGCTTTTCAAAATATTTTATTGATTTTACTTGCGTTTGTAATGGTACTATTTATATCTTCTGTTTCTCATCACCAAGTAAACGAACTATTCTTAGGTGCAGCGCCTGGGGGAATGAGTCAAATTGTGTTAGTTGCCATTGAAACAGGTGCTGATGTAGCTATGATATCGAGTTATCATATCTTTAGAATATTCTTTATACTATTTTTAATTGCACCGATGTTAAATTATTTTCTTAAATATAGAGCAAGACAAGGTTATCATAATGAAAAATGATTGTTGAATATACAATCTCGCCTAACACTTTAACAAGTTTACAATATTTTAATAATTATTGCGTTGAACAATATAATTTTGTTTGATAATATAAAGGATGAAGTACTGGAGGTACTTCATCCTTTGACCACTCTTCGGAGTGGTTTTTTGTTTGAAATTTGAAATCAGTGACAAGGTTAGAACATAGTTAGGAATAGATTTATAGTTAATTTAAATCATCTTGTAATTGAAATAAATTAAAGAGAGTAGAGCGTTATTGATATAATAGTGTGAAATTAATGAGGCTGTACAAAATAAGCGAGCAGTTATTCTTTTGTATTTTGTCACGCTTGAGAGGCAGAACGGCACAGAACAATGTAGTCGTTTAAGCAATATCGCTGCTATCTAACACCTTGATTATTCAAACCCTTTGCCATTATAATACTTTGGATTGAATGGACAAGATTGTAAATGTGCATTATACAAACCTGCAGCTTCTAAAAATGAATAAACAGTTACAGGACCTAAAAACTTAAAGCCAAACTGTTTTAATTTTTTAGAGAGTTCAGTTGCACGTGCATCGACTGTAACACGCTCACTTGGATTAGTGTACCCACAATCTATAGGTTGAAAATCAACATACGACCATAAAAAATCACTAAAGCTGCCATACACTTTTTCAATTTCAAAATAGCCCTTGGCTTGATTTACAATTGCTTCTAATTTTTTTCGGTTATGTATAATATTTGGAAATACCATTAACCTATCTATATCTTCTGAAGTCATTTGTGCAATTTGTGCTGGGTTAAACTGATAAAAAGCCTGCTCATAAGATGACTTCTTCTTTAGAATAGTTAACCATGAAAGTCCAGCATGTTGGGATTCTAAAGCTATTAGTTTAAATAATTTTAGGTTATCATAAAGTGGGTGGCCCCAACTTTCATCGTGATAATGAATATAAACAGGATCTTTTGTACCGAATGCACATTCGTTCATAAATTTCACTCCATTTTATTGACTTATTTTCATATCCATTATACTATAATCAAGTAAAGGAATATTGTCTACTGGGAAGAGTAAATAAGCTGAAATTTAACAGAGAGTACATGGTTGCTGAAAATGTACAATTTAACTTATTGAAGGTAGCCCACATTGAACTTTGACTGAAATAAATCATTGGTTTTGATTATAGATTAAGTTAAAGCGTGTTTGAGCGTTAATCATAATTTTGAGTGCTTGAAATTGGAATGCTAATTTCTTGAATTTAGGTGGTACCACGGAAAACCCGTCCTATTTATAGGATGGGTTTTTTATTTATTTAAGGAGGATTTTAACATATGGAAATGAAACCAAAATATAATCCAAATGAAGTTGAAGCTGGACGTTATGACGAGTGGGTTAATAATGGCTATTTTAAAGCTTCAGAAGATCATTCAAAAGAAACATATACGATTGTCATTCCGCCCCCGAATGTAACAGGAAAATTACATTTAGGACATGCTTGGGATACAACATTACAAGATATTATTACGCGAATGAAACGCATGCAAGGGTACGATACATTATACTTGCCTGGTATGGATCACGCAGGTATTGCTACACAAACTAAAGTAGAAGCAAAACTTAAAGAAGAAGGACTATCTCGTCATGATTTAGGTAGAAGTAAATTCCTAGAAAAGGCATGGGATTGGAAAGAAGAATACGCTACGTTTATCAGACAACAATGGGCTAAATTAGGTTTAGGGCTAGATTATAGTAGAGAACGCTTTACATTAGATGAAGGTTTAAGTAAAGCCGTGAAAAAAGTCTTTGTTGACATGTATAATAAAGGTTTAATTTATCGTGGTGAATATATTATTAATTGGGATCCAATTGCGCGTACAGCTTTATCTGATATAGAAGTTATCCACGAAGATATTCAAGGCAAATTTTATCACTTCAAATACCCTTATGCGGATGGCGAAGGTTATATTGAAATAGCTACTACGCGTCCAGAAACAATGTTAGGTGATACTGCTATCGTGGTAAACCCTAATGATGAACGTTATAAAGATGTTATCGGTAAAAAAGTTATCTTACCAATAGTAGAAAGGGAATTACCTATATTAGCAGATGAATATGTTGATATTGAATTCGGTAGTGGTGCGATGAAAGTAACGCCATCACACGACCCAAATGACTTTGAAATAGGTAACCGACATGATTTAGAACGTATTACTGTTATGGATGAATCTGGCCATATGAATGAATATGCTGGTAAATACCAAGGCATGGATAGATTTGAGTGTCGTGAAGCATTAGTTAAAGATTTACAAGAACAAGACTTAGTGATTAAAATAGAAGAACATGAACACTCAGTAGGGCATTCTGAACGTTCAGGCGCAGTGGTTGAACCTTACTTATCTACACAATGGTTTGTTAAAATGAAACCATTAGCAGAACAAGCCTTAAATAACCAAAAAACAAATAATAGAATTGATTTTGTACCTAATAGATTTGAAAAAACGTTTAACCGTTGGATGGAAGAAATTCGAGATTGGACAATTTCTCGTCAATTATGGTGGGGCCACCAAATACCTGCTTGGTATCATAATGAAACTGGAGAAATCTATGTGGGGGAAGAGCCACCTAAAGATGAAGCAAATTGGACTCAAGATGAAGATGTATTAGATACATGGTTTTCTAGTGCGCTTTGGCCATTTTCAACGTTAGGATGGCCTGATGTTGAAAGCGAGGATTTCCAACGTTATTATCCAACCAATGCGCTTGTAACTGGTTATGACATTATTTTCTTCTGGGTAGCAAGAATGATTTTCCAAGGTTTAGAATTTACTGGCCAACGTCCATTTAATGATGTATTATTACATGGATTAGTACGTGCAGAAGATGGGCGTAAAATGAGTAAATCACTTGGTAATGGTGTGGATCCAATGGATGTTATAGACGAATATGGCGCAGACAGCTTAAGATATTTCTTAGCTACAGGATCTTCACCTGGTCATGATTTACGTTATTCTACAGAAAAAGTTGAATCTGTTTGGAATTTTATCAATAAAATTTGGAATGCTGCTCGTTTCAGTCTTATGAACATTGGTGAGGATTTTAAAGTTGAAGATGTTGATTTAACTGGTAATCTTTCATTAGCAGATAAATGGATTCTAACTCGTTTGAATGAAACAATTGATACAGTAACAGATTTAAGTGAAAAATATGAATTTGGCGAAGTTGGTAGAGCACTTTATAACTTTATTTGGGACGAGTTCTGTGATTGGTATATCGAAATGAGTAAAATACCAATGAACGGCGAAGATGAAACTCAAAAACAAGTAACACGATCTGTATTAACATATGTTTTAGATAATACGATGAGAATGCTACATCCATTTATGCCATTTGTCACAGAACAAATATGGCAAAACTTACCTCATGAAGGTGAGACCATTGTCAATGCGGCTTGGCCTAAAGTAAATAAAGCGCTCGTATTTGATGAGAGTAAAGAAACAATGCAACAACTAGTTGAAATCATTAAATCAGTGAGACAATCCCGATTAGAGGTAGATACACCATTATCAAGAGCAATTCCAATTTTCATTCAAGCTAAAAATGAAAATTTAAAAGATACGTTAACAAATAATTCAAATTACATTGATAGATTCTGTCATCCAAGTGAATTGGTTATCGATACATCTATCACAATTCCTGAAAAAGCAATGACATCCATCACATCTGCAGGTGAAGTTGTATTACCATTAGAAGGCTTAATTGACATGGATAAAGAAATTGAACGACTAGAAAATGAGCTATTAAAATGGGAAAAAGAGTTGGACCGTGTTAATAAAAAATTAGCTAACGAAAACTTTGTTAATAAGGCACCGGAAAAAATTATTAATGAAGAACGTGAAAAAAAACAAACATATCAAGAAAAATATGACGGTGTACAAGAACGTATTAATCAATTAAAAGCATAGGAGTCCTAAACATGAATTACCTAGACAGCTTATATTGGATACATGAACGAACTAAATTTGGCATTAAACCAGGTGTTAAACGCATGGAGTGGATGTTAAATAGATTAAATAACCCACAATTTAATATCAATGGTATTCATGTCGGTGGTACGAATGGTAAAGGGTCAACTGTTGCATATTTAAGATCAGCACTCGTTGATAATGGATATGAGGTCGGTACCTTTACATCGCCTTTTATAGAAACATTTAATGAACGCATAAGTTTAAATGGTACGCCTATTAGTGATGACGCCATCGTAGCATTAGTTCAAAAAGTAAAACCAGTAAGTGAAGCATTAGAAATAGAAACAGAACTTGGCACAGCAACTGAATTTGAAATTATTACAACTATGATGTTTCTTTATTTCGGAGAAATCCATCCAGTAGATTTTGTAATAGTAGAAGCAGGATTAGGTATCAAAAATGATTCAACAAACGTATTTAAACCAATACTTAGTATTTTAACAAGTATTGGTTTAGATCATGTAGATATTTTGGGTGATACTTATGTAGATATTGCAAAAGATAAAGGCGCAATTGTTAAGCCAGATACACCTGTAATCTACGCAGTAAAAAATGAAGACGCACTGAAAGTTATTCGAGATTTTGTAGAACAACAAAATGCAGAAGGTATAGAGTTAGATAGAGATATTAGTGTGATTTCTCAAGGTGATGAGTTTACGTACCGTTATAAAAATTATGAATTAGAAACACTTATTTTAAATATGTTGGGCGAACATCAAAAAGAAAATGCTGCATTAGCAATAACAGCGCTTATAGAATTGAATGAGTCAGGATTAGTCGAGTTAGATTTTAATAAAATGATTGATGGCATTGAATCGGTCAATTGGACAGGAAGAATTGAAAAAGTTAAAGATCAACCACTAATGATTATAGACGGCGCGCATAACTTAGAAAGCGTAGAAGCTCTAATTAAAACTTTAAAAGATTATTACAAATTAGAGTCTGTAGATGTCTTATACGCTGCAATTAAAGGAAAACCAATCCATAGCATGGTTGATCAATTGAAAACAGTCGCTTCAACTTTTTATGTAACGGATTTTGATTTTCCCAAAGCGTGTACTAAAGAAACAATATATGACGAAATACGTTTCGAGCAAAAAGAAACTATAGACGACTTTGTTCAATTTATTGAAAATTATAACGGGTCTGGTTTAGTGATTACAGGTAGTTTGTATTTTATCAGTGAAGTTAAATCTAAAGTTAACTTCTAGTTATAATATATTAATTTATGATTATTTAAAAAGCTAGTAATGATTTAGTGTTTTTTCAATGTTAGTGAGAGAAACACTGAGTGATTAACTAGCTTTTTCATTGCTCTTTTATATTATAATTTAATAAATGACTTTTTTCTTATAACCTTAAATCAAGGGTGATATAATGAGGACAGGAGGCGAACATTGCTACTACTACTCATCGTATGTCCTATACTGTTTAGTTTTCTTTATCACTTGTGTTTCATGAAAAAATTCAATTTAAAATATTTACTTTTGAGATCTAAATGTGATTTTTGCAACCAACAATTAAAATTTAGAGATATGATACCCGTAGTCAGCTATATTAAACTTTGGGGACGCGCTTCATGCTGCTATCAAAAACTCAATAAGTATTATCTTATCGGCGAAATAACGTCACTTATACCAGCATTTTATTTGCTATTCAGTTTTACCTCTGAAGCGTTAACTTCCCTCTTATTGATATATTTATTTCTTCTTATATTTTCGTTATATGATTTACAAACTTTGTCTATCCCTTTACATATGTATTTAATATTTGCCATTAGTAGTATTTTTATTATTGAGGGAAATGTGTATCAATTTTTAGTCATCACGTTTATACTTCATCTCTTTTATATATGCTTTAAAAGTGCGATTGGTTATGGAGATATTTTAATTTGTGCTCTGTTATCTTATTTATTACCTTACATATATTTTATCAATGTGTTATTTTTAACATTTTTAAGCGGTAGTGTTTTTGCTATCATTTTAGTATTAAAGTTGAAGAAAAGAAAAATTAAAATACCGCTTATTCCTTTTATCTATATCGCTTATTGTATAGAAACGGCGTTAGTACATTTAAAAATGCATGAAGTTAACTTGTTCTATTAATATTTAATTAGGCATTATGAAATTCAAATACAGATTAAAAGGTATTAGAAGTGGGTAAACAATAAATATAACTATTAAAAGGTGAAAATAACAATATTCCCTTACTAATTGAATATTATGAATTGAAAGGAAGTTATATTTTGAGTTTATATGAAAAATTTCTATTAAACGATGGCACGATGTTACCACATATAGCGTTAGGCACTGTTAATGTTCAAGGGGGCATCGGCGTTAAACAATTAGAAAATGCGTTGAATCTAGGTTATAGAGTTATTGATACTTCCACAAACTATAACAATGAAGGTATGGTAGGTGAAGCTATTCGTCGTTCAAGTGTTCCAAGAGAAGACATTTATGTAAGTGCTAAATTACCAGGTTCAAGTCATGAATATGATAAAGCCATTAACCTGATACAAGAGTCGCTTTATAGAACGGGCTTAGATTATTTTGATAAATATTTAGTCCATTGGCCTAATCCTAAACAAGGTAAATATGTGGAAGCTTGGCAAGCCTTAGTAGATGCTCAAAAATATGGATTAATTAAAACAATCGGAGTATCTAATTTCATGCCTGAGCATTTAGATGACATTATTGAAGCAACAGGTGTAACACCTGCAACCAATCAAATAGAAATACAACCATACTTTAATAACAACGCATTAATCCAAGAATGCCTTAAACGCGGTGTATTACCCGAAGCTTGGAGCCCATTAGGTCGTGAAATCAACGATGTGTTAACAAACGATACAATCAAAGAAATAGCTCAAAAATATAACCGTTCAACTGCTCAAATTATCATTAATTGGATAAACCAAAAACAAGTTTTCCCAGTAGTTAAAGCTTCTCAATATATACACCAAATAGATAATTTTAATTACTTGGATTTTGAACTTTCAGAAGATGATATACAAACAATTGACGCTTTAGATAAAGGTGAAGACGGACGCGTCGAAGGACAAAATCCATATGAATATGAAGAGTTTGTATAAAATTGCATAAGTATTATCTTGGACTGTAAAACCAAAGTAAAATTTGATTCGCCAAATTTTAGGAATACAGTTATCATTTAAAAGCGGGATTTGAAATCAACTCACTTATTTTTGATTTCATTCTCGCTTTTTAATTTGTTAAAGAAATATCTATTTATAAATAATTAAAAAAGTACATTGCAAGTCCTACAAAATTAAAAATAACAATTTATACTTAAAATCTACACTTTTCGAAAATGATAGTAATAAAAATAACTTCATCATAGCATATGCTATTTTAATATGTAATAATATGATAATATCAAGAAAAGGGAGGGGAAGACATAAAATGGCAGATAAGAAATTCCCAAAAGATGCTATGCGCGTTTTAAAAGAGACAAGCCGTACGTTTTATATTCCAATAACTTTTTTAGAAAAAGAACTAAAACACTCAGTAGCTTGTGCATATTTAGTTATGCGTGCAATAGATGAAATCGAGGATCATGAAGAAATTGAAAATGACTTAAAACATAGCATGTTAATGCAAATCAGTGAATTACTTAAAGCACCTTTTGATGAAGAAAGATATTTAGAGGTTATTAACCCCGTTAAAGACAAATTACCTGAGGTTACAGTAAGGTTAGGGGATTGGTTGGCTGCATGCCCAGATCAAACAAGATCGATAGTTATGGCATCTTCTAGTGAAATGGCATATGGTATGGCAAAATGGGCAAAAGCAAACTGGAGCATTAAAACGCGAGAAGATTTAGACGATTATACATATTACGTAGCAGGACTTGTAGGTGTAATGCTTTCTCAACTATGGGATTTCTGCGCAGGCGTGAAAACAGATAGAGAGCTAGCAATAGGGTATGGTCGTGGTCTTCAAGCAGTAAATATTTTAAGAAATGAAGAAGAAGATCTTGAGGAGCGAGATGTGAGTTTTGTTCCAGACGATTGGACACGTGAAGACTTATTTGCTTATGCCGAAGAAAACCTAGCAAAAGCTGATGCGTACATGAAAGCAATTCATAAAAGAACCATTTTATTATTCTGTCGGTTACCTTTAGCTTTTGCACATAAAACGCTTAAGGCTATGAAAGACGGGCGCGAAAAAATGACCCGTGAAGAAGTTGAAAAAACTGTAGAAGAAGTAAAAAAAGAAGAATAGTGTTATTTAAAGCGTAGCTATTTCAATTTGTATTTTATACATTTGAAAGCAGACTATGCTTTTTTAAGTGGTTGATTGAAATATTAGCAACAGAAAAATCTTGTATATTTTATGGGAAGAAAGAAGATAAATTTATGAATAGAACGACAGTGTTGAATCTTTTGATTTTTATATTAATAATCAATATAAAAATATAATAACGATACTAGTTATTTAAATAAACATAAATTTAAATCGAAATAACAAGGTTCGAATTGAATATTTGAGTCTTGTTTAATCATAAAAAATTAGTTTACTCTTATTTTTATAGTTTTTTTAGCCGAAAATCTATAAAGATAATCTCTATCTTTTGGAAGTAATTGAGAAAACACAACATCTAGTACCATAATAAAAATATTTGGAGTAAGTAAGGTTCTTTATTTTTGTATTAGTAAATTCATTCTTCATTAAATATATAAAATGAATTTTATACTTAAATATTATTAATAAATAGTTCAATTATATTTAAGTATAATTGGACTTTATCGAAAAAATTGTTAATGTGCCTGATAGGGAGCGGTTTGATTGAACAATAATGATATATCTAAATGGATAAAAATTTAGAAAAATCAGATTTTAATTCATTAAAAACTTTGTTTTAAACTCTGGATCATTAAAAGCTTTAGCTAAATATTATGAAGTTTCATATCCAACAGTGAGGCAACGGTTAAATAATGTAATTGCAAGTATAGAATCAGTCCAAGACAACGAGAATGTGCATTAGTAAACTATGTAAGAAAGCTAGCGATTGAAAAAAATTAGGCTGGAATGATGCTAAACAATTATTAGAAATTTATAATAATGTAAAGGAGAGCGAATAGATTTGGATAACTTCATGATATTTTTACCAGTTATTTTATATGCGATTTTATTTGCTATACAATACTTCTTATCCAAAACAGGAAATAAGTTAGTGGGGGCCATCGTACCATTCTTATTTGTAATGGCGCTTATATATTTGTATTCAACAGAAAAATTAGGATTAAATATTTGGGGAACTTTAATATTTGGCGTTATTGGTCTTTTATTCCTTTTAGGTCAATGGGAAAATGCTCAAAAAGATAATAAGAAAAAAGCGCAAAAAGAATTACATAAGATGGAAGGAAAGGACCTAAGTTAACATTATATGTAGTTATAGTTAATTAAAGGAGTACAAATAATAAAATCTTTGTTTTGTATTTCGGTAAAAAGAAGTATTTCAATTATATTTAAAAAACTACACATATTAAAAACTAGAAAAGTTAAAAAAATATATTCATATAAGTTATATAGCCAATCAACTTAATTGAATTAACAAAACAGAATTTAAAAACGAACGAAAAGTAATTTAAAAATAGAATGATTTTGGCAGTGTGAATTTAAATTTTGGAAGTGAGGGCACCATAAATAAAGAAACACAAAATATGGCTATGAAATCATTAAATGCTACGTTAAAAAACTAGAAAAAGCTTATATGAGCATGAAGGTTAAAGGTGCAAATACAATTCTTGTAAAAAGAAAGAGAAATGCTTTTGCAGTAGCTTTAAATTTTTTAAGCAATGATTGGGGAAATATTGATTTTAACTATATAGACGAAGATATTGTTTTAGCAATTGAGGCGTTATATTCTTTAAAACTTTCAATTCAAAGACAGATTGATAAAACCGAAGCCCGTAATAGTCAAAAAACACTGAATGAACGACGATTATTAGCGATAAATTTAGGAATTAAATCTATGGAGAAAAGAATATAATTTTTAATTACACACGTTTTTGCTTGATTGGTTGCAAGGTGACGAGCTATGAGTGGCTAAATTTTGCCGCTCTTTTTTAATATAGCAGCATATACGATTATTTTTATATATAAATTGTCGAGTAATCATTTTAGTCATTAGTTATTATAAAGTTGAAAGGTGATGGATATGATTTTAAATGAATTAAACAAATCTATAGATTATATAGATGAAAATTTAACTAAGGAATTAAATTTATTAGATATATCAAATTTTGTTGGTTTACCTGCACAACACTATAGAAATTTATTTATATTCTTAAGTGGTATTGGATTATCTGAATACATTAAAAAAAGAAAATTATATTTTGCTAATAAAGATTTGCTGAATAATGAGTCAGTAACAAATGTGGCTACAAAATATGGTTATTCAATGGATGGTTTCACTAGAACTTTTAAGGCTTGGAGCGGATATTTGCCATCTCAAATTCATGAAAATCAAGTATTAATTTCATATCCAAAACTTTCATTTTTTGTTAATGTTACGGGAGGAATAAATATGAAAACTAGAATTGTACAACAACCAAAATTTAATATAGTAGGAATTCAAAAACGTGTACCTATGCAATTTGAAGGTGTTAATAAAGACATTGATCAATTAGCAAATAGTATAACTGAACAACAAAAAAAAGAAATGCACCATTTACAAGATATGGAACCAAAAGAAATTGTAAATGTTTCTTACAACGCTGATGAAGATTTCACTAAAGAAGAAGGTTATTTGACTCATATGGTAGGCGTTTTAACTACTAAAAATGATATAAGCAGTCAAATGGATGTTATTCATTTCAATGAAAGCAAATGGGTCGTATTTGAAAATGAAGGTGAATTTCCAAAAACTTTACAAGACACTTACGCGAAAATATACTCTGAATGGCTACCAGACACAGAATATACATTATCTGATGTACCGATGTTTTCTTTTACGAAGTTTGATAGTTCAAATAATGATTTTGCTTATAGCGAAATATGGGTAGCAGTTAGTCATTAAATTATTAAATGAACACTAACGCAAGGAGGTGTTAGTTTGGATATTGTAGACAATGTAATAAATAATATAAAAAATGAGTTGGTTGGAGTTCCGGGTATAGTAGGCGATGTTTTAGGCGGTTCTAGGGCAAGAGGAACCCATAGTGCTGATTTCGATATTGATATTGGATTTTATTATGATGAGTCTAAAGAATTTAATATTAATGATATCGAAAATATTGCCTTTAATTTAAATGATGAAAAAAGAAGCATTTAATATCTAATTTGGGAGAATGGATTGATGGCGGTGGTTCGTTAGTGATAGATGGCTATCATGTAGATATTATTTTTCGAGATATTGAAAAGTTAAGACAAGTTATTAATGAATCTTTAGAGGGAAATGTTTCAATTCACTACCAAACTGGCCGCCCCCATGGTTATTTAAATGTTATGTATATGGGAGAACTGTCCATATCACAAATTTTATTAGATTCTAAAAGAATGTTGAAAGCATTAAAAAATCGAATAGAGATTTATCCGGAAAAAATGAAACATGCTATTATATCATTTTTCTTATTTGAATCATCTTTTTCTTTGATGTTTATTGAAGCCAACGTAGATAAACAAGATAGTTTTTATGTAACGAGTCATTGCTTTAGAAGTATAGCTTGTTTAAATCAAGTTATTTTTGCAAAAAACAACGCATATTGTATTAATGAAAAAAAGTGTTTTTTATGATTCAAGCATTTATAAACAAACCAGAAAAGTATAAAGAAAGCGTTGAATCAGTTATTACTTTGATTTCAAGTGACTCCGAAAAAATGAAGAAAGCTGCAAAAGATTTAAAGGATTTAGTCGAAGAAGTTAAATCTTTATAGCTTTATATCTTTGTGTAATCGAATTAGGTTAAAGTCCTTTGTTGGCGTTATATTATTAAACAAACATTTTTAAAACAAGGTATATCCCATATGGAAAAGATGGATTTTTTATATAAAAAATATACGCTATGCCTAGGGTGCAAACTGTCGGCAAAGTCTCCGACTTTGTTGGCAGTTTTTTGTGCACGCTTTCCGCGAGCACTATCTTATACTGTAGTCTTCGGCTAGTGCTCTTCCAGCAGGAGCCGGCCTAAATCACTGCCAATATTATACGGAAAATATTATAATATATATAAACTAAACAGCGGTGATGTTTATTAAATTACACGAAAGGCCCTTATTTCTTTATACTAAAATACATCATTTGTAACGATTTTATAACGTGCTGAAGCTCGAGAGAATAGTACGAGTGAGAAACTATAGGTTCGAACCATACTTCAGGCAGGCATGCATAGCCAAAATCGTAAGATATTAAATAATAAGAGAGCTAATACCTAAAGGGTTAGCTCTCTTATTATGAGCATGCGAATTTATATCTCAACTTACTTTTTCATCATTATTAAAAATATATTTGAGTGATTTTAATATATAAAGTAAGTACTTGTTGTAACGAACTCTCAATTTTAAAATTAATGAAAAAACTGTCAACAACCGATATTAACTGTAGTAAAATAAATGTATATAAATCATGCGCTCTTCTAAATCCTTCTACCATAAATCGTAATGTCCCATTTTTTAAACAAATCTTTTTCATAATAATATAATAAATAGGAGCTGTTGTTTATTGAGAATAAATGAGCTTGCGGATCATCAGAAACCAAGGGAACGTATGTTAAGCCATGGTGCAGCACGTTTGTCGCACGCGGAATTATTAGCTATTTTAATTAATACAGGTAGAAAAGGGTGTTCAAGTTTAGATATAGCTAATGAATTGTTAAAATCAGTAGGTAGCTTAAAAGAATTAAAAGGGTTATCTGTAAATGATTTGAATAAAATAAAAGGTGTAGGTATATATAAAGCGCTCATATTGAAAGCAGCATTTGAGCTTGGTGAGCGCATGCATTCTGGAAGCGTTGATGACAAAATTCAAATCACTAGTCCTAAAGACGTGGCAGATTTTATGATGGGGAAGATGGAACATTTAACACAAGAAAAATTTATTGCGCTTTTCTTAAATTCCAAAAACGTCATTATAAAAAAGAAAACAATATTTATTGGTACTTTAAATTCTTCAATTGTACATCCACGTGAAATTTTTAGTGAAGCAATCAAATGTGCAAGCAATGCAATTATCGTACTTCATAATCATCCCTCGGGTGATACATTAACCATAGTATAATAAATAATAGTAGTTAAAGTAGTTTAAGAGGAGATATTAAAGAGATATTTTACTTTAAATAAAAATTAACAAGGTTTATAATTTGTAGTAGTTAAAGTATTTAAAGAGGTGGGAACATGTGAAGGTTCAAAGGATAGAAGTGGAGAATAAGCCGTATCCATTGTATTTATTACTAGATAAAGAATACCAGCTAATAGAACCAGTAATGAAATTTATTAAATACTTAGATAATACTGGTAAGTCTCCTAATACCATTAAAGCATACTGTTATCATTTAAAGTTGCTGTACGAGTTCATGGAACAGAGAGGTGTTATTCTTAATGATATTAACTTTGAGTTGTTAGCAGACTTCGTAGGTTGGTTGAGATATCCTTCAGCATCAAATGTAATTGATCTTCAGTCAAAAAAATCCATAAGAGAAGAAACGACAGTGAATACAATTTTAAATGCAGTTATGAGTTTTCTTGATTATTTAAGTAGATTAGGAGAATTTAAATCAATTGATGTATTTAAACAAGCAAAGGGAGGAAATTTCAAAGGATTTTTACATCATGTTAATAAGGGTAGATACCAAAAGAATGTCTTAAAGTTAAGGGTTAAAAAGAAACAGATAAGAACATTGAGATCAGAGGAAGTTAAGCAAATTATTGATGCTTGTCATACGAAAAGAGATAAATTAATTTTAATGCTTATGTATGAGGGGGGTTTAAGAATCGGTGAAGTGTTATCGCTTAGGCTTGAAGATATTGCCACTTGGGACAATCAAATCCATTTAACACCTAGAGATGTTAATGTTAATGAAGCTTATATTAAATTAAGGAAGGAAAGAACAATACATGTGAGTAAAGAACTTATGTCACTTTATACAGATTACTTGGTATATGAGTATAGTGAGGAATTGGAGCATGATTATGTTTTTATTTCCTTAAAAGAAGGCTATTTTGGGAAACCACTAAAGTACCAAAGTGTTCTTGATCTAGTTAGAAGAATAGTTAAAAGGACTGGAATAGAATTTACATCGCATATGCTTCGCCACACTCACGCAACGCAGCTAATTAGGGAAGGATGGGATGTTGCGTTCGTTCAAAAGAGATTAGGTCACGCACATGTTCAGACAACGTTAAATACCTATGTTCATCTTTCAGATCAGGATATGAAAAATGAGTTTAATAAATACCTCGAGAGAAAGGAGCATAAGAAATGAATGCTTCTAGTAAAAGGAAAATTATTAGTCAGAGTGAGATTAGCAAAAAAATAGCTGTAATGAATGAAGAAATGCAGGGGTTTTGGGCTAATAATAGTTGGGATATAAGAAAATGTCCACATCCTTCTGCCATAGAATTAAGTAAGAATCCTGCTTTAAGGAATCGTTGGGTTCGTTTTGAACGTGTTAAAAATCTGTGGTTAAGAACAGAATTGAAATATTTTTATTTTTACAATTTAAACAATGGAATATGGAATGCAAAAACTGTCTGGATTAGAAAAGGAACAGTAATTAATAAAATGTTAGATTTCTTAGATTTAAAGTATCCTAGCATTACTTCAATTACTGAAGTTCCTATTGAAAAAGCAATGACGGAGTATAGAACATATTTGACAAAACGGGGTGTTAGAATTACCACTACTAATTATAAGATTACTGCTAATCAAGAAAAAACACCTGTAAAAGCTAATTCCTACTATGTTACTAATCTAAAACAATTTATGGAGTTTTATGAGAACTTTTATTTTGATGGAGAGGAGTGGGATAAAGACGTTTGGGATAGACGTAACTTACCTTTGCCAGATGATAAGGTTAACCCAACACAATATGAATATACAATTAACTTTAAAGGGTTTCGGAATACATATTTTAAACAACTTGTAAAAAGATATTGTAAGTTGAGATTGAACATGGATAGCTTTTCCTATGTAAGTGATATTGCCCAAAGACTTAAAGAGTTCTTTAATTTTCTGGACATGAAATTTAAACAAGTTCAGAGAGTACACCAATTAACGAGAGTGGAAATTGAAGCATATTTAAGTGAACTAAACATGATGGGAATAAAACCTAGTACAATAACTGGGAGGATCTCTATATTGGAAGGACTATTTAGTACCCTTCTTAGGCTAGAATGGGATGATGTTCCTTCCAAAATATTAATTTATTCTGAGGACTATCCGAAAATACCAAGAGCAAAACCACGCTTTATAGATGAATTCGTCCTAGAGCAATTGAACAGTCATCTTGATAAATTACCCGAATATATAGCTACGATGACTATGATTGTTCAAGAATGTGGAATGAGGATAAGTGAATTGTGCACCTTGAAAAAAGGCTGTCTATTAGAGGACAAAGATGGAGATTTCTTTTTAAAGTATTATCAATGGAAAATGAAAAAGGAGCATATAGTTCCAATATCTAAAGAGGTAGCTTTACTTATTAAAGTTCGGGAAGATAAAGTTTCAGAGGAATTTCCAGATAGTGAATACCTCTTTCCAAGAAAAGATGGATCGCCATTAAAACAAGAAACATTTAGAGGTGAGTTAAATAAATTAGCTTATGAGCAAAATATAGTGGATAAATCAGGTGAGATTTATAGATTCCATGCCCATGCCTTTCGCCATACAGTAGGAACAAGAATGATTAACAACGGGATGCCCCAGCATATTGTGCAGAAATTTTTGGGGCATGAAAGCCCAGAAATGACAAGCAGATACGCTCATATCTTTGATGAAACTCTAAAAAATGAATTTACTAAATTTCAGGAAAAACTGGTTACCAATAATGGAGATGTGCTTGATCTACATGAAGATAATGAAGTCGATGATGTAGAGCTTCAATGGTTCAAGAAAAATATAAATGCACAAGTGCTTCCAAATGGTTATTGTAGATTGCCAGTAGTAGCAGGAGGTTGTCCACATGCGAATGCATGCTTAGATTGTACCCACTTCTGTACCAGTAAGCAATTCTTACCACAGCACGAAGAACAGTTAGAGCGTACAAAAGAGTTATTAGCCATAGCTAAGGATAAACAATGGCAAAGACAAGTAGAGACTAACAGCCGTGTTAAAGAGCGTTTAGAACAAATCATTGGAAGTTTGACGGGGTAATTATCAATGGATAAACAAGTTAGAAATACAACAGAAATTGTACGTTTGGCGAAGCAGAAATCAAAAAAGACAAGGGAAAAAGTAGACAAAGCGATTTCTAAATTTTCGATTGAAGGTAAAGTTATTAATTTTAATTCAATAGCAAAGGAAGCTAATGTTTCTAAATCATGGCTTTATAAGGAACACGATATTAGGCAAAGAATCGAATCCCTTCGTGAGCGTCAAATAACATCAAATGTAGTCTCAAAACCCAAGAAAAGTTCTCGTTCGGAGGAAATCCTTATTAAAACCTTAAAAAGAAGAGTAATGGAATTAGAAAAAGAAAATAAAAAATTACAGAACCAAATTCAAAAATTATATGGAGATCTGTATAATAAAGAATAATTATTAATCTGTAGACAAATTGTGAAAGGATGTACTTAAACGCTAATGTTCAGCTTTATTGAACAGTCATTTAGGTATATGTCCAATCTAGGGTAAGTAAATTGAGTATCAATATAAACTTTATATGAACATAATCAGTTACGAGGTGAAATCATGAGCAATTTGATTAACGGAAAAATACCAAATCAAGCGATTCAAACATTAAAAATCGTAAAAGATTTATTTGGAAGTTCAATAGTTGGAGTATATCTATTTGGTTCAGCAGTAAATGGTGGTTTACGCATTAACAGCGATGTAGATGTTCTAGTCGTCGTGAATCATAGTTTACCTCAATTAACTCGAAAAAAACTAACAGAAAGACTAATGACTATATCAGGAAAGATTGGAAATACGGATTCTGTTAGACCACTTGAAGTTACGGTTATAAATAGGAGTGAAGTTGTCCCTTGGCAATATCCTCCAAAAAGAGAATTTATATACGGTGAGTGGCTCAGGGGTGAATTTGAGAATGGACAAATTCAGGAACCAAGCTATGATCCTGATTTGGCTATTGTTTTAGCACAAGCAAGAAAGAATAGTATTTCTCTATTTGGTCCTGATTCTTCAAGTATACTTGTCTCCGTACCTTTGACAGATATTCGAAGAGCAATTAAGGATTCTTTGCCAGAACTAATTGAGGGGATAAAAGGTGATGAGCGTAATGTAATTTTAACCCTAGCTCGAATGTGGCAAACAGTGACTACTGGTGAAATTACCTCGAAAGATGTCGCTGCAGAATGGGCTATACCTCTTTTACCTAAAGAGCATGTAACTTTACTGGATATAGCTAGAAAAGGCTATCGGGGAGAGTGTGATGATAAGTGGGAAGGACTATATTCAAAGGTGAAAGCACTCGTTAAGTATATGAAAAATTCTATAGAAACTTCTCTCAATTAGGCTAATTTTATTGCAATAACAGGTGCTTACTTTTAAAACAACTGATTTATTGATAAATATTGAACAATTTTTGGGAAGAATAAAGCGTCCTCTTGTGAAATTAGAGAACGCTTTATTACTTTAATTTAGTGAAACAATTTGTAACTATTGAAAATAGAAAGAAATTGTTCCTTCGATAGTTTATTAATATTAGTGACATTTGCATGCTTCAAAGCCTGTCGGAATTGGTTTTTAGTGAAAAGAACACGATATTCACGGTTTACCCATTTATAAACAAAAGATCGATACTTTTTGTAGTCCTTCTTTGAAATCAATGGTTGATGTCGTTCAAGAACAATCAATACAGAGTCTACACTTGGCTTAGGATGAAAATATAGTGGTGGTACTTTTTTGAGCATTTTTATATCCATCTCCACCATTAATAGTAAACCCAAAGCTCGTTGCAGATTTTGCAATCTTTTCGCAAATCCCTTCTCAACGATAAGATAGCTATATTTAGCCTGACTTTCAAAGGTAATTCTTTTGACAATATCCGTACTGATGTTATAAGGAATATTACCATATATCTTATAGTTTATATGTTTTGGGAAGGAAAATTTTAGAATATCCGTTTGAATCACTTTTATATTCTCAGAGGGGTTTACCGCTTCTTTAGTCACTTGACATAAGCCTTCATCAATTTCTATAGCAGTAACTGATCGACTCATTTTGACTAGCTCTTTGGTAAAATGTCCTTTTCCTGATCCGATTTCTATTACGTTGTCTTGTTTACTGATATTCGTGTGATTCAATATTTCTTTTACATGCTTTTTAGAAGTAATAAAATTTTGCGTGTCTTTAGGGTTTTTCTGGTTCATTATAACCTTCTCCTTACTGGTTATAATGAACTGACATTAAGCGTTCATTATAACCAATTAATTTTGATTTGGTTGATTACGAAATTTTATTAATAACAAATATAGAAAAAGTACCCATACTTTTATCTCCTTTCCATTTTTTTCATTATGAATGAGATACAGTAATTTCTACTACTGCGATACTGGTGCACATAATTGAAACCTCCTTATGTAACTGAATATGATTGTATCATCTTTTCATTTTAGAATAAACCTTTATATGTAATTTTGCACTTGACACTTCAGATGGACGTTTTCTTCAAAATAATATGTTTTGAAACTTGATAAGAGAAGCCACTGTCTTTACTAAAAAGTAAAGGCTGCGATAAAGGACAGTGACTTTAATAAAGTTGCACTGTTGTATTGTCTTTGGATAAAATTGTCTAAAGGGAAGTTTTATCCCCAACGAAAAAACATCTAAAGTGGTAAGTAATGAAAGAATGTCGATAAAGTAGGAATGGGGGATCTTTTTGAATACAATAGAATCACAGTTTGATAAGGTTGCAGAAGATTACGATTTCGTGAATGAGCTTTTGAATGATTATTCATTCTTTGTGTCTAATATGTCTCCAAAGAAAGGCAGAGCATTAGATATCGGATGTGGCTCGGGTTTGTTAGTGGAGAAATTAGCAAGTTATTATGATGAAGTGGTAGGGATTGATATTTCTAATCAAATGCTCGATCTTGCCAAATCTAAACGTCAACTAACAAATACGGTCTATCTGAATATGAATGCAGAACAACTTAATTTTAATGAGAAGTTTGATTTTATTGTAAGCCGAACAACCTTTCATCATTTGGATGATATAGCCAGCGTAATACAGCAAATGAAGGAACTGTTGAATGAGGAAGGAAGAATAGTTATTCTTGATAATGTATCTGAAGTCGAGACACCGCCTACCTATGTTTATAAAATAGGGGCAATCCAAGAGTTTTTACCGCATTGTTTCAAATTTGGAATAAAAAATGCGATTAGAATTTATAATCACAACACATCTAAATCATGGCTTGAGCATTTAGCTTCAGATAAGTACCTATCTGAACAAAATTATTACGATTTATATGGAAAGTTGTTGCCTGGATGCCAATTCCATAAAATGGGTTGGGCAATGGGGTTTGTCTGGACAAAATAACTTAAAGATGTGGCTTTGAAAAGTTGAATTTGTGATTGTTTTCAGAGCTATCGGGTGCTTTAGTATAAATAACAATGAATAAAAAATCAGCCTGTATCTTATGTTACTATTAAGTAATTTAAGATACAGGTTTTACTATTTTTGAAATAAGTACCTTTCACTTCAAATACATGTATTCAAAGTGAAAGTATTGATTTAAATGATTCTTTTGTAATTTACTCTTGATAAAGCTTAACGCCTTCGAAAGAAGATATCAAAACGACTGCACGGTTAAGAGAATGTGGCGCACTTTTAGGTATAGACTTATTAGATCATTTAATTATAGGCGATCATGAATATCTGAGTATGGTGGAAGCGGGTTACTTTGATTAAATTTCAAAATATTTTGTAGTTTTTAAAATAATATTTTCATCACTATATTTGTAAAGATAGCCGTGATATATTTAATTATTATAGTGCATTTGATGTTCTTCGATGCGGGAGGTTAAATATTGGAAAGCATTCTGTTAGTAGCATTATTATTACCTATTATATATTTAATGCAAATTATTAAAATGAAACAAATTATTAGAATGAAGCATGTATATGTTACAGTTATCGTTTCAACGATTGGCGTTACAATTTCTACATTGATACTCAATATGGTAAAAGACTATAATACTTCCTATTTTATTGTTTTACTAAGTGGTATCATTGTTGGGGTAGTATGGGCATTATTATTATGTGGATGTTATTATTGTTATCAAGTCCTTACAAATAGACGTTAGTTTTGCATACATAAAAAGCGCTTAATGGACAAAAAGTCTATAAGCGCTAAAATTTTAATTTATAAAATTGAAAAATTGATTATAGTTTTCCATTAACCAAAGAATCCCTTGGTATCCAAGGTAAATACATAATACAATTATACCAATATATATTAAAAATCTTAAAAGTGATAAGCCTACTCTAAATAATAAGATAACTAAGAGTGCAAGCAGGATTATAGATAAAATACTCATTGTCTATTCACTCCCTTTAAATATATTTTAATATTAATGCATAATACATGCATCAGTCTATAGTTAAGATATAAATACACCTATAGTCTGATGATAATTATAATTTAAAATACTATAATTTTGATGAATAAAATAGGAGGATGGTTCATGCGTTTTATATTTAGCATTATCAAAAATATTATAGCAATTATAGCAATTATAGTAATTGTATTTTTCGCGCTCAAATATGCTCCTTTTTTAAAAGATCAAGATTGGAATCCAGTGCATGAAGATGAATCATCCCTACAAAAAAATGCTAATGAAGGACATCTTACTGGTGGACAAAGATATTCAGTTGAAGATAACGATATATTAAACAACGTTCCGCTAAGCCAAACTAAAAACATGTTTGATTGGATTGATAAACGTGAATTTATGTCGGTCTCTGGTATTCAGAGAATGGGATACAACGATGCTTATTTAGCTGGACAGCGTGGAGATGAATTTATAATTTATAAGTTTGGATCTGACTCTATGAGAGTATATAAAACTGAAATAGAAATGAATCAAGACCTTAATCAATTAGGTGAAAATATAGAGCTCAAGCCTACTTCTTATTATGAGTAGTGCGTTTGAATTCTAACAAGAAATAAGTTAGCCTTAAGAAAGTAATATGAAAAGGTTGGTGTTTAATATGAGTGAAAAATCTAATGAAAAAAAAGCGGATGAACAAGCAAAAGCGCAAAATTTATTTGCTCGTTGGCGAAAAGAAGAAACATTATATAAAGATGATGAAAAGGAATCTAATAAATCAAGTGACTCTCAAACATCATCAGATGAAGAAAAACAATAAAAATATTTGTTAAAAAAGACGCAGGAAAGTGGCTAGTATGATACGTAGATCGATCAATAGTAATAAACTAGTTTCTGTATTATGTAGTAACAATGTGGTTGAGGCCATAGATATACATAAGAGTGAGTATATGAAATCAATTCAGCAACGATTGGTTTTTGCTCACTCTTATTTTTTATAAAAGAATAAAACTGGTCCAAAATATAATTAGAGTTTAAGCTATGTTTACTATTTTGCATATTACTCTCATCAATAATTAATTTTAGTGTCTAAATTAATACTAAATAATACACTATTCACCGCAATTATTGCTATAATACTAGATATCATTATGTTTGAATACAAAATAAATAGGGCTTGTGTCTTTTTGATTCACAAGTAAATTTTGTTTTATATTCTTAACGTTCGCGCTTTATTTCATTTATGTAGTAATATAAAATGATAAGAAGAAGATAAAATAGTTGGTTAATAGAGGTGTTTAGGTTGTCAAAGTTTTTTAGAAACAACAAATTGATTGTCATATTATGTGCAATCATCGTGTTTATCGCCTTAATTGGTGTATCATTGCGATCGCAATCACAATCGTATGTTGAACAGTACGTAGGGGATACAGTGGCTTTTGGTCAAAAAGCCGTAAGTTATCCTGTTCATTTTATTACTGGGTCAATAAACAATATTTTTTCGAATGGTGATTCAAAAAATCAATCAAACAAAATTAAACAGTTAGAAGCAGAAAATGAAAGATTAAAGTCAGAAAATAAAAAGTATAAAAAAGAATTAGATATAGAAGATATATCTAAATTCGAACCGATTTCTAGTACAGTTTTATCTAGAAACCCCGATCAATGGATGAACACCTTAGTTATTAATCAAGGTAAAAAAGATGGGATTAAAAACAACATGGCAGTAATGACTTCAGACGGTTTAGTTGGTCGTATATCTAAAGTGAACCAATTCTCTTCTCAAGTGGATTTAATATCAACTAACACTAGAGCTAACCGTTTGTCAGTTAATATCCAACATGATGATAAAAATGTGTTCGGCCTTATTGATCATTATGACTCAAAAACGGAAGAACTCGTTATTTCAGATATAAATAATAAAGACAGTGTTAAAAAAGGAGACAAAGTTGTTACAAGCGGTTTAGCTGATCAACTTCCAACAGGTTTATACATAGGCGAAGTATCTAAGGTAGAAAATGATGAATATGGATTATCTAAAGAGGTTAGAGTGAAGACTGGTACTGATTTAGCTGATTTAAGTCATGTTTATGTAGCAAAAAGAAACCCTAATACAGTACCTGATACCGAAAGTGGTGAGAATTAATGAGAGCTTTTTACTACTTTATAATTGGTATTATCCTCTTTTATGTAGATACTGCAATCGCACTTGTTATACCTATGCAAATCTCTGGGAAAGAAATTATATTCGTGCCGCACTTAACCATCATGTACATTTTGATCATGAGTGTTTACAGAAGCGCTGGTGTGGCCGTTATATTGTCGGTCGTGTTCGGACTTATGACTGATTTATATTTTGGTAGTTTTTACGGGCTGTATTTATTTGGTTACATATTATTAGTTGTGATTATGGATTTCTTCTTTAAAGTGTTTTATAGAGATCATTCAATGCTGTTTGCTATTATTCTATTGAGTACGATCGTATTAGAAATGTATGCAGCAATTATATATAGCGTATTAGGCTTAGTCCATTTTAACCTATTTGAGTTTATTGTTTTTAGATTAGTACCTACACTTATACTAAACTTTATTTTGTTAATTATTTTATACCCACTAATTGCAAAATTTCTTGAAAAACTGCAATTGAAGATTGACAGTAAAAGGTCGTAATGCTAAAATGCAGTAGTTGAGTAGTTTCTAGCTACATACAACCGCTCGGATTCAGGTTTAAGTACATTGGTGTCACCTGGATTTGGCGTGACTTAAATTATAGGAGGTGCAAAGTATGTTTGCTATTATTGAAACAGGTGGAAAACAAGTAAAAGTTGAAGAAGGACAAGAAATTTTCGTCGAAAAATTAGACGTAAATGAAGGTGATTCTTTCACTTTTGATAAAGTACTATTTGTAGGTGGAGATTCAGTTAAAGTTGGCGCGCCAACAGTTGAAGGTGCAACAGTTACTGCAACAGTAAATAAACAAGGTCGCGGTAAAAAAATCACTGTTTTCACTTACAGACGTCGTAAAGACTCTAAACGTAAAAAAGGTCACCGTCAACCTTACACTAAATTAACAATCGACAAAATCAACGCGTAATTATGATTAATGTAGATATTACATTGAACGATTCGGGTCAAGTAACGGATGTTATCATGGACGGCCATGCCGAACATGGCGAGTATGGTTATGATATCGTATGTGCCGGAGCATCTGCAGTTATTTTTGGCAGTGTTAATGCTATAATAGGATTAACCTCTGAGAAACCTGATATTGATTACAGTGAAGACGGCGGACACTTTCATGTCAGAAGTGTCGATACGAATAATGAACAAGCGCAATTAATTCTTCAAGCAATGTTAGTTTCCTTGCAAACCATTGAGGAAGAATACAATGAAAATATTAGATTAAATTATAAGTGAGGTGCAACCAAATGTTAAAATTAAACTTACAGTTCTTCGCATCTAAAAAAGGGGTAAGTTCTACAAAAAACGGACGTGACTCTGAGTCTAAACGTTTAGGTGCTAAACGTGCTGATGGTCAATACGTTACTGGCGGTTCTATTTTATTCCGTCAACGTGGTACTAAAATTTATCCTGGTGAAAATGTTGGTCGCGGTGGCGACGATACATTATTCGCTAAAATCGACGGCGTTGTTAAATTTGAACGTAAAGGTCGAGACAAAAAACAAGTTTCTGTTTATGCAGCAGCTGAGTAATTTTTGTTAATGTTAACACCAGAAGTGATGACTTCTGGTGTTTATTTTTTGTCTTTATTTTCTAGTTATCTAGAAAATGCTATAATATAAAAGATATGTAAATTAAGTTTTATAAAAAAGAGGTGAAATCATGTTTGTCGATCAAGTTAAAATATCACTTAAAGCAGGTGATGGCGGTAATGGTATAACTGCCTATAGAAGAGAAAAATATGTGCCATTTGGTGGTCCGGCTGGTGGCGACGGCGGTGACGGTGCTTCAATTGTTTTTGAGGTGGATGAAGGTCTAAGAACACTATTAGATTTTAGATACCAAACACATTTCAAAGCTAAAAGAGGCGAAGGTGGCCAGAGTAGTAATATGCACGGTAAAAATGCTGAACACTTAGTTTTAAAAGTACCACCAGGCACGATTATTAAAAGTGTTGATACTGAAGAAGTGTTAGCTGATTTAGTAGAAAACGGGCAACGCGCAACAGTAGCTAGAGGCGGCAGAGGAGGCCGTGGTAATTCACGTTTCGCTTCTCCGAGAAACCCAGCGCCTGATTTCAGCGAGAATGGCGAGCCAGGAGAAGAAATCGAGGTTACTTTAGAATTAAAATTACTGGCGGATGTCGGATTAGTTGGTTTCCCAAGTGTAGGTAAATCTACGTTATTGTCTACAGTTTCAAAAGCAAAACCCAAAATCGGCGCTTATCACTTTACGACGATCAAGCCTAATTTAGGCGTGGTATCTACGAAAGATAATAGAAGTTTTGTGATGGCAGATTTGCCTGGGCTTATTGAAGGGGCTTCTGAAGGCATTGGATTAGGACATCAATTTTTAAGACATGTGGAAAGAACTAAAGTTATTGTGCATATGATTGATATGAGTGGTTCTGAAGGTCGTGACCCTTATGAAGATTATCGAGTAATTAATGAAGAATTAAAAGCGTATGAGCATAGATTGGAAGACAGACCACAAATTGTTGTAGCTAATAAAATGGATATACCTGAAGCAGAGGAAAATCTAGCTATTTTTAAAGAAAAACTCAATGACGAACATATCCGTATTGTGCCGTTATCAACAGTTATGCATGACCATATAGATGAATTATTATACGCTATTGCTGAGACATTAGAAGAAGTGAAAGATATTGATTTCAATAAAGAGGAAGAAGATCTAGGCGTAAATAGAGTAGTTTATAAACATACGCCTAGTCAAGACGCGTTTACAATTACGAGAGATGATGATGCCGCTTATGTCGTAAGAGGTAAAGCAATTGAAAGAATGTTCAAAATGACAGACTTTAATAGCGATCCAGCTGTAAGACGTTTTGCTCGTCAAATGCGTTCGATGGGCATCGATGACGCCTTGCGTGCACGTGGATGTAAAAATGGAGACATTGTAAGAATACTTGGCGGAGAATTCGAATTTGTAGAATAGGAGTGCTTAATATGGACAAAAAAGAAAATAAAAGGTTTTATTTAATCCGTGAAGATGTATTACCAGAATCAGTAGTCAAAACTTTACAAATAAAAGAAGTTTTGAAAAACAATCCATCATTGTCCATATTTGAAGCAGTTAAACAATTTGATTTATCTAGAAGTGCATTTTATAAATATCGAGATACTATCTTTCCTATAGATGAAAAACTAGAAGAAACAAGAGAGTTTACTTTGATATTGTATGTCAATGATATTATAGGCATGTTAGCTGAAGTCTTAAATACACTTTCTAAATTAAATTTGTCAGTGTTAACGATTCATCAAAGTATACCAATGGATGGTAGAGCAACTATTACGCTATCGTTAGACGGTAAAGATACAGATTTAGAAATTGATGAAGTGATGGAATCATTAAAAATGATTGAGCATATTTCTAATGTTGAATTAATTAGTATGACTATATAAGGAAGTGTGACTGTGTACGCATATATTAAAGGAACATTAACTGTTTTAAATCCTACACACGTAGTGCTTGAAGCTGCTGGTGTAGGTTATGAAATTCAAACACCCAATTCATATCGTTTTCAAAAATATAAAGACCAAGATATATTAATTCATACATCGTTGATTGTAAGAGAAGATGCACAACTACTTTATGGTTTTTATAACCAAGAAGAAAAAGACATGTTTCTCAGTTTGATTAAAGTTACTGGCATTGGACCGAAATCAGCTTTAGCAATTTTAGCTAGTAGTTCACCAAACGAAGTTAAAATAGCGATTGAAAACGAAAATGATGCTTATTTAACAAAATTCCCCGGGATAGGTAAAAAAACTGCTCGCCAAATTGTTTTGGATCTTAAGGGTAAAGTTCAAGTGACTGAAGAAGATAGCGGTCAATTATTAAATGCGAATCAAAACGGACATCAAAATTCTGAAAGCGTAAAAGAAGCATTACTTGCTTTAGAGGCATTAGGATATTCTAAGAGAGAACTTAATAAAGTAGAAAAAACATTAAACAAAGAAACTTTTGAATCTGTAGATGATGCTGTTAAGCGAGGTTTGCAGTTACTTATATCTTAGTTTTTTGTTGAATTTTAGTGAAGGGGGAATGATCAATGGATGATAGAATGGTAGATCAATCTATGCACGAAGAGGAATCATCATTTGAATTATCTTTAAGGCCAGAAAGATTGCGTCAATATATAGGACAATCAACGATTAAATCAAATTTAGAAGTTTTTATAAAAGCAGCTAAAATTAGGCAAGAACCGTTAGACCACGTTCTATTGTTTGGCCCCCCTGGATTAGGAAAAACGACTTTATCTAATATTATTGCCAATGAAATGGAAGTTAATATTAGAACAATTTCTGGTCCCTCTATTGAACGCCCAGGTGACTTAGCAGCTATTCTTTCTAGTTTGCAACCCGGAGACGTATTGTTCATCGACGAAATCCATAGATTAAGTAGCGTAGTTGAAGAAGTGTTATACCCAGCTATGGAAGATTTTTTCTTAGATATTGTTATTGGCAAAGGGGAAGAAGCACGAAGTATACGTATAGATTTACCGCCTTTTACATTGATTGGTGCCACGACTAGAGCGGGTAGTTTAACAGCACCTTTACGTGATAGATTCGGCGTTCATCTCAGATTGGAATATTATAAAGAACCTGAATTAAAAGAAATTATCATTCGTACAGCAGAGGTATTAGGCACATCTATTGATGATGAAAGTGCAATAGAATTAGCTAAGAGAAGTAGAGGTACCCCAAGAGTTGCTAATCGATTATTAAAGCGTGTAAGGGATTTCCAACAAGTTAAAGAAGATGAATTGATTAGTATCGGTACGACGAAACAATCACTAGCATTGCTACAAGTAGATGATGAAGGGTTAGATTATATCGATCATAAAATGATGAATTGTATATTAGAACAATATAATGGTGGACCTGTTGGTTTAGATACAATTGCTGTTTCTATTGGTGAAGAACGCGTTACAATAGAAGATGTTTATGAACCGTTTTTAATACAAAAAGGATTTATCGAACGTACACCTAGAGGGCGTAAAGCAACAGCTTATGCCTATGAACACTTTAGTAAGGATAGAAAGAAGGAATAGTTTTGGATATTGAATCTTTTGATTACCATTTACCAGAATCATTAATTGCACAAACCCCTTTAAAAAATAGAGATGAGAGTAGATTGCTTGTCCTTGGAAGAAAAACGGGAGATATTGAACATAAATACTTTAAAAATGTAATTGACTATTTACAAGCTGGAGATACATTAGTACTCAATGATACGAGAGTCATGCCAGCGCGCTTATTTGGCTTAAAAGAAGAAACTGGTGCGAAAGTAGAAATGTTGATGCTTACACAACTTGAAGACGATGATTGGGAAGTATTATTGAAACCAGCGAAAAGAATAAAAACAGGGGATAAATTATCATTCGGTGATGGTAAAATAATAGCTGAATGTGTGGAAGAATTAAATCAAGGCGGACGCATTATGCGCCTTGATTATGATGGTATATTACAAGAGCGATTAGATGAACTAGGTGAAATGCCATTACCACCATATATAAAAGAGCGGTTAGATGACCCAGATCGTTATCAGACAGTATATGCTAAAGCCTCAGGATCAGCTGCTGCTCCAACGGCTGGACTCCATTTTACAGATGAATTACTTGAACAGATCAAAGCTAAAGGCGTGAATATAACTTTTATTACGTTGCATGTAGGATTAGGTACATTTAGACCTGTAAGTGTTGAAAATATAGATGATCATGAAATGCATAGCGAATATTATCAGATGGATCAAGAAACAGCTGATTTGTTAAATGAGACAAAAGCGAAAGGTCATCGTGTCATTTCAGTAGGTACGACATCTACTAGAACTTTAGAAACAATAAGAGCATCTCATAATGAATTTGTAGCAGATAGTGGTTGGACTGATATTTTTATTTTTCCTGGCTTTGAATTTAAAGCGATAGATGGATTAATCACAAATTTCCATTTACCGAAATCAACGTTAGTCATGTTAGTTTCTGCATTTAGTACAAAAGATTATATTTTAAATGCGTATCATCAAGCCGTGAAATCTGAGTATAGATTCTTTAGTTTTGGCGATGCAATGTTAATTATTTAGGGAATGAAAGGAGCATTTGTATGCCTGCGGTAACATATGAACATATTAAAACATGTAAACAATCTGGAGCTAGATTAGGCATTGTACATACGCCACATGGGTCATTTGAAACACCCATGTTTATGCCCGTAGGTACAAAAGCTACAGTTAAAACGATGAGTCCAGAAGAACTACATCAGATGGAAGCGAAAATTATATTAGGAAACACATATCATTTGTGGTTACAACCAGGAAATGATATTATCAAAAAGAGTGGGGGATTACATCAGTTCATGAACTGGAATGGTCCAATACTGACAGATTCAGGTGGTTTTCAAGTATTCAGTTTAAGTAATTTACGAAAAATTACTGAAGAAGGTGTTGAATTCCGTCATCATACAAATGGTTCTAAACTATTTTTGAGTCCTGAAAAATCAATGCAGATTCAAAATGATTTAGGTTCAGATATTATGATGGCATTTGATGAATGCCCGCCTATGCCAGCTGAATATAAGTACGTGAAAGATTCAATCGAAAGAACAAGTAGATGGGCCGCTAGATGTTTACAAGCACATCAAAGACCTGAAGATCAAGCATTATTTGGTATTATTCAAGGCGGAGAATATAAAGATTTAAGACAACAAAGTGCCGAAGAATTAGTAGCATTGGATTTTCCTGGATATGCCATTGGAGGTTTATCAGTAGGGGAACCAAAACCTGTAATGTACGATATGGTATCACATACACAACAATTTATGCCTAAAGATAAGCCACGTTATTTAATGGGTGTGGGATCGCCAGATGCATTAATAGAATGCAGCATTAGAGGTATGGATATGTTTGACTGTGTTTTACCAACACGTATTGCACGTAATGGTACATGTATGACTTCACATGGCCGTGTGACTATTAAAAATGCTAAATACGCAGAAGATTTAGGCCCGCTTGATGAAAATTGTGACTGCTATACTTGTAAAAATTATAGTAGAGCTTACATAAGACATTTAATAAAAGCAGAAGAAACTTTTGGTATCCGTCTTACTACTTATCATAATTTACATTTCTTGCTGAAATTAATGGAAAACATTCGACAAGCTATTCGCGATGATCGTTTACTTGATTTTAAAGAAGAATTTTTTGAACAGTATGGACTTAATGTAGAAAACCCAAAAAACTTTTAAAAAGGGAGAAATAACTTTATGCAATTTACTTCATTGATATTACCGATTTTATTATTAGTATTAATGTGGTTCTTCTTAATTAGACCACAACAGAAAAAGGCAAAAGAGCATCGTGAAATGATAAGTCAAATTTCATCTGGTCAACATGTAACAACTATTGGTGGCATCAAAGGCACTGTCCGTAGCGTCGATGAAACAACTGTTGTATTAACTTTAAATGGTAATGGCACTGAAATTACTTTAGAAAAACCAGCAATTAAACAAGTTGATCCATCATAAAATTGATAATTACGAACTGATATTTACTATCAGTTCGTTTTTTGTTTAATAAAAACCTAAAGTTATTGGACTTTGAAGTCATAGTTGGTGTTATAATAAAAGATAGACAAAATCGCATAAATAACGAAACTAAATAAACATTACATATGAAGCACTTACATTTAAAAAGTAATTACAAATAGGTTAAGTTTGTTTTTACACTAAATGTAATATGTTAAAATATGAAAGGTTATTTAGAAAAGTTTAATCAATTTATTAAACGTAGAGAAACGCGATTGAATTTGAATTGATAACATAAGCTTACAATGAGGTGTTCAAGTGAAGAAAAGTAGTAGAATAGTTGCATTTATATTACTTGTAGTTCTATTGTTAGGCGGAATAGGACTTACATATAAAAATGTAGTTAAGAATGTCAGCCTCGGTTTAGACTTACAAGGTGGCTTTGAAGTCTTATACCAAGTTGATCCTTTACAAGAAGGAGATAAAATTGATGATAAAGCGGTAAAAGCCACAGCAAAAACACTTGAAAACCGTGTGAATGTTTTAGGAGTCTCAGAACCTAAAATTCAAGTGGAAGACAAAAACAGAATTCGGGTACAATTAGCAGGCGTGAAAAACCAATCTCAAGCCAGAGAAATTTTGTCTTCGCAAGCTAATTTAACAATTCGTGACGCAAATGATAACGTCAAATTAACGGGTAAAGATATTCAACAAGGTTCCGCAAAACAAGAGTTTAAACAGAATACAAATGAACCCGCAGTTACATTTAAATTAAAAGATAGTGATAAATTTAAAAAAGTAACTGAAGAAATTTCTAAAAAAGATGAAAATGTCATGGTTGTATGGTTAGATCACGAAAAAGGTGACACTTATCATAAAGAAATGAATAAAGAAGACCCTAAATATGTATCTGCTGCATCAGTAGATAAGCCGATTAATTCAGATAGTGTAGAAATTTCTGGTGGTTTTAAAGGGGAAGAAGGTATTGAAGAAGCTAAACAAATAGCTGATTTATTAAATTCTGGTTCTTTACCTGTAGACTTAAATGAGATTTACTCTAACTCTGTAGGCGCTCAGTTTGGTCAAGATGCGCTAGATAAAACGATACTTGCAGCAGCAATTGGTATAGCTGTTATTTACTTATTTATGCTAGGCTTTTATCGTTTACCAGGTTTAGTTGCAGTTATTGCGCTAACTGTTTATATTTATTTAACATTGGTAGCATTTAATTTCATATCAGGCGTATTAACTTTACCAGGTTTAGCCGCATTAGTACTAGGTGTTGGTATGGCAGTAGATGCTAACATTATTATGTACGAGCGGATTAAAGATGAGCTTAAAATTGGGCGAACCCTTAAACAAGCTTATAAAAAAGCGAATAAGAGTTCCTTCTTAACTATAGTAGATGCGCAACTTACAACAGTAATTGCAGCTGCTGTACTGTTTTTCTTTGGTGAAAGCTCAGTTAAAGGTTTTGCCACAATGTTATTACTTGGTATCTTAATGATATTTGTTACAGCTGTATTCTTATCAAGATGGTTGCTATCACTTCTAGTTTCTTCAAATTACTTTAAAAAATCTACTTGGTTATTTGGAGTTAGTAAGAAAAACATTGCAGATATAAATGAAGGCAAAGAAGTTCATGACCTCAAAACACCATATGAACGTTGGGATTTCATGAAGTTAGCTAAGCCATTACTATCTTTAAGTATTATCATATTGATTATTGGTGCAGTTATATTATTTGTTTTCAAATTAAACTTAGGTATAGATTTTACAAGTGGTACAAGAGTTGACTTCGAATCAAACGATAAAGTCTCTGAAGCAAAAGTGACCCAAACATTGGAAGATGAAAACTTTAAACCAACACAAGTATCATTAGGTGAAAACGGTAAAAACGTTACAGTACAATTTAAAAATGATTTATCAAAAGACGAAGTTTCAAAAATCAAAAATACCATTGATGATTCATTTGGCAATGACCCAACGGTTAACACTGTTTCCCCTGTAATTGGTCAGGAATTAGCTAAAAATGCAATTATGGCCTTATTATATGCCGCGATTGGTATTATCATTTATATTACCTTTAGATTTGAATGGCGCATGGGATTATCATCAGTGCTCGCGTTACTACACGATGCATTTATGATTATCGCTGTGTTCAGTCTGTTTAGACTTGAAATCGATATTACATTTATCGCTGCAGTATTAACAATTATTGGTTATTCCATCAATGACACAATTGTAACGTTTGATAGGGTACGTGAGAACTTGCATAAAATTAAAGTAATCACCAAACCTTCACAAATAGACGATATCGTTAATAGATCGATTCGACAAACAATGACACGCTCCATCAATACAGTATTGACTGTTATAATTGTAGTTGTTGCATTACTTGCATTTGGTGCACCAAGTATCTTTAATTTCTCATTAGCATTGTTAATTGGTCTCATAAGTGGTGTATTCTCATCTGTATTTATTGCCGTGCCACTGTGGGGCATTATGAAAAAACGTCAACTTAAAAAATCAGATGATCATAAACTTATAGTTTATAAAGAGAAAAAATCAAACGATGAAAAAATCTTAGTATAATAACTTGAGTTTTAATTAAAGCGACTAAATTCCAATTTGGAATCTAGTCGCTTTTACTTTTTATGAAACAGGTCAAATCAAATAATTGTATTTAAAAAATTATGGTAAGATTTCATAGATATACCTTAACAGTTAATAAGAAGCTCAAATCTATATCTAAATTAAAGGTTACTACTTTTTATTTTTGAATTTCTTTTGTATAATTGCTTGTGGAAATGAGGGAGAATAGTATGATTAAATCAAAATATAATTGGGACGTTAAATTACCTGAAGTTGAAATTACAGAAGATGTTTCAACAGATTTAAAGCTAACTCCTATTGTAAAAAAAATTCTGGAAAATAAAGGGATAACAGAAGAAACTGCAATTCGTGAACTTTTAAACGGTACACAAATTGCGCACGATCCGTGGACAATGAGTGATATGCATAAGGCTGTGGAGCGTATTAATCTAGCTATAGATCAAAACCAAAAAATTTTAGTATATGGTGATTACGATGCTGATGGTGTCACTTCTACAACAATATTAGTTTCTACACTTAAAGCACTTGGAGCGCATGTAGGTTGGTATATTCCAAACCGTTTTTCTGAAGGCTATGGACCTAACGAGATGGCCTTTAAAAACGCTTATGAGGAAGGCATTTCACTAATTATAACAGTAGACAATGGCATTCAAGGCCATGATGAAATCCAAATGATTCAAGAATTAGGTGTAGATGTAATTGTTACAGATCATCATGAGATTGGTCGTACAATGCCTAACGCATATGCAATTGTACATCCAATGCATCCTGGGTTTGATTATCCTTTTAAATATTTGTGCGGTGCTGGCGTGGCGTATAAATTGGCACAGTGTTTATTGACTGAACCACCAACCCATTTTCTTGGTTTAGTAGCTATTGGAACGATTGCAGATTTAGTATCATTAACGAATGAAAATCGTTCACTTGTTCAACGCGGTTTAGACGCGTTAAATCAACACTGTCCATTATCAATAAAAGCGATTTTAAAACAAGCAGGTTGCAATGATGAAATCAATGAAGAAACTGTTGGTTTTGTTATCGGCCCGCGTTTAAACGCAGTAGGTCGTTTAGAAGATGCTGCACTAGCTGTCGAGTTATTAATGACAGAAACTGAAGAAGAAGCGGAATTTTTAGCTGAACAAGTTGAATTTTTTAACCAAGAACGTAAAGATATCGTCTCACAAATTACCGAAGAAGCATTAGTAATGGCAGAGCAACAGGTGCAAGATGGTTCTAAGTTCTTATTGTTAGCACAACCGGACTGGCATGAAGGCGTACTCGGAATTGTAGCTTCAAAAATTGTAGAAACATACAGTCTTCCTACATTAATTTTAAACATTGATCAAGCGCAAAACCATGCGAAGGGCTCAGCTCGTAGTATTGACCAAGTTTCGATGTTTGAAATTTTAAGTGCACATTCAGAGTTAATTTCTAAATTTGGCGGTCATCATATGGCAGCGGGTGTTACGATGCCAATCGAAAATATACAAGATCTACAACATGGTTTAAACGGTTGGATGGCTCAATTAGCAGAAACGACTTCTTTAGAACCGCGGAAAAAAGTGGATGTAAAAATATTAGAAAGTGATATTACAATAAAAAATATTAAAGATATTCATAGGCTCCGTCCATTTGGAACAGATTTTTCCAGCCCTTGTTTTGAATTACAAGATATTATTGTTCAACAAGCAAAAGGTATTGGTCAAGACAAAAATCATTTAAAACTTGTATTAGGGGATAGTCAATTACAGGCTATTTTTTGGCAAAATGGCTATTTAGTTAAAGAACTAGGTGTACAACAGCCGATTAATTTAATAGGTACTTTACAAATTAATGAATGGAATGGATTTCAATCTCCACAATTTATGGTTGCAGATTTAGCGAGTAATAATTTGCAGATATTGGATTATAGAAGTAAACGTAAAGTGAGCGAGTTAAATGCTGATGCTGAAGACGTTGCTTATTTAATTCATAAAAAAAGTGAAAAATTAGGTGAGAATTATTACTATTATGGTGAGGACATTATTAATAAATATGATAAATATGTATTTAGAGATTTACCTACATCAATCACTGAATTAAAAACTACTTTAAAAACAGTTGACGTATCTCAAATTTATCTTGTGCTAAATCATGAACGTTCTATATATTTTGAAGGTATGCCAAAAATGGAGACGTTTAAACAATGTTTTAAAGCACTAGCGTCTAAGAAAGAAACAAATTTAGCTAAGGAAGGTATGCAATTAAGCCAGTTTCTTAATATTCAACCGAGTATGCTTAAATTTATCTTAAAAGTTTTCTTAGATTTAGAGTTTATTAAAGATGAAAATGGTATAATAATGCTAAACAGTGTTTCGACAAAACGTGACATTGCAACAAGTAAATATTATCAAAATCGTCTTGATAGGATAGAAGTTGAAAAGTTATTGCTTTATGAAGATTTTAATCGCTTGAAGCAATGGTTTAAGGCTGAATTGGTAGAATAATAGGAGGAAGTTTGAATGGATTTAAAACAATATGTATCTGAGGTTTCAGACTGGCCGCAACCAGGTGTTAACTTCAAAGATATTACTACTATAATGGACAATGGTGAAGCTTATGGCTATGCTACAGATCAAATTGTGGAGTATGCAAAACAAAGAGATGTAGATGTTGTGGTTGGGCCAGAAGCGAGAGGTTTTATCATTGGCTGTCCTGTAGCGTATTCAATGGGGATTGGATTTGCGCCAGTTAGAAAAGAAGGCAAACTTCCAAGAGAAGTGATTCGTTATGAATATAACTTAGAATATGGTACTAATGTACTAACAATGCATAGAGACGCAATTAAACCGGGACAACGCGTTTTAATAACAGACGATTTATTAGCAACTGGTGGCACAATAGAGGCAGCAATTAAATTAGTTGAACAATTAGGTGGTATTGTTGTAGGTATTGCTTTTATTATAGAATTGAAATATTTAAAAGGTATTGAAAAAATTAAAGATTACGATGTCATGAGTTTAATATCTTACGACGAATAAATCTCATATATAAATGAATAAGTTTAAAAAGCCAAATGAGCGCATTGGATGTGGATTCATTTGGTTTTTTATATACATTGAAATAATCTTAATAAAGTATTATATTAAAATATATTTTATTTGCATTAAAAAATTGAAATTTAGCTACATTTTTCTAATTGTTATCTGTACTCATTTATTTATTTAATAACATGTAGTATTATATAACTATTATACATAATTTGACCTAATAGCGTAAAAATACGTTACAATCGATATAAAAATAATACTGGGTATGTAATAGCGATTAATATTTAGTATAGGGGTGTCTTAAGTGAACAATGAATATCCATACAGTGTGGACGAAGTATTATCCAAAGCAAAATCATATTTATCAAAGGAAGAATATGAATATGTATTGAAAAGTTACCATCTAGCTTATGAGGCACATGAAGGTCAATTTCGAAAAAACGGTTTACCATATATTATGCATCCCATTCAAGTTGCTGGCATATTAACTGAAATGCATTTAGATGGCCCAACCATCGTAGCAGGCTTTTTACATGACGTTATTGAGGACACGCCTTATACGTTTGATGATGTAAAAGGGATGTTTAACGAAGAAATTGCGGTAATCGTAGAAGGCGTTACTAAGCTTAAAAAAGTTAAATATCGCTCTAAGGAAGAACAACAAGCTGAAAATCACCGTAAACTGTTTATAGCTATTGCAAAAGACGTTCGTGTTATCCTTGTTAAATTAGCAGATCGCTTACATAATATGAGAACATTAAAAGCGATGCCACGGGAAAAACAAATAAGAATATCTAAAGAAACGCTAGAAATCTACGCGCCTTTAGCTCACAGATTAGGGATTAATACAATCAAATGGGAGCTAGAAGATACTGCGCTTAGATATATAGATAGCGTGCAATATTTCCGTATCGTTAATCTCATGAAAAAAAAGCGCAGTGAAAGAGAAGATTATATACAAAATGCCATTAATCGGATAGATGATGAGATGGAAAAAATGCAAATAATCGGAGATATAAACGGGCGACCTAAACATATTTATAGTATTTATAGAAAAATGGTTAAACAAAAGAAACAATTCGATCAAATATTTGATTTATTAGCCATTAGAATTATTGTAAATTCGATTAATGATTGCTATGCCGTTTTAGGACTCGTACATACGTTATGGAAACCAATGCCTGGAAGGTTTAAAGATTATATTGCAATGCCGAAACAAAACATGTATCAATCCTTACATACTACTGTTGTTGGCCCTAATGGTGATCCTCTAGAAATTCAGATTAGAACTTTTGAAATGCATGAAATTGCAGAACACGGGGTTGCAGCACATTGGGCGTACAAAGAAGGCAAAAAAGTTACTGAAAAAACACAAAATTTCAATAAAAAATTAAATTGGATTAAAGAATTAGCAGAAACAGATAGTACTACAACAGATGCAGAAGAGTTTATGGAAACTTTAAAATTTGATTTGCAAAGTGATAAAGTATACGCTTTTACTCCAGAAAGTGATGTAATTGAATTACCATATGGCGCTGTCCCAATTGATTTTGCTTATGCTGTACATAGTGAAGTAGGAAATAAGATGATTGGTGCTAAAGTAAATGGAAAAATTGAACCAATTGATTACGTTTTGCAAACAGGCGATATTGTTGAGATTAGAACGAGCAAACATTCCTATGGGCCAAGTCGTGATTGGCTGAAAATTGTTAAATCTTCGAGCGCTAAGAGTAAAATTCGTAGTTTCTTTAAAAAACAAGATCGTTCTTCTAATATTGAAAAAGGTAAATTTATGGTTGAAGCAGAAATAAAAGACCAAGGTTATAGAATGGATGCTGTTTTGACTGATGATAATATTGAAGTGGTCAAAGATAAATATAATTTTTCTAATGAAGACGATTTATTTGCAGCAGTTGGGTTTGGCGGTGTAACAGCACTACAAATCGTTAATAAGTTAACTGAAAAACAGCGTATACAAGATAAACAAAAAGCATTAAATTCTGTTCAAGAAGTTCAAAAGTCAGTTCCGATTAAAAATGATATTACTACAGATAGCGGTGTATATGTTGAAGGCATCGAAAACGTATTAATTAAATTGTCAAAATGTTGTAATCCAATACCTGGCGATGATATTGTTGGTTATATCACTAAAGGGCACGGTATTAAGGTGCATCGCACAGATTGTCCCAATATCAAAAACGAAAAAGAAAGATTGATTAGTGTCGAATGGGTACGTTCGAAAGATGCAACGCAACGTTACCAGGTTGATTTAGAAGTTACTGCTTACGATAGAAATGGGTTACTAAACGAAGTATTACAAGCAGTTAATTCGACAAAAAGCAATTTAGTGAAAGTTTCTGGACGTTCAGATATTGACAAAAATGCAGTCATTAATATCGGCGTAATGGTGAAAAATGTAAATGAAGTTTATCAAGTTGTAGATAAAATTAAACAACTTGGAGATGTTTATACAGTAACAAGAGTTTGGAATTAGAGGTGAAACATACATGAAAGTAGTTGTTCAAAGAGTGAAACAAGCATCTGTTTCAAATGGATCTATCGAAAATAAGATAAACAAGGGTTATTGCTTGTTAGTAGGCGTAGGCAAATCATCAACTGAAGCGGATATCGATGTATTAGCGAAAAAAATCGTGAACGCACGTCTATTTGAAGATGAAGATGGCAAACTTAATCTCAACCTACAGCAAGTACAAGGCGAAGTCCTTTCTATCTCGCAATTTACACTTTATGCTGATGTAAAAAAAGGAAATAGACCAGGCTTTACAAATTCAATGCCTCCCGATAAAGCAAATGAATTTTATGAAAAGCTGAATGACGCGATACGCGCATACGGTATTAATGTATTAACTGGTGAATTTGGAACAGACATGCTTGTTAATATTGCCAACGATGGACCAGTGACGATTATATATGAAAGTCAGGATGGCAAAATCGTATGAAAACAGTCAATACTTGGTTAGAAAAACATAATTTGAAGAATTTGCCGACACTCATTGTTATGGTAGCGTTTGTCATTTTTATTTTTATGATTATTGCTTTTTTAAATCATAATGACGAAGAATCTAGTTCGATTTATGTTACAGAAGATACTGATTTAAGAACAGGCCCTAATGCAGTGTATCCTGCGATAAAATCAGTTGATCAAGGACAAAATTTTAATAAAATTGGGAAATCTGGTAAATGGATTGAAGTAGAATCAAGTAATCATAAAGATAAAGGTTGGGTAGCGGGTTGGCACACTAATCTTGATATTCAAGCAGATGCAGATCCTAACGCTAACCCTTTAAAAGATAAAACAATTGTACTTGACCCTGGTCACGGAGGTAGTGATCAGGGAGCATCAAGTAATACCAAAAAGCATAGTACTGAGAAAGTGTATACTTTGAAAACAGCGAAAGAACTCAAAACACTTTTAGAAAAAGAAGGTGCGACCGTAAATATGACGAGAAGCTCAGATACCTATGTTAGCTTAGATGACCGTAATATTAAAGGCGATGCCTATATCAGTATACACAACGATTCTTTAAAATCTTCTAAAGCCAATGGCACTACAGTATATTGGTTTAAAGATAATCAAAAAGTACTAGCCGAAACATTGAATGCTTACATACAAAAGAAAGCTTTATTAACAAATAAAGGTGCTAGACAAGAAAATTTCCAAGTATTGAGACAGACGGATGTACCAGCTGTTTTATTAGAGTTAGGCTATATCAGTAACCCCACCGATGAAAATATGATAACGAATCAATTGCATCGTCATATTGTAGAACAAGCAGTTGTTGATGGTTTAAGTGCATACTTTTCAGAATAAAAAGGTTGCATATTAATCGATAACTCGTTATTATTAGATATGAATTCTATATTAAAACCGATATCATTCTTGACTATTCTAGATGAAGAGACAGCATTTGCTAATGCGTAGAGACATAATTCGAGGCTGGAAAATTATGCTTAGTAATTTAGAAATTAGAACACAAGAAGAGGTGTTTTATGAAGATAAAGCCGTGTGACGAACGTTATTCGTATAAAGTGGGTTATAGATAGCTATATATATAACCAATTAGGGTGGCAACACGGAGATTCGTCCCTTGTATGACTGTTAAGGTCATACAAGGGTTTTTTTATTGTATAAAAGGAGAGATTTTATGATAAATATTCCTAGAGGAACACAAGATATTTTACCAGAAGAAACAAAAAAATGGCGATATATAGAAGCACGATTAGACCAATTAATGGAATTATATAATTATGAAGAAATTCGTACACCAATTTTTGAAAGTACAGAATTATTTGCACGGGGTGTCGGTGATTCCACTGATGTCGTTCAAAAAGAAATGTATACTTTTAAAGATAAAGGCGATCGCAGTATTACATTACGTCCAGAAGGGACTGCTGCTGTTGTACGTTCTTACATTGAAAATAAAATGCAAGGCTTACCTAATCAACCAGTAAAGTTATATTATAACGGGCCGATGTTCCGTTATGAACGAAAACAAAAAGGGCGCTATCGCCAATTTACCCAATTTGGTGTTGAAGCCATAGGCGCAGAGCATCCTAGTATTGATGCTGAAATATTAGCAATGGTCATGCACATTTATCAATCCTTTGGACTTAAACATTTGAAATTGGTTATCAATAGTATTGGTGATATTGATTCTCGTAAAGAATATAACAATGCTTTGGTAAAACATTTTGAACCGGTAATAGAAGATTTTTGTAAAGATTGCCAAGCACGCTTACACACTAATCCAATGAGAATTTTAGATTGTAAAGTTGATAAAGATAAAGAAGCTGTTAAAACAGCGCCACGTATAACAGAATACTTAAATGAAGATTCAAAAGCGTATTTTGCAGAAGTGAAACAACATTTAGACGATTTAGGTATTAAATATGAAGAAGACCCTAACTTAGTAAGAGGATTAGATTATTATACACACACAGCGTTTGAGCTCATGATTGATAACCCTAATTATGATGGCGCTATTACTACATTATGTGGTGGCGGCCGATATAACGGATTATTAGAATTACTTGATGGTCCTAGTCAAACTGGTATTGGTTTTGCGTTAAGTATTGAAAGACTCTTACTTGCTTTAGAAGAAGAAGGCATTGATTTGGATATGGGACATGAGTTTGATTTGTTTATCGTCACAATGGGAGAAGAAGCTGATCGATACGCAGTGAAAATTTTAAATGATTTACGCAGGGATGGTGTCAAAGCCGATAAAGATTATATGGAGCGTAAAGTTAAAGGTCAAATGAAACAGGCTGATAGATTAAATGCTAAATACACGGTAGTTATCGGAGATCAAGAATTAGAAGATAACAAAATAAATGTTAAAGATATGCAATCTGGTGAATCAGACCTGATTGAGTTAAGTAAACTTGTTAATTATTTTAAAAACTAAGGAGAAGATAGCATGAGTAAACGAACAACTTATTGTGGTTTAGTTACTGAATCACTATTAGAACAAGAAGTTATATTGAAAGGTTGGGTACACAACCGTAGAGATTTAGGTGGCCTTATCTTCGTAGACCTTCGTGACCGCGAAGGTTATGTACAAATCGTATTTAACCCAGATTTTTCAAAAGAAGCTTTACAAACAGCTGAAACGATCAGATCTGAATATGTGGTAGAAGTTAAAGGTATTGTGAAAAAACGTGATCCACAAACAGTTAATCCAAAGATTGCAACAGGACAAGTAGAAGTCCAAATTTCTGATATACAAATTATAAATAAAGCTGAAACGCCTCCGTTCGCATTAAATGAAGAAAATCAAAATGTAGATGAAAATATTAGATTAAAATACAGATATCTCGATTTAAGACGTCAAGAATTAGCACAAACTTTTAAAATGAGGCACCAAACAACACGTGCCATTAGACAATATTTAGATGCTGAAGGCTTTTATGATATTGAAACGCCAGTGTTGACAAAATCAACGCCAGAAGGCGCACGTGACTATTTAGTGCCCTCACGCGTACATGAAGGTGAATTTTATGCTTTGCCACAATCACCACAAATATTTAAACAATTGTTAATGATTAGTGGTTTTGATAAGTATTACCAAATTGTAAAATGTTTCCGTGATGAAGACTTACGTGCTGACCGTCAACCAGAATTCACCCAAGTTGATATTGAAATGAGTTTCGTTGACCAAGAAGATGTGATGGGTACAGGCGAAGAAATGTTACAAAAAGTAGTCAAAGATGTTAAAAATGTTGAAGTACCACGTCCATTCCCAAGAATGACTTATAATGAAGCAATGGATCGTTTTGGTTCAGATAAACCAGATACACGCTTTGGTATGGAATTAATAAATGTTTCAGAACTTGGTGAAATGATGGATTTCAAAGTCTTCAAAGATGCAGTGAATAATAATGGCCAAGTAAAAGCAATTGTGGCAGAAGGTGCTTCTGACAATTATACTAGAAAAGATATCGACGCGTTAACTGAATTTGTCAATATTTACGGTGCTAAGGGGTTAGCATGGGTTAAAGTGGTTGATGAAGGTTTAAATGGCCCTATAGCTAAATTCTTTGAACCAGAACATGTTGATAAACTAAAATCATTAACTGGTGCAAATTCAGGAGATTTAGTATTATTTGTAGCAGATAAACCAAGTGTTGTTGCTCAAAGTTTAGGCGCTTTAAGATTGAAATTAGCTAAAGAATTAGATTTGATTGATGAAAGTAAATTAAACTTCTTATGGGTAACAGACTGGCCTTTACTTGAATATGATGAAGACTTGAAACGTTATACAGCAGCACATCATCCATTTACTGCTCCCAAACAAGAAGATATTGAAAAATTAGATAATGAACCTGAAAATGCTCAAGCGAATGCATACGACATTGTGCTAAATGGTTATGAATTAGGTGGAGGATCTATTAGAATCCATAACGCTGATTTACAATCAAAAATGTTTGAAGTATTAGGGTTTACTGAAGAACAAGCTAGAGAGCAGTTTGGTTTCTTATTAGATGCATTTAAATATGGTGCGCCACCACATGGCGGTATTGCATTAGGATTAGACCGTTTAGTGATGTTGTTGACAGGTCGCACAAATTTACGTGATACAATCGCGTTCCCTAAAACAGCTTCTGCGACGTGTTTATTAACAAACGCGCCTAGTGAAGTCTCTGAAAGTCAATTAGAAGAATTATCATTAAGAATTAGACATTAATTTTTATGGACCAAGTTTTAATTCTTGCTAAATCCAAATATTATGTTATGATACTTGCATAAGGTAGTCATCTGTAGTGTTCGTAAGTTTGCTTCATATTTGGGCCTAACACTCTTTGATCCGGGAGCCCAATAGGTTTTCTTGCAGCGCACACGCCTCTTAAGGAGGACTTGCAAAACAAGAAACAGGGCACCCACCTGTTAATAGCAGGCCGAATGATCAAGCAATTTATAACTACGGCACTCACGGACTCTATCGGTACGCAAGACTTCGGTCTTGCGTATTTTTTTATAATAAAGTTGATAAGCCGCTGTAAATCCATACATGTTAATGTTTGGTTTATAAAGTGCTTTTAAAATATAAAAAGTATAGTGTTATAATATAATAATAATAGTATTTGTTTAATAAGGAGTTTAGAGATGAAACATCAATTTTCGAGAAATGAATTGGCCTATGGTCAAGAAGGATTAGATTTATTAAAGCAGAAAACAGTTGTTGTTTTAGGCGTTGGTGGTGTCGGTTCTTTCGCAGCTGAAGCATTAGCACGTACGAATATAGGACATATTATTTTAATCGACAAAGACGATGTGGATATCACAAACGTGAATCGTCAATTACATGCGCTCACATCTACGATTGGTCAAAGTAAAGTGACATTAATGGAAGAACGTATCAAGTTAATTAATCCAGACTGTAAAGTCACTTCGCTACATATGTTTTACACGGAAGAAACATACGAGGCTTTATTTAACAACTATAATATTGATTATTTTATAGACGCGAGTGACACACTTATTTACAAGGTTCATTTAATGAAAGAATGCCTTGATAGAGGTATTTCAGTTATCTCAAGTATGGGTGCAGCAAATAAAACAGACCCAACACGTTTTCAAATTGCAGATATATCCAAAACTTATATGGATCCTATGGCCAAATTGATACGTCGTAAATTGAAAAAATTAGGTGTTTATAAAGGCGTCCCTGTAGTGTTTTCAGATGAAAGCCCAATTGTCATTAGAGAAGATGTTAAAGAAACAGTAGGAGATGCCAACGCGCCAACAAGGAAAGCCCAAATGCCTCCGTCATCCAATGCATTTGTTCCTAGTGCGGTAGGATTAATTTGTGCAAGTTATGTAATTAATGACATTTTAAAAGACATACCAGTTACACGTATCAAAGATAAAAAATAAAAAAGACCTTAAAGCTTTTCACTTTATTGTGTAAGCTTTAAGGACTTTTTTTGATGAAATAATGATGTGGCATTAGGATTATTTGTTTTTCTGTTGTGCTTTATTAATATTTTCAAATATAGTTTTAAATTGTTGTTCCGTTTTAGAAGTCATTTTTGGTGTATAATAAATTTTGTTTTTTAGCTTATCGGGTAAATATTGTTGAGATATGAATCCATTCTCATAATTATGAGGATATTTATAACCTATAGCTCTTCCGAGTTCTTTGGCACCTGAATAATGACCATCTTTTAAATAATCAGGAATTTGTCCTACATGTCCTTTACGAATGTCTGATAATGCTGCATCAATGGCAGTAATACCTGAATTAGACTTAGGTGATAAACATAATTCAATAACAGCTTGACTTAATGGGATCCTTGCTTCAGGAAAACCAAGTCGTTCGGCAGATTCAATTGCTGCTAAAGTACGTTGGCCAGCACCTGGCGAAGCCAATCCGACGTCTTCATAACTGATAACCAACAATCTCCTAACAATTGTAGGTAAGTCACCAGCTTCAATTAATCGAGCTAAATAGTGTAAAGCTGCATTAACGTCACTACCTCTAATTGATTTTTGAAATGCACTCATTACGTCATAATGCATATCCCCATCTTTATCACTGACGAATGCGCCCTTTTGTAAACAATCTTTAGCATCTTCTAAAGTAATATGTCTTTGGTTATCTGTTACTTCAGAACTGAGCACAGCTAATTCTAAAGCGTTTAGAGCACTTCTCACGTCGCCTTGACTTTGAGTTGTAAAATAATTCATCGCATCTTTATCAATTATTGGATTAAATGAAGCTAAACCTCGTTCCTCGTCATTTAACGCTCTTTCTAAAGATAATTTAACATCGTCTTCATTTAATGGATATAACTCAAAAATTTGAGCTCTTGAACGAATTGCTGGGTTGATAGCATGATAGGGATTAGAAGTAGTAGCACCAATTAATACAATTTTGCCATTCTCAAGATGGGGCAGTAAGAAATCTTGTTTCGCTTTATCTAACCGATGAATTTCATCTAGCAATAAAATGACTTGCCCGGACATTTTAGCTTCTTCAACAATCAGTTGCATATCTTTTTTAGTATTTGTAACAGCATTTAGTTGGCGAAATTTAAATTGAGTACTTCCTGAAATCGCTTTGGCAATACTTGTCTTGCCGATCCCAGGAGGACCGTAAAAAATCATAGAGGATAATCTTTTAGTTTCTACCATTCGTCGAATAATGCCTTTAGTACCAACTAAATGATCTTGTGAAATAATTTCATCAATCGTATTTGGTCTCATTCTTGAAGCGAGTGGTTCGTTCGTCACAATCTTTCACACCTTTCTAATATTATCTTAACGTAAAAAATGATAGAATGTTAATATATAGTATTCGAATTAAGTGAGGTTATATAATGAAAATATCAACAAAAGGAAGATATGGATTAACATTAATGATATCTTTAGCTAAAAAGCAAGGCCAAGGATGCGTTTCATTAAAATCTATAGCAGAAGAAAATAACTTAAGTGATCTTTATCTAGAGCAACTTGTCGGTCCATTAAGAAATGCTGGTTTAATTCGAAGTGTTCGTGGTGCAAAAGGCGGTTATCAATTAAGAGTGTCAGCTGAAGAAATTACTGCTGGCGATATTATTCGTTTATTAGAAGGACCTATTACATTTGTAGAAAGCATTGATTCTGAACCTCCTGCACAGAAACAACTTTGGATTAGAATGAGAGATGCAGTAAGAGAAGTTTTAGATAATACAACGCTACAATATTTAGCAGATTACAATGATACAAATAATTTAGATGGTTATATGTTCTATATTTAAATTATTTTAAAAATCATCTTTATTAAAGTATTTCCTATGATTTTATTGTGAAATTTTAAATAATTTTGCTTTAAATGTTTATGCTTTCAGTAATGTGGTATTTAATATATACATTGCTAAGGAGGTATTATTTATGGCAGACGAAAATAAATTTGAACAAGCAAAAGGAAATGTGAAAGAAACAGTTGGTAATGTTACCGATGATAAAAATTTAGAAAAAGAAGGCAAAGAAGATAAAACTTCTGGTAAAGCTAAAGAAGCAGTAGAAAATGCAAAAGAAAAAGCAAATGATGTTATTGATAAATTCAAAAAATAATAATCATTAACTAATACTAAATAAGGTGGTTTTACTATGGCTGGAGATTTTTTAAATAAAGCAAAGGAAACTGCAAAAAATGTTTCTGATAAATTAAAAGATACTGATAACGAAAAAGCAAAACAAGCATCTGAACAAATCGATAAATTCACTGGTGGCAGTGAAGACGATAAAAAAAATGATAAAAAAGACGACAAAAAAGATAAAAAATAATTTTTATCTTTATCGTTGTTTAAACTTATTCATCTAAATATAAAATGAGCCTGGGANNTCCCAGGCTCATTTTATATTTGAAATAATAGATAACTACAAAGTAAATGTATTTATATCAAGTTTTTACGCATGTATTTCAGCACTTGCGTTTTGCTATTCGTTCTTACTAATCAACCACGCTTGTATTTAAGTTCAATTAAAAGTGGATACCACATTTTTTAATTTGTTATAAGAGTCTAGCTGTGCTTTTTGATCATAGATATAGCTGATTGCCATCAGTTCATCAATATCGCCATATTCATCAATAAAAGCTTGTAATTTACTTTTCACAGTTTCTTCTGATCCAATAAGTGAGCTTTGCATGCGTTGTTTTGCTATTTCGTATTCTGTAGGTGTTAGCAGACCTCTCAAGTCATCTGTAGGAGGTTGTACTGGCTGCATTCTTCCTCGAGTAATACTTACCATCACTTGAGCCTGAGTAGTTGCAAGGTATTCAGCTTGAGCATCTGTATCAGCAACAATAGCATTTAAACATACAATGACATATGGTTCACTTAAAAACGCTGATGGTTCGAATAGCTCTTTATAAATAGCTATTGCTTCCTTCATTTGTTGTGGTGCAAAATGTCCTGCGAATACATATGGTAAACCTTTACGAGCAGCTAAATGAGCAGAATCAGTAGAAGAACCTAATATATATAGGGGCACATTTTTTCCAACTGCTGGATAAGCGCGGACGTAAGCTTGTTGATTAGCTGGGCCAAAATAAGTTGCAAGTTGTTCCACTTCTTCAGGAAATTCATATACACCGTTATGCTGATCTCTACGAAGTGCACTTGCCGTCATCATATCCGTCCCAGGTGCTCTACCTAACCCAAGGTCAACTCTATTTGGAAAAACAGTTTCCATAGTACCAAATTGCTCTGCAACAACAAGCGGTGCATGATTAGGTAACATGATGCCACCAGAACCTACTCTGATTTTTGATGTATGCTCTAATGCGTGTTGTATTAATAACGCAGTCGCGGAACTAACAAGATTTGGCGCGTTATGATGTTCTGCAATCCAATAACGTTCATATTCTAATTCTTCTAAGTTTTGTGCTAATTTGACCATGTCATGAATCGCATCTTGGTCCGTTTGACCTTCTCTTACAGGAACCAGGTTAAGTGCAGATAATTTTATATTGCTCATTATACAGTTTCCTCCTTATGATTATTAATATATTGAAGTATAACAGTTGAATTAAAACTTGCGTAAGAAGTTGCTCACTGGTATACTATATGAAATTAAAAAGTTAGGTGGTCTTATTAAGACAATGGATAAATCTCATAAGGAACAACCAAAACAATTTATTAAATCAGAGAAAATATATGGGATATGAGTATGTCTTAATATGTAAATTAAAATATTAACACCTCACATGTATGGTGTTTCATTTATTATGGCGTGTCATATCTCCTAAGAAAGAGGGAAATGATATGTCTTTTTATTTTGCCCAAAAACCTTTTGAAATGTTTGGAAAAACACTGATTCAGTCAGTGGATTTACAATTTGAAAAGGGTGAACATATTGCTGTGATTGGTAATAATGGCGTTGGGAAAACGACTTTATTAAAAGCATTAAATAATAAGTATAAAGAAGATACTTATTTGATGGACCAAAACATGACTACCTTTGGAAACATGACGGGGATAGACTATGTAATAAGCTTAAACACAGAATTGTTTCATTTAAAACAAGCGTTAATGGATAACTATGAAAAAGTTTCAGATTATATCGCTTTAAATGGCTATGAATTTGAACAAACCATTATAACTAAAGCGAAGCAAATGGCTCTAACGGAAGCAGATCTTGACAAACCAATTAAAGTATTAAGCGGCGGCCAACAAACTAGGCTTGCTTTATTGAGAGCATTTATTTCAAACAAACCATTGATATTGCTGGACGAACCAACCAATCATTTAGACCAAGAAATGATAGACCAATTGATTAACCATATACAACAATCAAAACGCACAATCATATATGTGTCGCATCATAGAGGATTTATAGATCAGACCGCGAGTCATGTTATAGAAATAACACCCGAAAGTACAAGAAAATTTAATGGCAATTATAAGCAATACAAAGAGATAAAAGATTTAGAAAGTCAAACAGAACAACGTATATATAATAAACAACAAAAAGAAATACAAGACCTCGAACGTACGATCAAACGCGTACAAACATGGCATCATTCTGCTCAGCAAAAAGCAAGTGTACGTAATCCGATTGAACAGAAAAAGTTGAGCAAATTAGCGCAAAGGGCAAAGGTGAAGGAAAAACAATTAAACCAAAAATTACAAGAAAAACATATTCAAGAACCGAGTAAAGAAACAAAGTCATATTACTTTAGTCATCAGACTAGCCTTCCTAAACGTTTCTTAATTCGTTTTGAAGATGTTAGCGTTAATATTGATGGACAAGCTATATATAAACACGCTCATTTTGAAATGAAACAAAATGAAAATATATTACTTACTGGTCCAAATGGAAGTGGTAAATCGCTTTTCATCGCTTTGATTAGACAGCATTTATCACCAGACGAAGGTATTATAGAGATTACGCCATCGTTAAAGATAGGTTACTTTGATCAGACAAATAACAATCTAAATGAAGCAGAATCTCCATTATCAATGTTGTTAGTAAGAACTAACATAACGCGTAGCCAAGCGCAGACATTACTTGCTTCATTTAATTTTGATAAGGATCAAATCAAAAAACCAATTCGCTATTTGTCTATGGGGGAAAAAAGTCGTTTACAATTTGTATTATTATATTTTTCAGGTGCTAATTTATTAGTATTGGATGAGCCTACGAACTATTTTGATATTGTAACTCAAGATTTAATTTTAAGTATGATTCAAAGTTTTACCGGTCAAGTATTGATTGTTACACATGATTCATATTTACAATCTCAATTTAAAGCTGTACATTGGGAAATAAAAAATCAACAACTTTATAATGTATCCTTAACTCATACGCGTGAATCAAACTTAGATGAAACCCTTAAGTTACTAGGTGAATATAAATTTATAGATGAAAATGGTCATTTTGAAACAGACAACTAGAAAATTTAGTGAGTTGGTGCTATCATTGGAACATTGATAAAATTGTAAGGAGTGTCAAACATGGAAGTATATGCAGACTATGCTGCCACAACGCCAGTTAAGCAACAAGTTATAGATAAGATGATGAATATATATTCAACACATTATGGCAACCCATCTTCTATACATAGTATAGGAAGAGATGCACGTAAATATTTAGATGAATCTCGTCATATTGTAGCCAAGGAACTTAATGCAAAATCTAGCGAAGTGATATTCACAAGTGGTGCAACAGAATCAAATAACACAGCGATTAAAGGCATTGTTTATGCTCATCAGCATAAAGGGAAGCATATTATTACAAGCAAAATAGAGCATCATTCAGTACTCCATGTTTTTGAACAATTAGAGAAAGAAGGCTTTGATGTAACTTATCTTGATGTTGACGAAGAAGGTTTAGTGTCATTGAAACAGTTGCAAAATGCATTGACTGATGAAACCATACTTGTTTCAATTATGTTTGTAAACAATGAAATTGGTACAGTGCAGCCCATGTATGATATTGAAGAAGTCATTAACAATTCTAACGCATTATTCCACGTAGATGCTGTACAAGCAATAGGCCATTTAGAAGTGAATTTTCATGAATTTAATATAGACGCAATGAGTATTACAGCGCATAAATTTGGTGGCCCTAAGGGTGTTGGTGCGTTATTGTTAAAAGAAGGTACAGCGCTTAAGTTTTCTCAATTAGGTGGAGAACAAGAAACGAAAAGAAGGGCAGGTACAGAAAATGTACCCCAAATTGTCGGTTTAGCTGAAGCATTAAAGCTAGCAAATCAATATAGAGATGATAACAATGTACATTTAATGAATTTGAAAAATCAATTTCTTGTTTCATTACAAGAGCGTTCAATTCCATTTGAATTAAACGGATCAATGACAGATACGACTGGCCATATTGTCAATCTGTATTTTCCATTTATAGACGTTGAAACCATGTTAACATTGTTAGATTTATCCAATGTATATGTGTCTTCAGGATCTGCATGCACTGCTGGTTCTACAACACCTTCACATGTATTAGCGGTAATGTATAGTAACGAAGACAGAGCTCAGCATTCAGTAAGATTTAGTTTTAATGAAGCAATGACCGAACAAGAAATAAAATATATAGCTACAGAAATTCATAAAATTTATCATAAATTCAAGGAGGAAGTTTAGTTGTCAAATAAAGATACACGTGTTGTTGTCGGGATGTCAGGTGGCGTAGATAGTTCTGTAACAGCACATTTATTAAAAGAACAAGGTTACGATGTCATAGGTATTTTCATGAAGAACTGGGATGACACAGATGAAAATGGTGTTTGTACAGCAACTGAAGATTATAATGATGTCATTGCTGTTTGTAATCAAATTGGCATTCCATATTATGCAGTTAATTTTGAAAAAGAATATTGGGATAAAGTCTTTACTTATTTCTTAGATGAATATACAAAAGGACGTACGCCTAACCCTGATGTAATGTGTAATAAAGAAATTAAATTCAAAGCATTTTTAGAACATGCGCTTAAGCTAGGTGCAGATTACGTCGCAACAGGACATTATGCACGTGTACGTCGTCGTGAAGATGGTCATGTCGAAATGCTACGTGGCGTCGATAATAATAAAGACCAAACGTATTTCCTAAACCAATTGTCGCAATCTCAATTATCACGTGTGATGTTCCCGCTTGGAGATATTGATAAAAAAGAAGTTCGTAAAATTGCTGAAGAACAAGCTTTAGCAACAGCTAAGAAAAAAGATTCAACTGGTATTTGTTTTATTGGAGAACGTAATTTCAAAACGTTTTTATCTCAGTACTTACCTGCACAATCAGGTGAAATGCGTACACTAAATGGTGAAAAAATTGGTACCCATGCAGGTCTAATGTACTATACAATAGGTCAACGCCATGGTCTAGGAATTGGCGGAGATGGCGATCCTTGGTTTGTTGTAGGTAAAAATTTAAACGATAATGTATTATATGTTGAACAAGGATTCCATCACGAAGCACTTTATAGTGATTATTTGATTGCATCAGATGTTTCATTTGTAAATCCTGTTGACTTAGAAAATGGATTTGAATGTACAGCAAAATTTAGATACCGTCAAAAAGATACAAAAGTATTTGTTCAAAGAGAAAATGAAAATGCAATTCGTGTTACCTTTGACGAACCAGTTCGTGCCATTACCCCCGGTCAATCTGTTGTATTATATGATGGGGACGTTTGTTTAGGCGGCGCAACGATAGATGATGTATATAAAATATCAGGCCAACTAAGCTACGTTGTTTGATCATACGATAGATACGTTTGTAATCACGTTAACTAATAATATAAAAACCTAAGATAAGGGTTTTGTTAAGGAGTAAGCATACAAAATCAAATTTAAATTTTTTGATTTGTATCTTGCTCCTTTTTGTTGTTTATTATTCTAAAATGATACACAAATGTTATAATAAGATGCTAAGAGAGCGAGGGAATAAAATGAACCAAGAACAGATTTATAACTTGATTAAACAGGGCAATTTTGAAAAAGCATTGTCATCTTTATTTGAAAATATTGAAGCAAATCCAAAAGAGGTTGAAAATTACATCAATGCAGGTATTTTGATAGCTGAAGCGGGTGAAATAGAAAAAGCAGAGAAATTTTTCCAAAGAGCTTTAACACTTGATCCAAATAATGGTGCAATTTATTATAATTTAGCGAATGTGTATTATAATGAAGGGCGTTATAAAGAAGCCATCAAATTATACCAACAAGCGTTAAAATATCAGGTGGATATCATCGATACGAACTACATGATTGGTATGTCATTTAATCAATTAGAAGCATTTAATGAAGCATTACCATTTTTAATGACTGCTGCGGAAAAGGACAATCGACAAGATGTAGAAGTTCAATTTCAGTATGGGCTTGTTTTGTGTCATTTAGAGATGTTTGAACAAGCTATTAAGCAATTAAAGTATGTTTTAACTATAGAAAGCGACCATACAGACGCTTTATATAATTTAGGTTTAGCAACTTATATGCAAACAGAAGATACTGAGACAGCTATTCAATATTTTGAACATGCAGTTTCTATAAATCCAGAGCATTTGATGAGTCAACACGCTATCAAAACATTTAAATCTATCGCAGAGGAGGAGTAATTCAATGGATAACCCTACACTATTTAACAACTCAATGATTAAAGGTACTGTAGATGCTATCTTATTCCAGAACAAAGACAATTTTTATACTGTTTTAAAGGTAGATACGATTGAATCTAATGAAACATTTGATTCAATGCCTACAGTTGTAGGGTTCTTTCCAGAAATTGCTGAAGGCGACGTCTACACCTTTAAAGGGCAAGTTGTTTCACATCCTAAGTACGGAAAACAATTAAAGGCAGAGACCTTCGAAAAAGAATTACCGCAAACCAAAGAAGCAATCGTTAGCTATTTATCGAGTGATTTATTCAAGGGTATAGGTAAAAAAACAGCACAAAATATTGTGAATGCACTTGGAGAAAACACAATTTCAGATATTTTAAATGATCCATCTGTATTAGAAAAAGTACCAAGTTTACCTAAGAAAAAGCAAAAACAAATTGCTGAACAAATTGCCAGTAATCAAGAAACAGAACAAATTATTATTCGTTTACATGACTTAGGATTTGGTCCTAAACTTGCTATGGCCATTTATCAAGTTTATCTTGGAGATACGTTGAATGTTGTAGAAAATAAACCATATCAATTAGTATATGATGTCAAAGGTATTGGCTTTAATAAAGCTGATACGTTAGCGCGTAATGTGGGTATTCAATTTAATGATAATGAACGTTTGAAAGCTGGATTATTATATGTGTTAGAAGAAGAATGTATTAAACAAGGACATACTTATTTGCCGACTCAGAATGTATTAGAAATGACACACGATATGCTATCACAGCCACCAAGTGAAATGATTGATCGGCAACAATTAGAAGATATGGTGCAATATCTTGTTGAAGAATCGAAATTAGTTAAACAAGAAAATGAACTTGCTGTGCCAAGTTTATATTATTCAGAGTTGAAAAGTGTACAAAACTTATACCGTAATTACACATATACCAACAAATTAAAAGAAATTGAACAATCGGAATTATTGCTTGAAATTGGCGAAATTGAACAACGTAATGAGGTAACTTATGCAAATTCACAAAGAGAGGCGTTACAAACTGCAATCAATTCCAAAGTCATGCTTTTAACAGGGGGCCCTGGTACAGGGAAAACGACTGTTATTAAAGGTATTGTTGAATTATATGCAGAAATTCATGGTTTATCTCTCGATTATGATGACTATCAAAATGATGATTACCCAGTTGTATTAGCAGCACCAACTGGAAGAGCTTCAAAACGCTTGGCTGAGTCCACAGGATTAGAAGCAATGACTATACATCGTTTGATTGGATGGAACCAAGATACACAACCAGAAGATATATTAGATAATGAAATTTCGGCAAAGCTGATTATCATTGATGAAATGTCTATGGTAGATACATGGTTATTCCATCAATTTTTGAGCGCTGTCCCGATTGACGCTCAAGTTATATTAGTAGGCGATGAAGATCAATTGCCTTCAGTTGGTCCAGGGCAAGTGTTTAAAGACTTGATTGATTCTAAAGTGATACCAAGAGTCAATTTAACCGAAGTGTATAGACAACAAGATGGCTCGAGTATTATAGAACTCGCACATAGAATGAAATTAGGTGAGTCTATAGACATTACACAACGATTCCATGATCGTAACTTTATAAACTGTTCAACAGAACAAATTCCAACAGTAGTTGAAAAAGTCGTCTCAAGTGCTGTCAACAAAGGTTATGACATGAGTGATATACAAGTATTAGCTCCCATGTATAAAGGCTCTGCAGGTATTAAAAAATTAAATGCTGTATTACAAACTATTTTAAATCCTAAAGATAAAGACACACGAGAGATTGAATTTGGAGAAGTTGTTTTCAGAAAAGGAGACAAAGTATTACAACTGGTAAATAGACCGAGCGATAATATATTTAATGGTGATATAGGTGTCATTGTTGGCATATTTTGGGCAAAAGAAAACGCGTTAAATAAAGACGTTTTGGTTGTTGATTTCGATGGTAATGAGATTACATTCGTTAGAAAAGATTTATTAGAGTTGACACATGCATACTGTACATCTATTCATAAATCACAAGGTTCTGAATTTCCAATTGTAATCATGCCAATGGTTAAACAATATTATAGAATGTTACAAAAACCCATATTATATACAGGGTTAACAAGAGCAAAGCAATCGCTTGTCTTTTTGGGAGACCCAAAAGCTTTTGAAATAGGTTTGAACACACATGGCCAAGTAAGAATGACACAGTTATGTACATTTTTAAAAACGTATTTTAATAACGAAGATACTGATGAAGCGGTAGACGTTGGTGATACGTTTGATTCAACCATTGTTTTAACAGAAGAAAATATTTATAATATTAACCCGATGATTAATATGGGAGATATTTCTCCCTATGATTTTGTTGAACATTGACAACAGAGGTGAAAGTAAATACAATATAGTTGATTGTGCATAAAGATGAGTAAACTATTCTAGACATATAGAGATACACTGGTTGGTGAAAAGTGTAGATAGTATAGTTGAATGCTACTTTATGTTAATAGAAAATATACTGATTGAGTGATAAGTGATGTGAGTAATGATTTTAAAAATAGTATGCTTTTTGAGTGCAAATGTACTATAGAATCATTATGAATGCTTATAACTAGGGTGGTACCGCGAAACGTTCGTCCCTTTTGATAGGATGGGCGTTTTTTATTTTCATTTTTATCAAATAACTGATATAACTTGAGTTGAGATGGAGGAATTTTAAGTATGAAAAACTTAAAAGCAAGCGAAATTAGACAAAACTTTATAGATTATTTTGTAGAGAAAGGACATATGGTTGAACCGTCTGCGCCATTAGTCCCAATTGATGATGATTCTTTATTATGGATTAACTCCGGTGTTGCGACATTAAAAAAATATTTTGACGGTAGAGAAACGCCTAAAAAGCCACGTATTGTTAATTCTCAAAAAGCGATTAGAACAAATGATATTGAAAATGTAGGTTTTACAGCAAGACATCATACATTTTTTGAAATGTTAGGAAATTTCTCAATTGGTGATTACTTTAAAAAAGAAGCGATTGAATTTGCTTGGGAATTTTTAACAAGTGAAAAATGGATGGCGATGGACCCTAAATTATTATATGTAACGATTCATCCTGAAGATACAGAAGCATATAAAATATGGAATGAAATGATAGGTTTAGAAGAAAGTAGAATTATCCGTATCGAAGGGAATTTCTGGGATATTGGAGAAGGTCCTTCAGGCCCTAATACGGAGATTTTTTATGATCGCGGGAATCAATTTGGACAAAATGACCCAGTTGAAGAAATGTATCCAGGTGGAGAAAATGAACGTTTCTTAGAAGTTTGGAATTTAGTTTTTAGTGAGTTTAACCATAATAAAGATCATACTTATACACCATTACCAAATAAAAATATTGATACAGGTATGGGTCTTGAAAGAATGGCTTCCATTGCCCAAAATGTACGTACTAATTATGAAACAGATTTGTTTATGCCTATTATACGTGAAGTTGAGGCAGTTTCGGATAAAAAATATCTAAAGCATGATGCACATGATGTTGCATTTAAAGTGATTGCTGATCATATACGTACCATTTCATTTGCAATTGCTGATGGTGCGTTGCCTGCAAATGAAGGCAGAGGCTATGTACTACGAAGACTTTTACGTCGCGCAGTAAGATTTAGTCAATCATTAGATATTAACGAACCATTTATGTATAAATTAGTTGATATCGTCGCAGATATTATGAAGCCGTATTACCCGAATGTCCAAGAAAAAGCTGATTTTATAAAACGTGTAATTAAATCAGAAGAAGAACGTTTCCACGAAACATTAGAAGAAGGACTCGCTATATTAAATAATTTAATTGCTAAAGCACAAAATGCAACGAATGAAATAAGTGGTAAAGATGCATTTAAGTTATACGACACATATGGTTTCCCAGTTGAATTAACTGTAGAAATTGCTAATCAAGAAAATTTAACAGTTGATATGGCAACGTTCGGGGAAGAAATGCAAAAACAAAGAGATAGAGCTAGACAAGCACGTCAAAACGCACAATCAATGCAAATACAAAGCGGCGTTTTGAAGAAAATTACGACTGAAAGCAAATTTGTCGGTTATGATGTTATGGATCAAGAAACAAAAATAACTGATATTATTTTTGATGGTGAATTAGTAAATGAGGCTGAAGCTGGTGACACAATCTATTTCATTTTAGAAAAAACACCGTTCTACGCTGTTAGCGGTGGCCAAGTTGCTGATGAAGGTACGATAAGTAATGAACAATTTGAAATATATGTGGAGGAAGTTACAAAAGCGCCTAACGGTCAAAATTTACACAAAGGTGAAATACAATTTGGAACTGTCAAAGTAAATTCTGAAGTTTTGGCCAGTGTAAATCATAAAGAGCGTAGAGACATCAAAAAAAATCACAGCGCAACGCATTTATTACATGCCGCTTTAAAAGAAGTGCTTGGAGATCATGTAAACCAAGCTGGTTCACTTGTTGAGGCTGATCGTTTAAGGTTTGATTTCTCTCATTTTGGTCCTTTAACAGAGGCCGAAATAGAGCAAGTAGAGCGCAGAGTCAATGAAGAAATATGGAATAGCATAGACGTAAACATTCAAGAAATGCCAATAGAAGATGCTAAAAAGTTAGGCGCTATGGCATTATTTGGTGAAAAATATGGAGATGTCGTTCGCGTTGTAAATATGGCGCCTTTCTCTATTGAACTTTGTGGCGGTATCCATGTAAATAACACATCTGAAATAGGGTTGTTTAAAATAGTAACCGAGTCTGGAACGGGCGCAGGAGTTCGACGTATAGAAGCGTTAACTGGTAAATCAGCATTTTTATATTTAGAGACAATACAAGAACAATTTAATGCTGTCAAAGCTCAAGTCAAAGTGAAATCTGATGAACAAGTATTAGAAAAAGTTATGCAAATGCAAACAGACGAAAAAGAGTTGTCTAAACAACTTGAACAAAAAAACAAAGAGATTACTTCATTAAAAATGGGTGATGTAACGAATCAAGTTGAAGAAGTTAATGGATTTAAAGTACTTGCTACCGAAGTAGAAGTAGCAAATGCGAAAGCAATTCGAGAAACAATGGATGATTTTAAATCTAAACTTCAAGACACGATTATTATTCTAATCAGTAATATAGATGGAAAAGTATCGCTAGTTGCAACCGTACCTAAAGATTTAACAGATCGTGTTAAAGCTGGTGACATTATTAAAAATATGGCGCCAATCGTAGGTGGTAAAGGTGGTGGCCGTCCTGATATGGCTCAGGGTGGAGGAACACAACCTGAAAACATAACAGAATCATTACGTTTCATTAAAGATTACATTAAATCTCTATAAGTTCAATGCATTGTAATGTAGAATATACAATAAGAACTTTTTTACTCGAACAAAGGAGTGTTAAAAAAATGGAAAACTTTGATAAAACAATGAAATTTAATTATGATGAAATTCCAAAAGAAGATGTCAAAACAGTACTTCAAAATGTCTATAATACGCTTAATGAACGCGGTTATAATCCGGTTAACCAAATAGTCGGCTATTTACTATCAGGCGACCCAGCTTATATCCCGCGTAATAATGAAGCTAGAAACCAAATACGTCGAATTGATCGTGATGATATTATGGAAGAATTAGTTTCGAATTATTTACAAGAGAATTCCAATTAATATATGTTAAAACATAAAATATTAGGCTTAGATGTAGGAAGTAAAACTGTTGGCATTGCTGTTAGTGATCTCATGGGTTGGACAGCCCAAGGATTAGATACACTCCATATAAACGAAGATAAGAATGAATTAGGTATAGATAGATTAGTAAATATAATAGAGAAAGAGAAAGTTGGGACCGTTGTTATAGGTTTACCAAAAAATATGAACAATTCTATTGGATTTCGAGGCGAGGCTTCGTTACAATACAAGGAGCAACTTCAAGAAGCATTGCCATCTGTAGAGATTATCATGTGGGATGAGCGTTTAAGTACCATGGCCGCAGAACGTTCTTTACTTGAAGCTGATGTTTCTAGACAAAAACGAAAAAAAGTAATAGATAAAATGGCTGCCGTATTTATATTACAAGGCTATTTAGATTCTATACAATAAAAAGGAGCGTTTTATAATGACTGAACACAACCATGAATCTGAATTAGAAATCAATAACCAAGAGGAATTATTAACTTTATATGACGAAGATGGAAATGAAGTACTATATCGCAAAGTTTTAGAATTTTTCCATCCAGAATTCAAAAAAGAGTATGTTATTCTTGCTGAAGAAGGCGCAGAATCAGATGATGATGATCTCATTGAATTAGTACCAATGATTAATGATCCAGATGAAGATGGAGAAGGTGGAAAATTCTTACCTGTGGAAACAGATGAAGAATGGGATATGATTGAAGAAGTAGTTAATACCGAAATGGACGATCACGATCATAATCACGAATAATTTTTATATAGATTAAAATATTTGTATATAACTTTAAAAATACAATGTTTGGGTGTGATACCCACACTTAACATCAATGCACTTTCATTTTTGAATGAAGGTGCATTTTTTATATTCAAAGTTTCACGATTAGAAACATACTACGTGTTTGTTTCAATTATAGTTCGACTTTGTAGTAATTATAAATGTACACGCCAACTTTTATATTTTTCTAGTTATCAACAAACCTTGAGAGTAAAATTTTTCAACTTGCTCTAATTTACTGGTGTAGGTTATCAATAGAAGAATAAGTGTAAATATAATTTTTCTATCTTTTGTATTAATACCCAACTTGTTAGAAATTATAAGTGTAGGACTGTGTTAGTAAACACAATTTACACTTATAATCTATGTAGCTTTGTGGTAAAATATATAAAGTTAAAATTAAATCATAAGAAATGATTTCAAAGCATTTTATAATAAATCTATTTAGTATTTCATAATATAAAAACATAGTATGCGTTTATGAATTAAATATAATCAGTCACAGTAACCTTGACTGATTATATTTAATTTGTAAAAAACGCTTGAATCATTTTACGTTGAAGGAAGTTTTAAAATGAATAATAACCAGTCATATTTATTAGAATTGCATAAACAAAATGCTGAACCGATTGAAATGCTTAGGCAATACGCCGAAGCAAATCAAGTTCCTATTGTTGATAGGCTTACATTAGAAATGATAAAACAGCTTATTCGATTACATAAACCACAGCGCATTTTAGAAATTGGTACTGCTATTGCATATAGCAGTATGCAGTTCGCTTCTGTTTCTAATAAAATTAAAGTTACTACAATTGAGCGTAATAGTGAAATGCAATTAAAAGCTAAAGAAAACATTATAAAATTTGGATATGGAGAACAAATTGAATTGGTGGAAGAAGATGCACTAGAAGCATTTGACAACATTAAACACCTTTCATTTGATATGATTTTTATTGATGCTGCGAAAGCACAATCCAAAAAATTCTTTACGCTTTACGCCCCTTTATTGAAAGAGGGCGGCGTTATTGTCACTGATAATGTGCTGTATCATGGTTTTGTTTCAGACATTTCAGTAGTACGAAGTAGAAATGTAAAGCAGATGGTAAAAAAAGTGCAACAGTATAACGAATGGCTTATGGCTCAACCTGACTTTACTACTAATTTCTTAAATATGGATGATGGGTTAGCTATTTCAATTAAAGGAGAATCAAAATGACAGAACTATTAGTGACACCTAAATCTGTTAAACACATTGAAGTATTAATTGAAAAAGGCGCAGATGCTTTCGTCATTGGGGAACAAAAATTTGGCCTAAGGTTAGCTGGAGAATTTAAAAAAGAAGCTATGAAAGAAGCAGTAGAATTAATACATAGTCACGGAAAAAAGGTCTACGCAGCAGTTAATGGTATCTTTCACAATTACCATTTAAACGCAGTAGAAGCATATATCAACTTTTTGCATGAAATTAGAGTCGATCGTATTATTTTTGGAGATCCTGCAGTGGTTATGTATGTCAAAGAACAAGAAAACCCAATACCACTAAATTGGGATGCAGAAGCATTAGTGACGAATTATTTTCAATGTAATTATTGGGGAAGAAAAGGTGCAAAACGTGCGCAACTAGCCAGAGAACTTAGTTTAGATGAAATTTTAAATATTAAAAAACATGCCGATGTTGAAATTGAAGTTCAAGTACACGGCATGACTTGCATGTTCCAATCTAAACGCATGCTTTTAGGTAATTACTTTACTTTCCAAGAACGTCAAATGAAAATTCAAAGAAACAAAGAAGCGAATGAATTATTATTATATGATGCAGAACGTGATAATAAATATCCAGTTTTTGAAGATTATAATGGGACACATATTATGTCTCCGAATGATATATGTTTGATTGAAGAATTAGAACCCCTTTTAGCAAATGGTATAGATGCATTAAAAATCGATGGTGTATTACAAACGGAAACATATATCAATGTTTGTACAGAGCAATATAGAGAAGCTATTGATTTATACAATGAAGATCCAGAAGCTTATGAGGATGAAAAATTTATGCTTGTCGATCCTATTGAAGCGATACAACCAGAACACCGTCCATTTGATGAAGGTTTCTTATATAAACAAACTGTATATTAAGGGAGGTATATGAGGATGAAAATCTTAGAAGAAGTTGTAGAAAAAAGCAAAAATAAAATGAAAAAACCTGAGCTTCTTGCCCCCGCTGGTAATTTAGAAAAACTAAAAATAGCTGTTCATTATGGTGCTGATGCTGTATTTTTAGGTGGGCAAGCGTACGGTTTGAGATCTAACGCTGACAATTTTACCATGGAAGAAATAGTTGAAGGCGTATCATTCGCAAACCAATATGGAGCCAAAATATATGTAACTACGAATATTATTGCTCATGATGAAAATATAGAGGGATTAGATCAATATTTACAAGATTTAGAGTCAACTGGTGCTACCGGCATCATTGTAGCGGATCCGCTGATCATTGAAACATGTAAACGTGTCGCGCCTAAATTAGAAATACATCTATCTACACAACAATCACTTTCGAATTATAAAGCTGTTGAATTTTGGAAACAGGAAGGCTTGGATCGTGTTGTCTTAGCTCGTGAAACAGGTGCTATGGAAATGAGAGAAATGAAAGAGAAAGTTGATATTGAAATTGAATCTTTTATACATGGTGCAATGTGTATTGCTTATTCTGGAAGATGTACTTTAAGTAATCATATGACAGCACGTGATTCTAACAGAGGCGGGTGTTGTCAAAGTTGTCGCTGGGATTATGATTTATTAGAAGTAGATGAAGATGGCGAGTTAGATTTGTATTACGATGAGAATGAAGCCACACCATTTGCAATGAGTCCAAAAGATTTGAAATTGATTGAGTCCATCCCTAAAATGATGGATATTGGTGTAGATTCGCTTAAAATTGAAGGACGAATGAAGTCAATACATTATATCGCTACAGTAGTCTCAGTATATAGAAAAGTGATAGATGCATACGCTGAAGATCCAGATAACTTTAAAATTCAGCCTGAATGGTTAATTGAGTTAGACAAATGCGCTAATAGAGACACCGCGCCTGCATTTATAGAGGGGACGCCAGGTTATGAAGAGCAAATGTATGGTCAACAAAATAAAAAAAACGCTGCATACGATTTCTGTGGATTAGTTTTGGATTATGACAAGATTTCGAAAATAGCTACTATACAGCAACGAAATAAATTTGAACCTGGGCAAGAAATAGAGTTTTTTGGTCCTGAAATTAATACATTTAGACAAGTTGTTGAGACTATTTATGATGAAGAAGGTAATGAACTTGATGCTGCACGGCACCCATTACAAATCGTGCAAATTAAAGTTGACCATCCAATTTATACCAACAACATGATGAGAAAGGAAATTGGATAATGAAAGGTACGACAATAATTGGAATTGCTGGTGGTTCAGGTTCAGGTAAAACCTCAGTAACTAACGAAATAATGAAAAATTTAGAAGGTCATAGTGTTGCATTATTAGCGCAAGACTATTATTATAAGGACCAATCCCATTTAAGTTTTGAAGAACGTTTAGAAACGAATTATGACCATCCATTTGCTTTTGATAATGATTTATTAATTGAAAATTTAAACGATTTGAGAAACGGTAAGCAGATTGAAGTGCCCACTTATGATTATACAAATCATACTCGAAGCGATGAAACGATTGCATTTAAACCAAAAGATGTTATTATCGTAGAAGGTATATTTGCGCTTGAAAATAAAATGTTAAGAGATTTAATGGATGTTAAGATTTATGTTGATACGGACGCAGATTTACGAATCTTGCGACGCTTGCTTCGTGATACTGAAGAAAGAGGACGTACAATGGATTCGGTAATCAATCAATATCTAAATGTAGTTCGACCAATGCACAACCAATTTATCGAACCTACTAAAAGATATGCGGATATTATTATCCCAGAAGGTGGAAGTAATAAAGTGGCTATCGATATAATGACAACAAAAATCCAAACATTAGTTAGTACACAATAGTATTTTAGTAAAGGAAGATGACAAATATGGAAAACCAAAAACAATACCCAATGACTCAAGAGGGTTTTGAAAAATTAGAAAACGAATTAGAAGAATTAAAAACTGTAAAAAGACCAGAAGTCGTTGAAAAAATAAAAGTAGCACGCTCATTTGGTGATTTATCTGAGAACTCCGAGTATGATGCTGCTAAAGATGAACAAGGATTTATTGAACAAGATATACAGAGAATTGAACACATGTTACGTAATGCGCTAATCATCGAAGACACAGGAGACAATAATCAAGTACAAATTGGTAAAACCGTAACATTTGTTGAATTACCTGGTGACGACGAGGAAGAATATCAAATCGTTGGGTCAGCAGAATCTGATGCATTTAATGGTAAGATTTCAAATGAATCACCTATGGCACAAAGTTTAATTGGTAAAAAATTAAATGAAGAAGTACGTGTGCCACTACCAAATGGTGCTGAAATTAACGTAAAAATTGTAAACATTAAATAATTGTAACTAATCCCCTTAACTTATTGAGTTAGGGGGATTTTACACTTTCAATATAAAAATATATACTTATTGGCGACTATTTGATAAATTAATATCATTCAAAAAAATATCGGAAAATTAAGACTACTTTGTAAGATGACATGTGAATTAATAAGTCATTTATGATTGTAGTTTATTATCAACAATTATAACTATTTTTTATTAAACATAAATTAAGTATAAATGATATAATACTAATATTGCGTGTTTAATAATCTTTGTTTTAAGGTTTAATTGTGCGTAATATAAAAGGGGGCGCAATAGTGGAATATAAATTGATTAATGAAGAAACAATTATGATTTATTTTGAACAACAGATTGATCCTGCAACATTTAAAAAAGTTCAAAAAGTTGAAAAATATATAAAAGAACAACAGCATAAAGCAATTATTGAAATTATCCCTTCTTATTGTTCTATAATGTTACATATTGATATTACAAAGCAAAAATTAATAGATATAGTTAATCAGTTGAATTTAGAACAATTAAATCAAATTGATTTGGATGACCAACCAAAAAACATAAAAACAATCAGTTTGCCAGTTTTATACGATGGTGAATATGGGCCAGATATTCAAGAGGTAGCAACACATAATCAATTATCTGTAGAAGAAGTCATCCATTTACATACAAAAGATGCTTATTTAATTTATATGTTAGGGTTTATGCCAGGTTTCCCTTTTTTGGGTGGGCTAAATTCCCAACTACACACACCTAGACGACAAGAACCTAGAACGCATATTCCTGCTGGTTCTGTTGGTATTGCAAATAATCAAACTGGATTATACCCTAAACAATCGCCAGGAGGATGGCAAATTATAGGCCGCACACCTATTACTGTATTTGATATTTTTAGAACGCCTATGTGTTTATATAAATCTGGAGATTATATAAAGTTTTATTCTATAGATGAAACAACATTTGAACAGATTATTGCTGAACAACAAGGTGAATTTGATATTGAAAAGTGGGTGAAAGTTCAATATGAGCATTAAAATTTTAACTCCAGGTTTATTTAGTACCATTCAAGATTTAGGGAGAATTGGTTATCAAGATCAAGGTTTTTCTTCTGCAGGCGTGTTAGATAACTATGCTTATAGAATGGGTCAAATATTAATTGGGAATAGGGGACCAGCCATTGAATGTACTATTATTGGCCCAACAGTTGAATTTTTGGAAGACAATACATTTGTACTTACAGGCGCTAAATTTAAGGCGACATTAAATGATACATTCATTGATGGATCGACAGTTATAGCGGTGAAAAAAGGCGATGTTTTAAAAGTTGGACAAGTAAACGAAGGTGCACGAGGGTATTTATTATTTGGTAAACCATTAGATATATCTAAAGTTGCAGATAGTTTTTCAACACATACGCGTAGTCAAATTGGTGGCTTTAAAGGACGTGCTTTAAAATCTGGTGATTTAATTGGATGTCTTTATAATACATCATATAAGGAAAGACTAGGTATTAGTTTACCTTTTAATTTAGCAAAAAATAATAATAAACCTATTCAAATTATCGAGGGGCCACAAATTGATCATTTTAGTAAAGAGGCGCAACAAAAATTAGTATCTAAAAATTTCGAAATATCAGAAAAATCAGATCGCATGGGATATCGTTTACAAGGAGAAAACATACCACCTATAGGATCGGCTGATATTATATCGGAACCAGTTGCATTAGGAAGTATCCAAGTCCCAAACGATGGCAATCCAATTATTTTATTAAATGATAAACAAACAGTTGGTGGTTATACAAAAATCGCAACAGTTTGTGCATCAGATTTGCATAGATTAGCTCAAATGCAACCTAATGAGATAATTCGTTTTGAATGGACTACAGTCGAAACAGCAGTAACCAAATTAGAACAACAAGAAAAAGATTTTAACGACAAAATAGAAAATTTACTTAATCAACCCATATTCGATGTTGCTCAAATGAGAAACACATCAGCACGTATTAATAAATTATTGAAAGGGGAATTATGATGAACTTTGATAAACTAGAGCAATTAATTCAATTAGTAAAAGATAATGGAGTAAAGAAATTTAATTATAAAGATTATGAAAACGAAATTTCTATAGATTTCACAGATAATACTTTTAATGGCGGGCAAACGCAACAAAATGCAGTCGCAAATCATACTTCAAATTCTGATCAACAAAGTGTTTCAAATGAAGTAAAATCAAATCAAGTTGTTAAATCACCTATGGTTGGTACATTTTATTTACAGGATGAAAAAGAATTATCAGAGCCGTTAATTAAAGAAGGCGACGAAATTAAAGAAGGCGACGTCATTGGCTATATAGAAGCAATGAAAGTGATGAACGAGGTCAAAAGTGATGTGAGTGGTGTAGTAGAATCCATACTTATTAGCCACGGTTCAAGCGTGGAATACGACCAAACAATTATAACAGTAAAATAAGATTGAATAGGGGGTATTTGTATTGTACCGTTGTTTAATTGCAAATAGAGGAGAAATTGCGGTAAGAATCATTCGGGCCTGCAGAGAAATGGATATTGAAACGGTTGCAATTTACGCTTTAGGTGATGAATCAAGTCTTCATGTAAGTTTAGCTGATCAAGCGGTTTGCATTGGTGATGCAAATCCATTAGATAGTTACTTAAATCAAGAGAGGATTATTAGCGCAGCCAAAATAACTGGCGCGAATGCGATTCATCCAGGGTACGGGTTTTTATCAGAAAGTGCATCCTTTGCTAAAAACGTAGAACAAAACAATATTCATTTTATAGGGCCAACTGATACGACCATGGAATTAATGGGAGATAAAATTACAGCTCGGCAAACAGTAGACCGGGCTGGCGTGCCAATCATACCAGGTTCAACAGCTGCTGTAGAATCGGTGGAAGCAGTTAAAGAAATCGCAAATGATATTGGTTATCCACTTGTGTTAAAAGCTGCTAGCGGTGGTGGAGGAAAAGGTATAAGAATTGTTAAAACTGAAGAAAATTTGGAAAAAGCTTTTAAAGAAGCAAAGAATGAAGGTAAAAAATATTTTGATGATGATCGTGTGTATGTAGAAACATTTATACCTGTAGCTAAACACGTAGAAGTTCAAGTACTTGGAGATGGCTACGATAATTACATACATTTAGGAGAGCGTGATTGTTCAGTACAACGCAAAAATCAAAAATTAATTGAGGAATCACCTTGTGCTGCGTTATCTGAAGCAATGAGGGCTTCTATGTGTAATGATGCTGTAAAAGTAGCTAGAGCATCCAATTATAGAAGTGCAGGTACAATCGAATATTTAGTGACAGATGACGCTTATTATTTCATTGAAATGAACGCACGCATCCAAGTAGAACATACTGTTACGGAAATGAGATCAAATCGTGATTTATTACAAGCACAACTTTATTTAATGAAGCATGGTGCATTGCCATTTACGCAAGAAGATATTTTATTTGATGGTCACGTGATTGAAGCGAGAATCAATGCTGAAAACCCTCAGAAACAATTTCAACCTTCTCCAGGAAAAGTAAAAGCACTACATTTGCCACAGGGATTTAATGTTCGTATTGATAGTTTGCTTTATCAAGGTTATACTGTTTCTCCAAACTACGATTCACTAGTGGCAAAAGTGATTGTGAAAGCATCAAATCGAGCATTAGCTATTAAAAAATTGAAAGTTACATTAGATGAAATGGTTATAGATGGATTTACAACCACAGCTGACTTTTTATATGCTGTTTTATCGTATCCACTATACGCAGATGGTGATGCTAATGAAGTCGATATTAAATTCTTAGATAGACATAAGATTATCAAGGAGGAATCATAATGAAAGTCGATTTAAACTGTGATTTAGGTGAAGCTTTTGGAAATTATTCTTTTGGCGGGGATGAGCAAATCATTCCGCTAATTACCTCAGCTAATATTGCTTGTGGGTTTCATGCAGGTGATCAACATGTCATGCATCAAACTGTAAAATTAGCTAAATCAAATGAGATTGGTATAGGAGCACATCCAGGTCTGCCAGATTTACAAGGATTTGGACGCAGAAACATGGATTTATCGCCTGATGAGATTTATGATATTGTAATTTATCAGCTTGGTGCTTTAAGTGGTTTTTGTAACATTCATGAGGTTAAGATAAATCACGTAAAACCACATGGAGCACTTTACCAAATGGGGGCACGTAATAAATCAATTGCTCATGCTATTGCGCAAGCGGTATACGATTTTGATCAATCGTTAATTTATGTAGGATTATCCAATACGTTACTTATTTCAGAAGCCCAGGCCATAGGATTAACGACCGCTTCAGAAGTATTTGCTGACAGACGTTATGAAGATGATGGTCAATTAGTGAGCAGAAAGGAAAATGATGCCCTCATTACGGATACAGAAGAAGCGATTGAACAAGTTATTAAAATGGTGAAATCACAAAGCGTCATGACTAAAAATAACAAAGAAATAGATATTCAAGCAGATACGATTTGTGTTCATGGAGATGGTGAACATGCATTAGAATTTGTTACAAAAATAAGAGAGAGACTATCGAAAGAAGGCGTTTCTATAACAAAGCTGGGAGGCTAATACATGGGAGATAAATTAAAAACAGAACCAAAGGATTTTGAGTTTACAAAAAATCATAAAAGATTGTTATTAGGTTCTGTATTTTTAATGGCAACATCAGCAATAGGACCTGCGTTTTTAACGCAAACAGCAGTATTTACTGCTCAGTTTACTTCAAGTTTTGCTTTTGCAATTTTACTATCAATATTAATTGATATAGGGGCGCAAATTAATATTTGGAGAGTATTGGTAGTTACAGGTAAACGTGGTCAAGAAGTAGCGAATGAAATATTTAACGGGCTTGGCACATTTATTTCATTGCTGATTGCCATTGGTGGACTTGCATTTAATATTGGTAATATTGCTGGTGCAGGATTAGGGTTAAATGCCATTTTTGGTTTAGACGTTAAAATAGGAGCAGCTATCACAGCTGTATTAGCCATACTTATTTTTGTAAGTAAAAGTGGTCAAAAAATCATGGATGTTGTCACTATGTTTTTAGGTATACTTATGATTGTAGTAGTTGCATTAGTTATGTTTAAAGCAAATCCACCTTATGCTGAAGCGGCTAAACATCTGGTGATGCCAGAGCAACCATTAGCGCTTGTTTTACCAATTATTACATTGGTTGGTGGAACTGTAGGTGGTTATATTACATTTGCTGGCGCACATAGAATTTTAGATTCAGGCATAAAAGGTAAACATTACTTACCGTTTGTAAACAAAGCAGCTATTTCGGGGATATTAACAACTGGCGTGCTAAGAGCATTATTATTTCTAGCTGTACTTGGAGTAGTTGTAACAGGGGTAACTTTAAATTCTACAAACCCACCAGCATCTGTATTTGAACATGTGCTCGGGCCGATAGGTAAAAACATATTCGGCATTGTATTATTTGCGGCAGCGATGTCTTCTGTGATTGGATCCGCTTATACAAGCGCAACATTTTTAAAGACGATGCATAAATCTATTTACAATAAAACAAATATAATAGTAATTACATTTATCGTTGTATCCACATTGGTGTTCTTATTCTTAGGTAAACCAGTTACACTATTGATTGTTGCTGGTGCTTTAAATGGTTTAATATTACCAATAATATTAACTACCATACTAATTGCTAGTAAACGAAAATCAATCGTTGGAGATTACCATCACCCCGCCTGGATGCTCTGGTTTGGTATTTTAGCTGTTATAGTCACTGTTGTTACAGGCGTTTATTCGTTACAAGGACTCGTTCAATTGTTTGGCATGTAAGGGTTTTGAGAGTTCGCTTTAATTTTATCTTGGATTTTAGAACTGTTGTTTCTAGAATTCAAGATTTTTTATTTTAAAAAAGGGCAGAAAAAGGGCGGAAATTTAATATGGAATCTTTTCTAATTTTTGTTCTAATTGTTTATCCATTTTTTCAGTTACATGAGTGTAGATGTTAATTGTTGTTCTTTCATTTGTATGCCCAACTCTTTTCATAATTGCTTTTAATGTAATTCCCATTTCTACTAATAAAGAAATATGGGTGTGTCTAAACGTGTGGGTAGTGATATGTTTTTTAATTTTCAATTTATTTTTTGCAAATTCAACATTTTTATTGATGGTAGTTAGTAGAATAGGGTTGCCATAAATATTAGTAAATAAGAAATCTCTATCCTTATACTTAGATGACCATTGTTTTAATTTTTTGTTTTCTAACATAACTGTTTTTAATATCTTTTTAGTTCTTTGGTTTATCGTAATAGTTCTATAAGACCCACTTGTTTTCGTAGTATCTTTATAACCATATCCTTTATCATTTTTTAACCAATGAATTGTCCCTACAATATTTATTTGAGAATTTTCCATATCTATATCTTTTGTCTGAAGACTTAGTGCTTCGCCAATTCTCATCCCTGTGAGCGCTTGTAATTCGACAATATAAGCAGTTAGCATTAAGTGCCGTTTACTACTCTCGTACTTTCCATTACTCATATGGTCTAATAAACAATTTCTTATTTGTATAACTTGTTCCATTTCTAAATAGTTTTCTCTTTTTTGCTTTTCTTTTTCATAATCCTCAATTGTTTTAGGTTTTACTGGAATGGTTACATCATCAAATATTCTTGTATTATTATATTGGTAAAACTTTTCTGCATACTTTAATGATTTTTTTATAATGCTAACTACTCTTCTTAAATAGTCATAAGTTAATCCATCGTCGTTTAAATCTTCTATTAGGCTTTGTGCCATTTTCAAATCTATTTTTTCTAATATCAAATCTGAACTTGTATGTCTTTTTGCTAAGTTTACAATGTGCTTAACATTTTTAATTGTAGTTATTTTAGATCCGTTTGTTTTTTTATAATACTCGAACCATTCATCTAAAAGGGGATGGAATTTTAAATTAGCAGAGTTGTCTATTTTGCTATTCAACTTGGCGCTTATCTTTTCTTCTAATTGGAACATAGCTTCTTTCTGTGAAGCTTTAGTATCTTTGTTCATTACAACACTAACTCTACGTCATTTGTCTGTATATGGGTCTTTATACTTCTCATAGTAACGATATTTAGTTTTGCCTGTTTTATCTTTAAATTTTTCGTTCCACATTGGGCATTCCTCCTAAAAAAGATAAAAATATATAGGGCATCGTTAAATGCCCTGAAAATTAATCTATTGTATATCCGAATTTTTTATAATCCAATCTGCCTTATAGGTTTCAAATTCAGGCATGAAGTCCATTTCTGCTTTATATTCATCTGCATCAGGCACATCGTAGTACACATAGCCTGAACCTGTGTTGCCTTTATTGAGTTGATGTGAAAAACCGTCATTTGAATCATCCATACCATAGAAGTTATCTTGTGTTTCGTTGTTAATTGTTAAGTTGAAATCTGTATCATCAACTAAAACTTGTTCATCGCTATTATTTTTAAATTTATAACTTACTTTAAGTATTTTCCCGTTTTCCACATCTGCATATTCGTTATCTGGTTCAACAAATTCTGCATTTGATACTGTGACATCAACGCCCCCAACAGTTAATTTATCTCCAAGATCCAAAGTTTTCTTTTTAGAATCTTCATCTTTTTTTGAGCTGTCATTAGAGTTATCACTAGAACCTTTTTCTACTTTATAATCTTCAGACTCACTCTCAGTTGGCGTTGAGGCAACACCTCCAATAAAACATATAAGTCCAACAACAAATAAGATGATTGTAGTTATTAAAGAACCTTTAACCTTTCTTTTCCTTGAAGCTTTAACAATTGTAATAACTAGCATCACAATAAAAGCAATTGAAATTAAAAACCATAAAAACCATAACATTATAGCATTCTCCTTAATAATTATTTAAAAAAGCTCCAAAAGCTTTTAGTTGTTTTCTTATAAACTTTATTTTTAACAGCTTTTTTAGGCGATTTAACATATCCCACGCCTTTAGCTCCATAAGTAGGGTTATAAGAACTTTTAACTTTTCTTTTTGCAGCCCCTGTTGTTCTTGCTTTCAAAGATTTTTTAACACTTGGTGTTCTTATGCCGAATTTCATATACATATCAATCCTTTCATAATTTATTTATATTTTAATCAACCTATAAATTGACGCACGTGTACAAAGACACGAGTTATAAGTTGGATTATTCTAGCTTTTTGTATTCAAAAATTTGTAAAGGTTCAAATTTAATTACATACCCCTTGTGAAATAGCTTTAATCCATATTTCATTTGGTAGTGATCTAAAGCATTTAAAACATATTCTTCTGAAACATCGAAATATTGTGACATTTCATATAAGTTATGCACACCTTCATGAAAGGCAGCAATGATATCATCAAGACTGATCAATAACTCACAGCCCAAACGACGTGCTTTAAGCTCATATTTTCTGTTCATCAACACTTTTTGGTCTCGTATATCCCCATATGTAACTAAATGATGAGCGATTTCTTCCGATAAGATTTCTAATTTTCTAGTTTTTGTAAGAAACTTATCTACCAATACTGCTCCATCTGAATAGAAGCCCTCATAATTTTCTGGAAGGGCGTTAGAATCGTTAATAAGTAAATCATCATAAGCTATCATAAGATTTTCATATTTATTCATCTAATCATTCCCCTTTGTCTTCACGTTTTAATCTGTTTATTAAACCTAAAATATATTTAACATCTTCTTCATTATGCAGTTCGCCGTTTAAATGTGCTGCCATAGTTTGAGGTTGCTCTATTTCTAGTTCTTCACGTCCGCTTAATTCATCGAGAGAAATATTAAAATAATCTGCTAAAGCACTAGCGTGGTCCATAGACGGACTTGTAGTTCCTTTTTCCCATCTGTCAATAGAAGCTTTAGAAAATTTGACGTCATATCTGTTGTTGAGTCTATCACTTAATTCTTTTAACGATAAATCGTGTGACTTTCTTAATTTGTTTAAGTTTTCTGCGAATGTAGTCATTTTATATTCTCCTCGATTTGTAATTTACAAACTTATTATATAAGTTTGTTCTCAAAAATGCAACATATTTTACAAACTTTTTTCTCAAAAATGAAATTTAATCGTTGACAGCGAAAAAACAAGCGTGTATTATTCAGTGTGTAATCTCATTTGTGAGACGAAAGCGAGGTGCAAAAATGTCTAAACAGAGATACAAAGAATTGAGACTTTTGTTAGAACGAGAAGGTATCCGACATAAAGAAGTAGCTGATATGATAGGGATGAACCCTGCAAGATTCAGTCAAAAAATTAATAGAAATAAAAGTAATTTTACGATTGATGAAGCAAGTGCGATTTGTGATGCGCTGGATATTAGTATGGATGAATATTTTTTTAACAAAAACGTCTCAAAAATGAAACGAAAATTAAAAAACGGTTAGGAGGAGTGTATATGCCTAAAATTATAACGCCACCAACATCAGAAAATACTTTAACAGGTAACGAAGTATTCATAAAACCTTTATATGCGAGAGCTACTAACATTCATAAACTTTTTGATTTTAGCCAAGCCACAACTTATAACATCTTAAATGACTATAAAAAGGACGATAAAGGGATTAAAGATTTATACATTAGTTATTCAGCAACTATGTGCTTAATAGACATTGAAAAGTTTATTGAATTTTTGAAAACGAGACATAAAAAACATTTATAAGGAGGTGAGGACATGAGGAAAACGCTAATGACATTTCTTACAATACCATTTACAACTTTGCCAATAGCACTAATAACAAATGACTTTTTTATCGGTATGGTGGTTTCTGTACTTGCAAGTTTCGGTGTGTACATGTTCTGGGATGTATTTTTCGACACAATAAAAAAGACCGCTAAGCGCTCCAACGCTTAACAGTCCAACTAGGTATATTTGTTCTTCAAAATATAAAGCAAGTATACCACCAAATCTAGGAGGTAATCAATATGGGAATTTTTGAACAATTATTAGAAGAGATGAAACGTCTAAATAAAAATTTACAGGTGACTAACGTTGAGTTATCGACAGTGGATGAAACGACATTAAAGGAAGTAGTGAAAGAAACACCTATCGCAAAAGTTGAAACAACAAAAGAAGAAACTGAACAACCGGAAACAGTAACTTCACAAACAGAAGAACCTAACTATACAAAAGATGAAGTGCTGAACTTAGGAAAACAGTTTGTACAAAAAGCAGATGATAATGACAAAAAAGCTTTTAAAGCTAAATTAGAAGAACTTGGTGCAGGTAAGCTATCTAATGTTACTGAAGATCATTACACAGAAATAGTAGAATTTATGAACGCGAGATTATCTGCATGAAACTAGACCATTCAAGTAGAGCACATGCCAAGTTAAGTGCAAGTGGTGCTAATCAATGGTTAAATTGCCCACCAAGTATTAAAGCTAGTGAAGGTATTGGGGATAAAACATCAGTATTTGCAGAAGAAGGCACTTTTGCTCATGAGCTAAGTGAGTTGTATTTCAATCATATGTATAACGGTTTAACCGATTACGAGTACAACAAAGCCTTTAAGAACTATACAAAGAACCAATACTACAACGAAGAATTGAGAGAATACGTTGAACAGTATGTAGATGCAGTAGAAGAACGTGTTAATGCCGCTAAAGCAAGAGACACGGATGTGACAACACTGTTTGAAACTCGGCTTGACTTAGGTCATTATGTACCAGAATCGTTTGGTACCGGAGATGTGATTATTTACTCAGGCGGAGTACTTGAAATCATAGATCTTAAATACGGTAAAGGCGTAGAAGTTAGTGCTATAGATAACCCACAACTGAGGTTGTATGGATTAGGAGCTTATGAACTACTCAATGCACTTTACGACATCCATACAGTACGTATGACAATTATACAGCCTAGACTCGACAATTTCTCAACTGAAGAACTGCAAATTAACACACTTATTGATTGGGGGCTTAACACAGTAAGACCTAAAGCAGAGTTAGCATTTGAAGGCGAAGGTGAATTTAAGGCTGGAGCTCATTGCAAATTTTGTAAAATTAAGCATTCTTGCAGAACACGTGCTGAGTATATGCAAGATGTTCCAAATAAGCCAGCACATTTATTAAGTGATGAAGAAATTGCAGAGCTACTTCACAAACTGCCAGATATAAAAAAATGGGCAGATGAAGTAGAGAACTACGCATTAGAAGAAATGACTGAAAAGGATAAAGACTATCCAGGTTGGAAATTAGTTGAGGGACGTTCGCGTAGAGTGATGACAGATACAAATGCAATTAAAGAAGCACTAACAAAACAAGGTTACAAAGCAGAAATCATAACAGAGACAAAGTTACTTAGCATTACGAATTTAGAAAAACAAATTGGAAAAAAAGCATTTTCACAAATGGTTGGTGAATATATTGAGAAACCACGTGGCAAGTTAACACTTGCTCCAGAATCAGATAAACGCCAAGCAGTCAAGCAAAAAGCAGAAGATGACTTTGACAAACTATAAAAAATAAAAGGACGGTATTTAATTATGAAAGCAAAACAAAATGGAACTAAAGTAATCACTGGTAAAACAAGAGCATCATACGCACATATCTTTGAAGCTCATAGCATGAATGAAGATGCACCAAAGAAATTCTCAGTATCTCTTATTATTCCTAAATCTGATACTTCAACTATTGAAGCAATTGAAAAAGCAGTGGAAGAAGCTAAAGAACAAGGCAAGTCAAAATGGAATGGCAAAGTACCTAATAATTTAAAAACGCCACTACGTGACGGGGACATTGATCGTGAAGATGACCCTAACTATGAAAATGCGTATTTTATTAATGCAACAAGCCAAACACAACCTGGAGTTATTGACCAAAATAAAATTCGCTTAACAGAACCTGGAACTGTTGTGAGTGGAGATTACATTAGAGCTTCTGTTAATTTCTACGGCTATAATGCGAACGGAAACAAAGGCATCGCAGCAGGTTTAAATAACATTCAATTAGTTGAAAAAGGTGAGCCATTAAGTGGAGCAAGTAATGCTGAAGATGACTTCGATGAATTAGACTCAGATGACGACTTACTATAAGTGAATAAGCGGGGGACTTGCCCCGCTATTATTATAACTAAAATGAGGTGCAACTAATGGAAAGAGTGTTATCTGTGGACATTGAAACTTATAGTAGCGCCGACATCCGTACTACAGGTGCCTATAAATACGCTGAAGCTGATGATTTCGAAATACTTATCATTGCTTATTCACTAGATGGAAGCCCAGTTAAAGCAATAGATATGTACGATATAGATGTAGCTCTTTATCAAGAATTTGAATTGGCATTGAGAGATAGCGATGTTAAGAAATACGCTTTTAATGCTAATTTCGAAAGAACTTGTTTAGCTAAGCATTTCAAAACAGAAATGCCTCCGAATGAATGGGTTTGTACTATGGTTAACGCTACAAGAATAGGTCTTCCTGCATCTCTTGATAAAGTCGGTGAAGTGCTTAACTTGCAAGACCAAAAAGATAAATCAGGTAAGAATTTAATTAATTACTTTAGTAAGCCTTGTAAACCAACTAAAACTAACGGTGGACGTACTCGTAACTTACCGGAACATGATAAAGAAAAGTGGCAAATGTTTATTGATTATTGTATTCGAGATGTAGAAGTTGAAATGAACGTCGCATATAAAATAAAAGATTTTTATGTACCAACAATTGAGCAACGTTTTTGGACAATAGACCAAAATATTAATGACAGAGGCATTCGGCTTGCTGAAGATTTGATGGATGGTGCAAACGAGTTAGACAAAATAAGTAAATCTGAACTGTTAAAACAAGCAACTTTACTAACTGGACTAGAAAATCCAAACAGTCCAACACAGTTATTAGCTTGGTTTAATGATGAGCAAGGTATCGATATTCCAAACTTACAAAAGAAAACAGTACAAGATTACCTGGCCAAGACAACTGGTAAAGCGAAACAGATGCTAGAGATTAGGCTTCAAATGTCTAAAACCAGTGTTAAGAAATACAACAAAATGCACGACATGATGTGTAGAGATAAAAGAGTTAGAGGTTTATTCCAATTCTACGGTGCAGGCACAGGAAGATGGGCAGGACGTGGCGTACAACTTCAGAACTTAACTAAACATTATATCAGTGATAAAGAACTAGATATCGCTAGAGAACTTATCAAGCAACAAGATTTTGACGGTTTAGATCTGATTCTAGATGTACACCCACAAGATTTACTAAGTCAATTAGTTAGAACAACATTCACTGCAGAAGATGGTTTTGAGTTAGCTGTTAGTGACTTCTCTGCTATAGAAGCAAGAGTGATTGCATGGTATGCAGGAGAGCAATGGCGCTTAGACGTATTTAACACACACGGTAAAATCTACGAAGCTTCAGCTGCACAAATGTTCAATGTACCTGTGGAATCTATTACCAAAGGAGACCCACTTAGACAAAAAGGTAAAGTTGCAGAATTAGCACTTGGTTATCAAGGAGGTCCAGGCGCATTGAAATCAATGGGCGCACTTGAGATGGGTTTAGATGAAGATGAATTGAAGCCTTTGGTAGACAGTTGGAGATCTGCAAATCCTAACATTGTTAATTTTTGGAAAGGTTGTCAAGATGCGGCAATTAAAACAGTTAAGACAAGAAGTGAACATTATACACATGGTCTTAAGTTATATATTAAGAAAGGTTTTCTAATGATAGAACTACCAAGTGGACGTTCGCTTGCTTATCCAAAAGCTAAAATTGCTCAGAATAGTTGGGGCAGCGATGTAGTTGAGTTTAGAGGATTAGATTTAAACCGTAGATGGTCGGTACAGAAAACTTATGGAGGTAAGTTAGTCGAGAATATTGTACAAGCAACTGCTAGAGATTTACTAGCCTTATCATTACTTAGAATAGAAGATGCAGGATTTAAAATTGTTGGACATGTACATGATGAAGTGATTATAGAAATACCAAAAGGTTCAAATGGTTTAGAACAAATAGAAAATATTATGAGTCAACCGGTGTCATGGGCAAAAGGCTTAACACTGAATAGTGATGGCTTTACTTCACCATTTTATATGAAAGATTAGAAGGTGATCTAACATGAGAGAAGAAACGTTGAAGATTAAATACACAATTGAGTATGAGAAAACAGTAATCTTCCCAGCAGATGTGAACGAAGAAGATAGCGTCATAGAAGAAAGAATCGATAGAGATATGGATAGAGATATTAACGAATACACTGATTCAAAAATTAGAGATTATAGTGGTGTAACGATTATAGATAGAGGATTTTAGGAGGATGCAGAATGAAAACATTAATGAAGATAAACAATAAAGTGTATGAAATTTCAAAAGAAAACTATGAAATGGCAGAGAAATTAGATATTACGGATAAGTTAATTCGTAACAGACTGTTGAATCGTTGGACGTTAGCAGAAGCTTGCCAAGTACCTAAAGGGATGAAACGTGAAGATCTAGTATACATCAACTATGCAAAACAATATGAAGAAGATAACACGGAAGCAACATTAAATTATAGAGACGAAAAGCAAAGAGAAGAACGACCTTGGTTGTATGATGGAACACCACAACCACCGTATCCACGTTGTAAATATGTGGATGATTTAATGAAATACGACGTATTTCCAAAGGCGGTGCGTTAGATGAAAATAAGAGACTTGAATATAAATGATTACGTTATTGTGTATGACTTAGGTAAGAGTGAGCATAGCGAAGGAATGACGGTAGTGGGGAGAGTAGCAAGACTTAGAAATTATGTAGTGGCAGAAAATGAAAACGAAGAAGATGGTTATACTGTTGCAGTGATTGAATCAATACCAGACATTAAATATGTAATCACAGATGACAACTACTTTGATTTGTGGAGTAACTATATAGAGAGTAAGACGGAGAGCGTGAGCACGCCTAACCCAGGTAAGATATATAGTTACAGTAATTCAACAGTTGGTCCTAATGAAGAAATTATATCTCACAGCCAATCCAACGACGTACAACAACGTAAGCGTAACCTCGGTTTTGATAATGTAAAAATACCAAATAGTAACAAAACTGTTCGATGGAAAGATAATGGAAACTTAGAGGTACAGTCAAGTTATGAACTGGATATTCCGGACTATATATTACAAGATGAAAAATCGGACGTAATAGGTTATTTGAATAAACAAATAAAATGCAAAGAGAATAATGATTTCATTGAAGAAATAGTTAAGAATTACAATCCGATAGTTGCTTATTATGTTGGAAAATCAATTGATAATTTAAGAGAAAACGAAATAGATAATGCTAGAGATTTACTTAACAAAGCATTTAAACATTGGGAGTGATTTCTATGCCAAAACCTAAATATGAATACGTTATATATCGTGGTGAAGAAGTTGTATGTGGTGGTTCTAGGATAGAGTGTGCAGAAAAATTAGGTATAAATCCTGAAACTATAACTAAGATTTCATCAGACAGCTACAAAAAGCATGCAAAGGAAAATTGGTATTACGGTGAAAAAGTAAGTATTGCAGAAATAGAAGCAGAGTTGTCGCTATGATACTTTCTGACACAATTAAAACTAAGTACAAACTTGATACTAAAGGCAGAAATACTGTCGAAATGGCAAAGTTACTAAAAGATTGTGGAGTTAAAGGATTCTTAATAGCAGTAAATCCACACAGCATTGTCATGGCAGTGTTACCAGAAGATAGGAAACATAACAGGAAAGTGATGGAGGGGTTGAGTAGATGGTAAAGATTAAACGAGAAGTAAAGAAAAACTTACCACAGTTGATTGAGTGGGCGTGGAAGAACGGCATTAAAAATGAAAGGTATAAATGTTCGGATAGTATTCCATATGAATATGTTTGGATTAATGGAAGTTCTGATATTGAGTTCGATGATGACATGTGTATAAGTAAAAATGACACTTTCACAGTCGAAGTCGAGGAAGAAATTACGGAAGATACACATTTAGATTATTTGTATGTGCTTACTGATGCAAAAGACATCCATCGTTGCAATAACTTTACAATTAAAACTGCATCAATGGTTATAGGAAGAGATGACCTCACATTCTTTACTTTGATTGATAACGACCTTGTAAAAATTTGTGATAAAGGAAAGCTGGTGGAGTAAATGATAGACATAGTATCAAGTGGGACTGTGATTATCATATTCATTATATTTTTTATGATCATGACTAAAGGTGAGTAGAGGAGTGAAGGTAGATGGGTAATGAGATTAAAACAGCTTTAGGATTCATTATTTTCTGCATAGTGGTAAATCTATTAACCTATATAGTTTTCACATTTTTATAAATGGAGTGATGGCGAATGGAATTATTAAAACCCTGCCCCTTTTGTGGAGGTCGTGCAGATTTAAGATACAGTTTCGACAAAGCCTCAGTGGAATGTACAAATACAAAATGTAAACTACAACCTTCTACATGGTTACACGTTAAAACAGATAGCGTAGATAAGTTAGTTAAGATATGGAACACACGAAATTATAAGGAAGAGTGATGGCGAATGAGTAAAAAAATATATAGTCCATTAATTCAAGACCCACTAACTAAAAAGTATTACAGACAAGAATTGAAATTACATGAAGGTCTCGTTTTAACAGGACAACAACAATTTATAAGTGACTTAACCAAACAACGTGACGACTATAAAACCCAAAGAGACACACTAATCGATGATATAGCAGTCTTGCATGCCAATAATGAGAGGTTGGAAGAAGAACTTAAAAGACGAAGAGAAGAAGAGGAAAATTTAGAAGCAAAATTATCGGCACAACTGTCAATGAAAAGAGATTTAGAAAAAGAAAATGAGCAGAAAACAAAAGTTATTAGTTTATATAAAAAAGCTTATGAAAAAACTCATAAAGGTTGGTTTAAATATAGAGAATTAACCAACCACATAAGAGATATGAAGTTTGCATCACCTTATTCATATAACTATATACACTTGGTTAACTTTATTAAGGAATTGGAGGACGAGTAGAGATGAGCGAAGTAGAAACAAAACGCATTTACGATATTAATAGAAATAAATTTCATGGTGTATTCCAATCAGCAGGACCTTATACCGCTCTTAAACGCAGTACAAGAGTTAATTAATTTCTATGAGAAGAATAGAAATAACGCATTGATTCATTGTGATGTAAACATTGCACAAAATGACGATATGAGACGTTCGCATGAGCTGGAAGAAACGTTTCGTGAACATTACTTAGATATTGATATGAGATATGCAGATTTTAAACATACAGGACAAGGAGAATGAAAATGACTAACACAATTACAGTAGATCAGTTAAAAGAATTATTACAAATACAAAAGGATTTTGACGATAGAATACCGACACTAAATTTACAGGATAGCAAAGTAGCATATGTGGTTGAGTTCTTTGAATGGTTCAACACATTAGAAACATTTAAGAACTGGAAAAAGAATCCGGGTAAGCCATTAGATGTACAGTTAGATGAATTGGCAGACATGTTGGCGTTTGGATTGAGCATTGCTAATCAAACGTTAGGTTATGGCGATACGTGGACTAAGGAAGAAGAAATAGAAATCGCAACTGAATCTATAAACGAAAATGATACAACTATAGATTTTAGTTATGAAAGAGGAACAAGAAGATATTTAACGAGTATTGTAAGCACAACTTTGAGAAATGATATAGAACCGTTACAACAAGGATTAAGAGCTTTGCATATTGCTAAGTCATATTATTCGGTTGACCAACTAATCACAGCATACAAAAAGAAAATGGAGCGTAATCATGCAAGACAAGATGGAACAGCAGACAAAGACAAAGGATATATCTGATAAAGACATACTTGAACGTGTACGAATAATCTTAGGCAAGGAGTGAGTGTTGTGAAGGAAAGTGTAATGGTAACGATATTAAGACAAGATATACCAACAGGCTATGATAAGCAAATTAACTTTTATAAAAAGAATTTGGAGAATTTACTGGTAAACCCTTTTGATGAAATAGCATTAAACAAATTAATAGGAACGTTGATTCTTATGTGTCATGACCAAACAGGTAAAGATTTAAATAGGTTAATCGATGTGTATCTAGAAGAAGAAAATACAATTCAAAATGAAGTGAATGGACTAGGTTATGCTATTAACTATTTAATGGATTTAAACAGTTTTAACGAAGAACAACAAAGTAAACGTATATTATATAACTATTTGATTTTATTGAATATAGCAAAAATGCAGAAGGTGTTACGTAAATGACCCAATACCTAATACGCAAAATACACCACACAACAGACGAAGTGTTCCTGGATGCAACTAAGGCTAAGGATAATGAAACGTTTGTTGTGGTGGATGCAGAGAGTGCAGAAGAAGCTAAGGAGAAAGTGAAGGATAAGAAACAATGTCCTAGATGTGTAAGTTGGAATACTGATACTGAATATGTATATGTAGATAACGAACCGATATTAACCTTATTTCAATGCTACAACTGCGGATTTAAAGATGACTGGATGTTCAAGGAGGACGACGAATGCTAATCAATAGCATATTATTAATGGCGGTTCTTATAGCTTGGTTAATCGTAAATGATTTATTCGGCAGCAGACTTACAAAAGAAACGAAAGTGTTGGGATATACGATGATAATAATAGGTGTTATGTCTCAATTGTATATACAAATAAAAATATTATTCTTATAGGAGGACGACGAATGACTAAGTATATGATTAAAAATATAAAAGGACTCCGGAATCATATTGACCTCGGTTATGGGAGTGGTGACTTTGTAGAAATTAAGAAGTTAAAACACCCTATAAGAGTAGTTAGAAAAAAATTCGAATATAAAGATATTGATAATGACATACTGATAAGTAAAAAGTTTCTAAAGGATAACTTCACCAAAGGCACATACAAATCCGAAATACCTAAACACATACTCAAACCATTATTAATTATATGCTTATACGAACTAAGTAAAGCAATCACATACGAGATCATTGTTAGGAAACAAGCAAACGATATGGTGGATGTGCCGAGGGATTATGAGGTGAGTAAGTAATGTTCTGGATAATAGCAATTACATTAGCGCTCATGTTAATTGTATCTATCATAGCTAACTGCATACAAAGTGATGTGATATCTAAACTTAGATACGAGAAGGCACACTTGAAGAATTATATTCAGGCATACATTAATAAGAAGTAACTGGAGGTATTAGATGAGAGCTTTTGTATGGGGACTATTCGTGGTAGCAATCTACAAACTAGTATTATATGTATTTAATTTAAATATAGAAACTGAAGTTGATATGTTTTTAACCATTTCAGCATTTACATGTGGGGCTATATCAATGTTTTTGAAAACGATAAACATAACACATCAAATTAACGATAAATCTTAAGAAAGGAGGTAGCTTTAATGCTCGACAAAGTAAAAGCACCTGAACAACTAAAGCATGATCGTGACATCACTTATGCTTATGCATCTTCAAGACTTGCAAAGCATTGGACAAATCATAATATGGCATGGTCAGACTTCTTAACAAAGCTTTCCCAAACAGTTAGAACAAAAGAAAGTCTTGTCGAGTACAACAAAATGTCCAAATCTGAACAAGCTGATATCAAGGATGTCGGCGGGTTCGTTGGCGGCTATTTAAAAGAAGGACGAAGACAAGCAGGACAAGTAATGAACCGTTCAATGCTCACATTAGACTTAGACTTTGCTGCACAAGATATGACAGACATTATGGGCATGTTTTATGATTTCGCTTATGCGCTATATTCTACACACAAACATAGAGAGACAAGCCCTCGTTTACGTTTAGTTGTACCTTTAAAACGCAATGTTGACTCAGATGAGTATGAAGCTGTTGGGCGTAAGGTCGCAGATATGGTCGGCATGGATTATTTCGATGATACAACTTATCAACCACACCGGCTAATGTATTGGCCATCAACAAGTAGTGACGCAGATTTCTTTTTCGATTATGAAGATTTACCACTACTCGACCCGGATAAAGTACTTAACCAATATATCGATTGGACAGACACTCTTGAATGGCCAACATCTAGTAGAGAAGAAAGCAAAACACAAAGGCTTGCAGATAAGCAAGGAGACCCAGAGGATAAACCTGGTATTGTTGGTGCATTCTGTAGGGCTTATACAATAGAAGATGCGATTGCAGAATTCATCCCTGAACGCTATGAGTATCACAGCGAAAATCGTTACACATTTCATGAAGGATCAACTGCAGGCGGGTTAGTACTATATGAAGATGGTAAATTCGCTTATTCTCACCACAACACAGACCCAGTGAGTAGTCAACTAGTTAATAGTTTCGACCTTATCCGTATCCACTTGTTCGGGGCTCAAGATGAGGGCGTAGATGAGAAAACGCCAATTAATCGCTTGCCTAGTTATAAAGCTATGGCAGACAAAGTAAGAAAAGATAAACAAGTAGCCAAACAGCTTGTTAACGATAAAATCAATGACGCATTTGAAGACTTTGACGCCATAGAAAATGATGATATAGACATGAACGCTGAATGGAATGAAACTTTAGAGATAACAGCCAAAGGCGCTTTTAAATCAAGTATTCCAAACATTGAAATTATATTACGTAATGACCCTAACTTAAAAGGCAAAGTTGCATTTAACGCATTTACCAAACAAATTGAATGTCTAGGTAAAACGCCTTGGAACAATGAAAATAAAAAACGTCAATGGCAAGACGGGGATGACAGTAGTTTACGTAGTTATATTGAAAAAGTGTATGACATCCATCATTCAGGTAAAACAAAAGATGCCATAGTATCAGTAGCTATACAGAACCAATACCATCCAGTAAAAGACTATCTAAACGGGCTTGAATGGGACGGCCAAACAAGATTAGAGCGGGTTTTCATTAAATATTTAGGTGTAGAAGACACAGTAGTAAATCGTACGATAACTCGTAAGGCTTTAACAGCAGGTGTAGCACGTATTATGGAGCCAGGTTGTAAGTTTGATTACATGTTAACTCTTTATGGACCCCAAGGTGTTGGCAAATCAGCCTTACTTAAAAAGTTAGGTGGAGCTTGGTTTTCAGACAGTTTAGTATCAGTGACTGGTAAAGAAGCTTATGAGGCACTACAAGGCGTTTGGTTGATGGAAATGGCAGAATTAGCAGCGACACGTAAAGCAGAAGTAGAAGCAATCAAGCACTTCATATCTAAACAGATTGACCGTTTCCGTGTTGCATACGGACATTATATAGAAGATTTTCCAAGACAATGTATATTCATTGGTACCACAAATAAAGTAGATTTCCTTAGAGACGAAACTGGAGGTCGTCGTTTCTGGCCTATGACTGTGAACCCTGACAATGTAGAAGTGAAGTGGTCTAAAATAACAAAACAAGTGATAGATCAAATTTGGGCAGAAGCCGTGCACTTCTATAATAAAGGCGAAGAACTTTATTTAGAACCAGAACTTGAAGAAGAAATGAGAGAAATACAAAGTAAGCATACAGAAGAATCACCTTATGTGGGTATTATTGAGGAGTTCTTAAACACTAAAATACCTAGTAACTGGAATGAATTAAGCACGTATGATCGTCGAAGATATTATCAAGGTGATGTAGATATGTTACCAACAGGTAATGCAGATTTCATTGAAAGAGATAAAGTGTGTGCACTCGAAGTATTTGTTGAATGCTTTGGTAAAGATAAAGGTGATAGTAGAGGTTCGATGGAAATTAAAAAGATAACTAACGTATTAAGACAATTAGATAACTGGGAAGTATACGATGGAAACAAACAAGGTAAGTTAAGATTTGGTAAAACCTATGGGTTACAAACGGCATTTGTCAGAAATAGTGATTTAGATGATTTAATATAAATGCATATTAATGTATATAAATGTATTTTGTAGGTGTTACTTTACTCAGAAACAGGTGTTACTTTACAAAAACTAAAGTAACAGTAAAAGTATAATTTTACACCAGAGGTGTTACTTTAAAAAAAGTAAAGTAACAGTAAAGTAACACCTAAAGTAACACCTCTTTCCATTGGGGCTCTAAGGTTCAACCCTAAGTGTTACTAATGTTACTTTAATTTTAGTATAAAGTTATAAAAGTAATGTTAGGGAGTAAAGGGGTACATAGTCAGCCCCTAATACATTATAAGTGTTGAAACACCCCTTTTTAAAGTAACTTTGTAACACCTACCATTTTTTATAAATAATTTATGCAAGGTGTGTTTACATGAAAGAATCAAAAATTGAAATGTATTTAAAAAAAGAAATAACCAAATTAAATGGCTTATGTTTGAAATGGGTGGCACCTGGAACAAGAGGTGTACCAGATAGAATTATCATAATGCCAAAAGGCAAAACGTATTTTGTTGAGATGAAACAAGAAAACGGGAAACTACATCCGTTACAAAAATATGTACACAAGCAATTGGCTACCAGAGATCATAACGTTTATGTACTTTGGAGTAAAACAGAAGTGGATAGATTTATTAATGAGGTGGTTAAAGCAGATGACGATTAAATTTAAACCACATGAATACCAAAGCTATTCAATTAAAAAAATTATAGAAAATAATAAATATGGTCTTTTCTTAGATATGGGACTCGGCAAGACTGTTTCAACATTAACAGCATTTAGTGAATTACAATTACTCGATACAGATAAAATGTTAGTTATAGCACCACTTAATGTAGCTAAAGACACATGGGCTGATGAAATAAATAAGTGGGAGCATTTAAAACATCTTAGAGTTTCTAAAGTATTAGGAACACCAAAGCAAAGGATAGAAGCACTGAAGATAGATGCAGACATCTATATAACAAATAAAGAGAATACTAAATGGTTATGTGAATATTATAAAAAAGATTGGCCTTTCGATATGGTTGTGGTCGATGAGTTATCAACATTTAAAAACCATCAAAGCCAAAGGTTCAAAGCTTTGAAAAAGAAACTGCCATTGATGAATCGTTTTGTGGGTCTAACAGGCACACCTAGTCCTAATAGTATGATGGACTTATGGGCTCAAGTTTACCTAATAGATAGAGGAGAAAGACTTGAAACTTCATTTAGTAGATTCAGAGAAAGATATTTCAAACCAACACATCAAGTGAGCGAGCATGTATTCAATTGGGAATTAAGACACGGCTCAGAAGAAATAATATATAAACAAATAGATGATGTGTGTATTAGTATGAAAGCAAGTGATTACTTAGATATGCCTGAACGGGTAGACACAGTTCAAAGTGTAGAGCTATCAAGCAAAGAACGTAAACTCTACGATGAATTAGAACGAGACTACATTCTAGAGTCAGAAGATGATGGAGACATCGTTGCACAAAGTGGTGCTTCACTTAGTCAGAAACTACTACAACTATCTAACGGTGCAGTGTATACAGAAGAACAAGATATAAGACATGTACATGACCAAAAGTTAGATAAGTTAGAAGCGATTGTAGAAGAAGCACAAGGACAACCTATACTTTTATTTTATAACTTCAAACATGATAAAGAGAGAATACTCAGAAGGTTTAAACAAGCAGTAGTGCTAGGCAGCGATGACTATAAAAATAAATGGGATAAAGGAAACCTTGAAATCTTATTAGCACATCCAGCAAGTGCAGGTCATGGATTGAACTTACAACAAGGTGGACACATCATAGTATGGTTTGGTCTTACGTGGTCTCTGGAATTGTACCAACAAGCCAATGCTAGATTGTACAGACAAGGACAAGACCATACAACAATCATTCATCATATCATGACTGAGAATACAATAGATCAACGCGTGTATAGAGCATTACAAAATAAAGAGTTAACTCAAGATGAATTAATGAAAGCAGTTAAAGCAAGAATAGAACAGTATAAGTAATGGAGGTATTGGATGAGCCATACAAGTATAGATATAAAGCCAGGTACTTTTAAGTATATAGAGTCAGAGATATATAATCATCAAGATAATAAGAGAGAGATTAACAGATTAAGAATGGAGATACTTAACCCTACTAAAGAAGTAGATACCAATATAGTGTATGGTCCATTACAGAAAGGAGAACCTGTTAGAACAACAGAAGTGATGGCTACTCGATTACTTACTAATAAGATGCTGCGTAACCTCGAAGAAATGGTAGAAGCAATTGAGTATGTGTACAATCAACTACCTGAAGAACATAAGAAGGTTATACGTTTAAAGTATTGGAACAAAGATAGGAACTTGAAGATGGAACAGATAGGAGACGAGTGTCATATGCATCGCAATACAGTAACGACAGTGCGTAAGGCGTTTGTTAAGGCAATAGCCATACAAGTAGGTATGAAGTAACATTGTGCATTGATTGTGCAAATGGCCTACGATTCAGTGTTACTATGTTAGTATGAACAATTAGCATCAAGCACAGCAGTACTTCAAACAGCACAATACTATATTATATCTAAGCACACTGCGATAAAGGTAGTGTGCTTTACTTATGCTTATTGATATGAACACTACACATGAACTCCAATCACTAACTACTTAGTCATGATCGTAGTGTTGATATGAGTTAGCACAACTCACATGTACAACAACACACAAGAGGTGAATGCACATGGCCTTGAGTAAGACACAACGTCGCGACTTCTACAACGGAAGGCAATGGAGAGATAAACGAGAGGCAATTAAAGCTCGCGATAATTACGAGTGCCAAGAATGTAGGAGACGAGGTAAAGTAGCTATCGATATATATGAGCCTAATAAGAATGGACGTAAGAAGATTAAGCTTATAGTACACCATATTAAAGAGTTAGAATATCATCCTGAGTTAGCGCTTGAAGATGATAACTTAGAAACCTTGTGTGTCGAATGCCATAACAAAATTCACGACAGACACTTTAAAAATTGGTACAAACCGAAAAAAAATAAATGGGCTGATGATGAATTTTGGTAAAAATAAATTTAGAAAAATAAAAATAAAAATATTAATTCTTCTTCATCCCCCCGGTCAAAAACTTTTCATTTAAAAGTCGGCTGGGGAACCGGTGTAAGGGGAGACGATTCCGCAGATTTATTAAAAAACAAAATACGTTAGGGGGGTACCTGGTGGAAAATAAAGACAAAATCAAGACTTACTTGTTAAACAGAATTGAAAAAGATAATCCAGTACAAACAGAAAAAGTGTATAGATATTTGAATTTATTAGACATATTTTATGGTTTGGATGCGGATATTGAAGAAAAAGGATTAATGGTAGAAACAAAAAACGCTTCTCAATCTTTTGTTAAACCAAATCCATTAATCGCAGAAAAGAATAAAGTGAATACATCGCTTTTAGCAATAGAAAAATCATTCGGTTTTAATAAGGAACAAGACGAAGAAACAGCCCCTCGTCGTGATTTATTGTGATAAGTAATAAATATGTTGATGAGTATATACGATTATGGAAAACAGGGGAAGTGTTGTTAAACAAAGAACGTATCATGCTTATAGCTTATTTAGAAAAACATGTATTAAGCCGAGAAGATCTATATTTCGATGAAGAACAAATTGAAAACTTCATCAAATTTACAGAAAAGTGGTATTTTCCGTTACAAGGTTTTCAAAAATTTATAGTACCATTTGTATTCCTATTCGAGAAAGAAGGTAATTTCCTTTTTTACGAGCAGTTTTTTATTACGCTTGGACGAGGTGGAGGAAAAAACGGTTTAATAACTGCGCTTTCTAATTATTTTATATCTTATCTACATGGAATACCCAATTATGATATTTCAGTTGTAGCAAATTCAGAAGAACAAGCTAAAACCTCATTTGAAGAAGCATATAATATGATTGAACGTAACGAACTTGAAGATATGTTCTATTTAACTAAATTAGTTATCACTGATACTGAAACAAAATCTCGATTTAGATTTAGAACTTCAAATGCAGGAACTAAAGATGGAGGCCGTGAAGGTTGTGTCATTTATGACGAAGTGCACCGATACGAAAACAGTGAAACCGTAGATGTATTTAGTTCAGGTTTAGGTAAAGTCGAACACCCACGTGAATTCTTTATAGGAACTGACGGTTACGTACGCGAAGGATTTTTAGATAAATTAAAAGATCGTTCTATGGCTATACTAAAAGGTGAATCTCCAGATGATAGATTATTTCCATTTATTTGTAAGTTAGATGACCCTAAAGAAGTAGATAATCCTGAAATGTGGGAAAAAGCAAATCCAATGTTTAGTAAACCAATGAGTAAATATGCTAAAGGTTTATTCAGAAAAGTTAAAAACCAATACAATGAAATGACATTTAGTCCAACAAAACGTGCAGAGTTTATGACCAAACGTATGAATTTACCTGAGGAAGACTTAGAAAAGATTATAGCTACCCGAGAAGAAATTGAAGCAACCAATCGACCGTTTCCAGAACTTGAAAACAGACAATGCATTGGCGGGTTAGACTATGCCAATATTAAAGATTTTGCAGCTGTCGGGCTTCTATTCAGAGAGGGCGAAAACTATATATGGAAGTCACATTCGTTTGTAAGAAAAGGATTTCTAGACTCAGTTAAATTGAAAGTTCCTATATATGAATGGGAACAGCAGGGTTTGTTAACTATTGTAGATGAACCAACTATTAGTGAATTCTATATTGCTCAATGGTTTGATGATATGCGACAAATATATGGATTAGAAAAAGTGATTGCCGATAATTATCGAATAGATCTAATAAGACGTGCGCTAGAAGAATATGGCATCGATTACGAAGTTATAAGAAGCCCTAGAGCTATTCATGGCTTATTAGCACCTCGCATTGAGACGATGTTTGCAAATCACAATATTATTTATGATGATAATCCATTAATGCGTTGGTACACAAACAATGTTGCAGTCAAAATTAAACCAGATGGTAACAAAGAATATATTAAAAAAGATGAAATAAGAAGAAAAACAGACGGTTTTCACGCTATGCTTCATGCATTGTACCGTGCTGATGACCTATTAGAGATAGATGTTGGGGACAGTTTAGACTTTCTTAATGCTATTGACTTTTAGAAAGGAGGCAAGACATGAGTTGGCTTACAGACATACTTAGCAAAAGTAAAGAATCAAGTTGGATGTATGATTTAGAGTTTTTTCAAGATACATCAGAAAAAGCTTATATGAAACGTCTGGCGCTACAAACATGCATAGAGTTTTTAGCAAGGACGATTTCACAATCAGAATTCCGTATTACGGATAATAAAGGAAAATCCATAAAAGATACAACTTATTATAAATTAAATGTAAGACCGAATACCGATTTATCTTCAACAGACTTTTGGCAGAAAGTAATATATAAATTAATTTATGATAATGAAGTTTTGATTATCGTTACAGATACGAAAGACCTTGTGGTCGCAGACGATTATGACAGAAAAAAATTCGCTTTATATCCCGATATATTTGAACATGTAATGGTGGACGAGTATGAATTTGAACGTTCATTTAAGATGGATGAGGTGCTTTATCTATCTTATAACAATGAAAAATTAAATACTTTTACTGAAGGTCTATTTAAAGACTACGGAGAAATATTTGGTCGTATGATAGGAGCGCAAATGCGTAATTATCAAATACGAGGCATTGTTAATGTAGATACGAATATGATAAAAAATGATTTTAAGGCTGAGAACAAAACTACTGATAATAGAGTAGGAAGTTCTGAAAACAAAAAGAATAATAGTGATAAAGATAAGATGCAGAATTACGTTAATAAATTAATGAAAGCTTTTACGAACAACTCAGTGGCTATTACACCATTAACTAGAGCTTTTACATTCCAAGACGTGTCATCAGCATCTAAATCGAATAACGCACCTTTTGATGATTTGAACAAACTTCAAAAAGCTCTAATTGATACGGTTGCAAAAGCTATTGGTATTCCGCCATCTTTAATACATGGTGATTTAGCAGATTTGAATAATGCTTTAGATTCATATTACAAATTCTGTTTAAAACCTTTAATTAAAAAGATAGAAGATGAATTGAATGCAAAGCTATTTAAGCAAAATGAAGTTTTAACAGGTAAAAATATCAGGGTTGTTGGTATTAACAAAAAAGATCCATTAGAACTAGCTGACGCAGTAGACAAGTTAGTGTCATCTAGTACATTCACTCCGAACCAAGTACTTATTATGCTTGGGGAAGAACCTTCAGATGACCCACAAATGGATAAATATTTTGTTACTAAAAACTATACGACTTCAAATCAACAAGATAAGTCATTAGAAGGAGGTGAAGATGATGAGAGTAAACGTTAAAGGTGCAATTGTACCAAATAATGATAAATGGATTTACGATATGCTAGACATGGAAGCTACTTCACCAAAAGATGTAGTTGATGCGCTACCTTCTAATGAAGAAGACATAGAAGTTATCATCAATTCAGGTGGTGGAGATGTGTTCTCAGGTAGTGAAATTTATACAGCATTAAAGGAACATTCTGGTAATGTGGATGTGAAGGTAGTTGGCGTTGCAGCAAGTGCGGCTTCTGTTATAGCAATGGCAGGTAACTCAGTACAAATGAGCCCTACATCACAAATGATGATTCACAATGCAAGTTCAATTGCAATGGGCGATAACCGAGAAATGCAAACAGCTTATAATATGCTAACAACTGCTAATAAAGCAGTTGCTAATGCTTATATCGCTAAAACAGGTAAATCAGAACAAGAAATTGTTGACTTAATGAATGATGAAACCTGGTTTAGTGCTGACACTGCAGTGGAACAAGGATTTGCCGATAGTAAAATGTTTGATGAAAGTGCACCAAGATTAGTTGCTAATTCAGGTCAAATGCTATCAAATGAAGCGATTAATAAAGTAACAACGCTTATGAGTCAAACGCCTGAAATTAAAATTGATGTAGACCAAATTGCAAATAAGGTCATAGAAAAATTAGAAAATAAGCAAAGACAAGAACCTACTAACAGTAAAACTACTAAACCAAAAGTAGACAACAATGTTAAACCTAGGTTCTTTTTTTAATACAAAAACAAGGAGGGTCATTTTATGACTATTGAATTATCAAACGATTTTAAGACAGCTCGTCAAGAATTTTTAAAAGCAATTCAAGACGGAGCAACAGAAGAACAACAAGCAGAATTATATGGAAACATGATTAATGAATTATTTGAGGAGTCAAAAGCGCAAGCACAAGCAGAAGCGGAGCGCATTTCAAGTTTACCTTCATCAGATAAACAACTTACAGCTGAACAACGTAAGTTCTTTAATGAAATTAATACTGAAGTTGGTTATAAAGATGAAAAGTTACTACCAGAAGAAACGATTGATCGTATTTTTGAAGATGTAACTACAGAACACCCACTACTTTCAGAATTAGGTATTCGTAACGCAGGATTACGTCTTAAATTCTTAAAGTCTGATACATCTGGCGTAGCAGTTTGGGGTCAAATCTTCGGAGATATTAAAGGTCAATTAGATGCTGCGTTCAGTGAAGAAACAGCAATTCAAAATAAATTAACAGCTTTTGTTGTTATACCTAAAGATTTACAAGACTTTGGACCAGCGTGGATTGAGCGTTTTGTACGATTACAAATTCAAGAAGCTTTCGCAGTAGCTTTAGAAGAAGCTTTCTTAAATGGTGATGGCAAAGAAAAACCAATTGGTTTAAATCGTCAAGTACAAGAAAATGTGTCAATCACAGGTGGCGTTTATCCTAAGAAAGAATCTCAAGGTACATTAACGTTTGCAGACCCAAAAACAACAGTTGATGAGTTGACACAAGTTTTTAAATTCCACTCAACAAACGAGAAAGGAAAATCTGTAGCAGTTAAAGGTAATGTGAATATGGTAGTTAATCCATCTGATGCATTTGAAATACAAGCACAATACACACATTTAAATGCTAACGGCGTATATGTAACGGCACTTCCATACAATTTAAATATTGTAGAATCTATTTCACAAGAAGCAGGAGAAGTTCTAACTTTTGTTAAAGGTCGCTATGATGGCTATTTAGGTGGCGGTGTAGATATTAAGAAATTTGATCAAACACTAGCTTTTGATGATTTAGATGCTTACATCGCTAAAACATTTGCTTATGGTAAAGCAAAAGATAATAAAGTAGCAGCAGTATATAAATTAGACTTATCTAAGAAAATTACAGAAACACCCTAACGAGCCCCAAAACGTTGAGGTAAGTGCTAATAGTAAGTCTGTTACTATCTCAGCGGAATAGGGGTGGTTAAATGAATGATGAAATTTTAAAAGAGTTTAAAGGTCGTATGCACATCTTTCATAATGCAGAAGATGATTCTCTAAAAGCAATTTTAAACATTTCTTATGAAGTAATTAAAAATGAATGTGGTAATTTTGATATTCAAAAAGAAGCGATTGGTAAGGAACTTGTATTTGAACGTTCTCGTTATGTATATAATGAGCAATTACAGTTCTTTAACAGAAATTATTCTACATTAATTACTGAATTTGGCGTTTTAAATCAAATATACAGGTGTGAGGAGGGTACTGATGAGATATAAAAACAAAAAAGTCTTATCAGGCGACATGCGCACGCCTGTTATTTTTTATAAGTATCAAAATGAAGGTCCTTATCCAGATGAAGAAGAAGAAAAAGAGGTTTATCGCTGTTTTGCAGAAACCTATAGTCCATCAATAAAAGATAGGGAGATTCTTAATGTTAATACAGCTGTTCAAGGTCTAACAATTGTCATTAGAGACCCCTTACAGTGCTATACACCTTCTAATTCTCATGTTGTAGAAGTTCAAGACTATCGATTAGAAATTGATACTTTTGAAATCTATGATGTTCGACTAGATACACCTGAATCTGGCTTTATTACTATAGCTTTAGGTGAAAAATAATGTCGGTAGAAGTAAAAGGTTTAAAAGAATTAGAAGATAAAATAGAAAAACGCTTTGGCAAGAAAAGAATGACTGAGATTAGCAATAAGGCTTTAGAAGAAGCAACAGATTATGAAATGAAAGTTTTGAAGTCTAACTTTGAAAAATTCAAAGATACTGGTGCATCGATAGATGAGATGACAAGAACAGACCCATTTACTTCTAAAGTGAATTATCAACAAACGATCATAATCGAGTGGGTAGGGCCACATGATAGATATAGACTCATACATTTAAACGAACATGGCTATAACAGAAAAGGCGGCAAATTTATCCCAAGAGGTTTTGGGGTGATTGAAAAGACATTACAATCAGTGAAAAGAAGATATAGGCAGATTATTAAAGAAGAAATGAGGAAACGCTTATGAATGAATTGAGATATATTTATAACATCATAAAAGATGATGATTTAGTAAAAAACTTAGTTTCTAATCGAATATATTTCTATCAAGTAAGCGAGAAAACAGACACTTCAAATTCTTTAATTTTATTAAGACCTATATATGACACACCGACTGTTTATGCTTCAAATAAATATCATGCAGAGTCATTTATTGTTCAAGTTGATGTGGAAACCTGTAAAGATGAAGACACCATTCGCTTAACGAAACGTATTCGTTATCTATTAAGACAATACAATTTTTATCAGACTTCAAGTCAATTAACTGAGTATTTTAAAGAAACAAAAAAGTACGTTCGATCTAGAAGATACGAAGGCGTACCAAAAAATCAATATTATAAAGGCGAACACATCGAGTAGATGTGTTTTTATTATGCCTAAAATTAGGAGGAATTTAATATGGGTTCAGCAACTGCAGGATTTAAAAAATTACACGTAGGTGTATTCGATGATAAAGCAGAAAAAATCATTCAAAAATTCACATGGGAAGATGATCAAGGTGGTACTGTCAACATGAATATTTCTGGTTTAGCACCTGAAATGGTTGATATGTGGGCATCTAATAAACGTGTGTGGATGAAAAAGCAAGGTACAAATGAAATTAAATCAGATATTGATTTATTTAATGTTCCTACAGACGACTTAAATGTTGTTCTTGGAAGAGATAAAGATGAAAACGGCACTTCATGGGTCGGAGATGATTCAAGAGCGCCTTATGTAGCGGTTATTGGTGAATCAGAAACAATTAACGGTGACCCTATCTATTGCGCATTAGTTAAAGGTAGCTTCAGTTTAGATTCAATAGAATTTAAAACAACTGCAGAAAAAGCAGAAGCGCCTGAACCTACTAAGCTAAATGGCGACTGGATGAACCGAAAAATTGATGGTAAATCAAGAGCGATTGGTTATCATGAAGGAGAAAAAGGCTCAGATGCGTTTATGGCTAATGTATTCCCAGGTTATTCAGGTGATGATTTACCGACTGAATCAGGAGAAGAAACACCCTAACACACCCCAAAAGGTAGAGGTAACAGCTAACAGCAAGTCAGCTACTATCTCTGCTCAATAGGGGTTTTTATATTTCAAATAAGAAGGTGAAAGTATGACAGATACATTAAAATTGGGAAAAAATGAAACGATTATACCTCACACTCAACGTGGTAGAGATTCTATTATTTTAATGGAAATGATAAAGGCTGCAGTAAATGCAAGAGGAAATGAAACTGCAATATACACTTACGAAAGATTATCAGATGATATGAAGGATTTTCCTTTAGGAGAGCATCAAATTACTATTAGATGGAGTGATGTGTGATGACAGATACATTAAACCTGTATAAAGATGAAGAACTCGTTAAGAGTGAAGAATATGTTGAAGGTAAAGCATCAGTAACTGTAGACGGTTTGGAAGCTAACACAGATTATCCAGAAGGTACTTATCAAGTATCACGTAAAAATGAAAATGGAGAATCGGAAAAAGTAGATGTTCCAGCATTTAAAACAAAACCGATTGCAGTAACAGGGGTTAAGTTAAACAAAGAAAGTGCGAGTTTAGAAGTAGGTACAACTGAAACGTTAAATGCGACAGTCTCTCCTTCTACAGCTACCAATAAAAAAGTAACTTTTGTGTCCTCCAACGATACAGTAGCAACTGTAGACAGTACCGGCAAAGTCACAGCTGCTAATGCAGGTTCCACTGATATAACAGTTACTACTGAAGATGGTAGAAAGACTGCCAATTGTTCAGTAACTGTCACAGAGCCAGAACCAGATGAAACAGAATAATAACTAGTATTGAGGGCTATAAGCCCTCTTTTTATTTGCAAATAAAAATTAAAGGAGTAATTAAAAATGATTAAATTTGAAATTAAAGACAAGCAAACAGGTAAAACAGCGTCATACAAAAAAGAAGATGTGACTTTAGGCGAAGCAGAAAAATTCTACGATTACTTAGAAATGGCAGAAAAAGAAAAAGTTAAAGAAAACCCTGATGCGCGTAAAGTTAGAAAAAAAGAGCGTCAATTGTTAGAAGAACTATTCAGTGAACAAGGGCTAACAGAAGAAGATATTTTGAATAACATGTCTACAAAAACTTATTCCCGTGTGTTTGAATCTTTATTTCTCGAAGTCCAAGGAGAAGATGAAGAAACTTCAGAAGATGTATCAGAAGAAATGGGAAAGACAGAGGAACAGTCACAATAAGAGACGTTTTATCGAATATTAAAGCTATCCAAAGATTTTGTATGCAAGCCTATGGATGGACTATTACCGAAGTCAAAAACCAGCCCTATTTTGAACTCCTAAACCTACTAAATACAGATGAAGAAAAGGAAGCAGAACAAAAAACTGAAGAACCTAAAATGTATACAGGTAGTAATCTAAAACACTTATTTGGGGGCTAGAAAGGAGGTAACAATATGCAAGACAGAACAGACGGTTTGACGATTGTCAACTCCATTGATAACACTAAAGTCAATGAAGGGATGAAATCCCTTAAACGTAATCTTGGTGTAGTTAATAGTGAATTAAAGGCAAACATGTCAGCTTTTGATAAATCTGAAAAATCAATGCAAAAATATCGTACACGTATTGATGGATTAAATCAAAAAATGAAAATTCAAAAGCAAATGTTCAACCAAGCTGAGCAAGAGCTAAAGACTTTAAATGTAAATTATGAAAAAGCAAAACAAACTGTCGGAAAAGTAGAACAAGCTTATAAAAAATTAGCTGAAGCAACAAGAAAAGAAAAAACTGAGTTAGATAAATCTAACAATGCAGTTAAAGCTTCTAATACAGAATTAAAAAAAGCTCAAGACCAACAAAAGAGAACTAATACACAAAAGGAACGAGCTTATGAAAAACTAAGAAAGCTTAGACAAGCAGAAAAAGATTTGAAAAATTCTAATCAAGCTACAACTGCACAACTTAAAAAAGCTTCTGAAGCAACGAAAACACAGTCGCAAAAACACTCAGAACTTGTAGCTAAATATAAACAAGAAGGCGAACAAGTTAAGAAACTAAGAACTGAAAATAAAACATTAGCCTCATCAAATGATAAAATTAAAGCTTCTTATAATAAAACCAATACAGAGCTTAAGCAAACAGAAAAAGAATATAATAAGTTAAATGCAACGATTAAAAACCACGATCAAAACTTAGCGAAGGCTAAAAACGCTGTTAACAATGAACGTACTTCAATGAATAACCTTCAAAAAACTATAGATAAAACTAAGAATGAAATGAAGGCTTTCAACAAAGAACAGTTAATCGCGAACAGTCAATACACTAAAGCAGCTAACCATTTAGATAAAATGTCAGATCGTTTTACAAGTATAGGGCATGGTATGAGTTCCTTTGGTAGAAGTATGTCTATGTATGTTACTACACCTATTGTAGGAGCAATGGGCTATGCTAGTAAATTAGGTGTTGAATTCGATGATGGTATGCGGAAAGTTCAAGCTATTTCAGGAGCCACTGGTAAAGACCTAGATGCATTAAAAGCAAAAGCTCGTGAAATGGGAGCTACTACTAAATTTAGTGCTAGTGACAGTGCAGAAGCATTGAATTATATGGCAATGGCTGGTTGGAAATCACAAGATATGATTAAAGGTTTACCAGGCATTATGAATTTAGCTGCTGCCTCAGGTGAAGAATTAGGTCTTGTGTCAGATATTGTAACAGATGGATTGACAGCGTTTGGTCTACAAGCTAAGGATAGCGGGCATTTTGCGGATGTATTAGCTTCAGCTAGTGCAAATGCAAACACAAACGTCCAAATGATGGGCGATGGCTTTAAATACGCAGCACCGGTAGCAGGCGCGTTAGGTTATACTATTGAAGATACATCTATAGCTATTGGTTTAATGAGTAACGCAGGTATTAAAGGAGAAAAAGCTGGTACAGCACTCCGTACAATGTTTACCAATTTAGCAAAACCAACTAAAGCTATGAAAAACAAGATGGAAGAATTAGGGATATCTATAACAGATAGCAATGGAAAAATGAAACCTATGCGAGATGTTTTGGGTGACCTTAGAGAAAAATTCAGTGGTCTTACAAAAGACCAACAAGCTGCCGCAGCTGCAACAATATTCGGGAAAGAATCTATGAGTGGTGCACTTGCAGTTATCAATGCATCAGAAAAGGATTATAACAAATTAAGCAAAGCAATAGATGGCAGTGAAGGTTCAGCTAAGAAAATGTCTAAAACTATGGAAAAAGGGTTAGGCGGTAGCTTAAGAGAACTCCGTTCAGCAGCCGAAGAATTAGCATTATCAATTTTTGATACTATACAACCAGCTTTATCTGGGATGGTCAGTGGCTTAAAAGGAACAGTAGATTTCTTAAATAAATTGCCAAGTGGTGCAAAAGTTGCAGTAGCGGGAGTATTAGGTTTAACAGCTGCAATTGGGCCTTTAACTTTAGGTATAGGCCTACTTTTAAGAGCCGTAGGCGGAGCTGCTAAAGGCTACGCGATGCTTAATCGTCAAATGGCAGTTAATACTGCTGAAGCAGCAGTTAATGCAGGGGCGAACAACGCAGCGGCAGCTTCTATGGCAACAACAGGTAAGGCTGCTAAAACACAACAAGGTTTATTTGGTCGATTTGGAAACACGCTATCTATGGTTACTGGTCGATTTGGTGGATTAGGAAAAATCGCTAAAACTAGTATAAAGATGTTAGGTAAAGTGGGATTACCACTTACAATTTTAACCACAGCTTTTAGTGCAGCTTATGAAAAATTAGAATGGTTTAAACAAGGATTTAGTGACCTTGGAAGATTATGGAATCAAACTATAGGTTCAATGGACTTTTCATGGATTGGAAAAATCGGCGATGGTTTTGGTAAAGCTTGGGACAGTATAAAAACATTTGGTGCGAAAGCTTTAGAAATTACACCCCAATTTCAAGCTTTAAAATTCGGCTTTGATAAAATGCATGATGCGGTTTCTAAAGCTTCTGATACAACGGATGTATTTTCAGGTAAAGTGTCGAAAGGTACTAAAAAAGCTTTAGAATCATATACGAATCTTTCTGAAAAGGCTAAAACTAAACTAGAAGAAATACGTATCAGCCATGTAACAATTGGTAATAAGCAATACGATCAAGTTAAAGAATTGTACGGAAATATTAACACAGAAGTTAATAAACAGCTTAAAAAAAGACACAGCAGTGAAATAAAAGGATTAGAAAAGATATTCAATGACACAAGTGGTCTTTCCAAATCACAAGAAGCCAAAATTCTTGAACAAACTAAACAGAGTAATAAAAAAGAATCAGAACAAGCAGAAAAAGTAAATAAACAAATTCTTGATATTTATGCAAAAGCCCATAAAGAAAAGCGCTCACTAACTAAAAGCGAAAATGATAAAGTAGCTAAACTTCAGGAACAATTAGATGAAACAGTGGTGAAGTCTTTATCCAAAGGAGAAGTAGAACAAAAAGCTATCTTAGAAAGAATGAAACAGAATAAAGGTAAACTTTCTATGCAAGCTGCATCTAATGTGATTAAAGAAAGTGCTAAAGAGCGAGACAAAACTATCAAAGATGCTAAGAAAAAATATAAATCAACTGTAGCTGAAGCTGTTAGACAGCGTGACGAAACTGGAAACTTATCTAAATCACAAGCAGATAAAGTGATTAAAGACGCTAAAAAGCAATATGAAGAGTCCAAAACTAAAGCTAAAAAACAACATAAATCCGTCGTAAGTGAAGCTCAAAAGCAAAATAAGGGTGTTAAGAAAAATATAGATTCTCAAACAGGTCATGTTAAGTCAAAATGGGAAATTATGAAGGATTCTTCCATTGGTGGTGCTAAACGAATTGCTAAAGGTGTTAGCGGTTGGTTTGCAAGCACTAAGAAAAGTACCGATAAATTTTGGAATAAGATAGGTTCAAAAATCGGGAGTGCTTCAAATAAAGGTTATAAAGGTGCTAAAAAATGGCTTGGTAAGTTACCAGGTAACGTATCTAGTTGGTTTAAAAAAACTAAGAAAAATACTGATAGTTTTTGGAACAAAATAGGTAATAAAATAGCTAGTTCTTCTAAAAAAGGATATAACGGAGCAAAGAAATGGTTTAGTCAATTACCAGGAAGAGTCTCAGGATGGTTTAAAAAAACTAAAAAGAATACAGATAGTTTCTGGAATAAAATAGGAAGTAAAATAAGTAGTTCATCTAAAACTGGTTTAAACGGAGCGAAAAAGTGGCTGGGACAATTGCCAGGAAAAACTTCAGGTTGGTTTAAGTCGGTTAAGAAAAACACAGATAGCCAATGGAACAAAATAAGTAAGAAAATAGGTTCTACGACACAAAGTAGTTTCAAGAGCGCTAAAAAATGGTTCGGACAAACAACTAAAAATGCTAGAAATAACTTTAGTGATACTTATAAATCCGCAAAAGATAAGTTTGACAAAGTAGCAAGTAAAGCTGAAAACAAAACACATGCAGTTGCTAAATCTGCAGGCAAGTGGTTTGGTAGGACCTTTAAAAGTACTAAAGATAATCTAGGTAAAATGTGGTCGAAGGCTAAAGACATATTTGGCAAAATCGCAGGTGAAGGTGAAAACAAAGCTAAGAAAACTCATGGAAGTTGGAAAAGCTGGCTAGATAAAACACTAGGTTGGATTAAAAACATTACTGGCGCTTTTGGTAAAGCTGCATCTGAATTAGGTAAATCAGTTGCTAACAAAGCAGTAGATGGTTTGAATGGCATGATTGGTGGAATTAATAAAATTTCTAAAGCCATTACTGATAAAGACCTTATTAAACCAATACCGCATTTATCTACTGGTACTTATGATGGCAGTGCGTTAGCTACTAATAATGATGGCGGTTTGAAAAAGTCTACATTAGCTGTCGTAAACGATAAAGGTCCAGGTAACGCACCAGGGGGAGGTACTCAAGAAGTTATTGAACGTGCTGATGGTTCAGTTTACGCTCCAAAAGGTCGTAATGTTGTCGTACCTTTAAGTGTTGGAGATAGAGTACACAGCGCTAAAGATACGAAGCGCTATCAAAATATGGGTATGTTACCTCGATTCAGCAAAGGATCTAAGAAGAAAAAAGACGACATATTTAGTACTCTATCCGATACTATCAAAGATGTAAAAGGCGGAGTTAAAGAAGGAGTTTCCGAAACTGCTCACGGTATAAAAAAATCAACTGAAAAAAGTGTTGAAAAGATATCAAACCTTAAAGATAAAGGTGTAACTTGGCTAGGAAATGCTATAGGCGATGTAATGGATTGGATAGAAAAACCCGGTAAGTTAGTTAATAAAGTGTTTGATAGTTTAGGCATTTCATTTGGTAGTGGCAAACACGCTACTGTAGCAATGGCTAAGGGTGCTTTTTCAAAACTTAAAGCTTCTTTCATTGATAAAGTTAAAGAAATGTTTGATGAAGTTGGCGGTGGCGAAGGCGATGCAGGATGGCTACTAAAACATGATATCTGGCAAAGATTTGGCCCCTACACAGGGGGATTAGGATTTAATGGCGGCCAACACTATGGTATTGACTTTGGTATGACACCAGGAACAAATGTTAAAGCTGTAGCAGGGGGAAAAGTTTCTAAAGTATGGAATGACTACGGCGGTGGTAAATCAATAGAAATAGACCTTGGTAAAGGGCTAACTAACTGGTATATGCACTTAAGTAAACAATTAGTTAAACAAGGCCAACGTGTAGGTGTGGGTGATTTAATCGCTAAATCTGGTAATACAGGACATTTCACTGCAGGTTCTGGACATTTGCACTTCCAGTTAAATAAAAACGGAAAGCCTCAATCTAATGTTCTTGAATGGCTAAAAGGCTTAGGTAGCAGTAAAGGCGGTAAAGGTGAAAGCTATGCAAGAAGTGTTATTAAACAAGCCCAGAACATTTTAGGTGGTAAATACAAAGGTAGTCATATTTTAAATAATATGATGAAACTTGCTAAACGTGAATCTAATTATGACTCTAAAGCTGTCAATAATTGGGACAGTAACGCTAAAGCAGGTACGCCATCTAAAGGCTTATTCCAAATGATACAACCAACTTTCCTTGCAAACGCTAAAAAAGGATTCTCTAATTTTGGCAACCCTGTACATCAAGCAATATCTGCAATGCAATACATTCAAAGGAAATACGGTTGGGGAGGATTCCCTAGAGCTGCTGCTTATGCTTATGAAAATGGTGGCATGGTTACAAAACACCAAATTGCAGAAATTGGCGAAGGCAATAAACCAGAAATGGTCGTACCACTTACTAAACGAACGAGAGCTATTCAACTTATTGAACAGGCTATGCGTTATGTAGGAATGGAAACAGGAAGTACCAATGTAACAGTTAATAATGATAATTCAACAATTGAGAAAATGCTAAGTCAGCTTGTAAGAGTTAATGATCAAAACAATAAACTTACACAGACAATTATCAAACTGTTAAGTAATCAAAAACAAGGTTCACCTAAAGATGCAGCGAATATCATTTCTCAAATTTTAGGAGAAGATATGAGAATGGCTAGCTTTAATCAAGGAGGTTAATGATGATAGATGGCAGATGGTTAAAAATTATTGATGAAAATGGAACAAAGGATATCAATGAGTATATAAATAACTTTATTTTTCTTGATGCTAAAGCCTCTTACCCTGTATCAGTCGAAGATAGTATAACTATGAAAGGAGTAGATGGTGAGCTACCTGGTGTAGCTTCATTTGCTCCTTTTAATTTAGTAGTTAAGTTTGGTTTTGATGGTATCGATGAAATAGATATTAATTTAATGGAACAAAAACTTAGAAGTATATTTTACAAAAGAATACCTTATTATATCGTAACGTCTGACAATCCAGGTATAAAGTATAAAGTTAATAATCCAGATATGAACCCAGACTATGCAGATTTTTCGACAACTCGGTTTGAAATGACTTTTAGTGTCAAAGATGGCTATTCAGAATCATTAAAAGACACAAGTCAATTTAGTTTATCAAGTGGTGATTGGCAATTTGAAGCAGGCGTTTTATCAGATGATGAAATTAAATACACACACGATACAACAGCTTTTAAAATTTATAACGGTTCATCAGATACAATCAACCCATTATTAAGACATCAGTTTAAATTACTAATTAATATTGATGCACCTAAAGGGTTTAAACTTAATAATAAAACGACTGGAGATGTATTCGAATATAAAAAAGGTATCAAGAAAAATCAACAACTGGTTATAAACGGCGTGCATCCTTTCATTAATAACAAACGTGTAGGTATTGATACAAATTGGCAATGGCTCACATTAGCAAAAGGATTCAATGATATAGAAATTACAGGCGAGAATATAAAAGAAGTTAAAACTCAATGGATATTCCCGTTCATATATAGGTAGGTGAAGATATTGAAAGATATGATACTAAAGAACAGAAAAGGCACTTTCGGGGAAATATTAACCGATTATGACTTTGGTTCTTGGAAACTTAGTTACGAGCGTAACAATGAACGATCTATTGATTTCACTATATATAAAACGTCTATGAATTGGGATTTATTTGAATCGTTGCTTAATGAAATGTTGTTGGAATGGAAAGGACAAAATTATGTTGTGAAGTCTACAGCAATTAAATATGATGGTATGAACGTATTGAATGAAGTTACTGCTAAACATATATTTATGGAATTCCAAAATCATTATATCCAGAAAGACTTGGAAAATGAAGAACTAAACAACGAAGAAGATGAACAAGACGATAGCAAGCCTACAATGACGTTAGAACAGTATTTAGATTTTGGTTTCAAAGGTAACAAGATTGGTTTCACTTATGAAATTGTAGGTAAATTTGACCAACGTGTAGCAGTAGATGAACTAGGTAATAAAAACGGAATGGAATTCTTAACAGAAGGTGCAGAGTTATTCAACTATATCTATTTTGCAGATAATAAAAAGATTTACATCTATGATGAAGAAAGCTTTTATAAAGCATCAAACATTCCGTTGATATATAAATATAACTCTAGTGAAGTACAAGCTACGACTACCACAACTGATATTAAAACGTATATACAGGGATTTGGTAAGAAGAAAACAAAAGCTGAAACGAATAACTATAATCCTATGAAACCTAAAGACTTAAATTATTCTGGCACATTCATCAAAGACGGTACTTGGCGTACTGAAAGTGTTGGTGCTAGTTACACGAAAACATTTAACTGTAAGTGGGGTAACGAGACACTTGAATGGACATTAAAGAAAATGGCTAAAGGTGGCATATTAGACGTTTATTTAGATGATGAACATATAGGTAGATATGAATGTTATAGCAAAACTGCAACATCTGAAAAGATTATCATTGCTCAACGCTTATCAAAAGGCAATCACACATTTAAAGCAGTGTTTAGAGGTGCGAAAAGTGGTGTTGATTATAAGAAATCTAAACCATGTATGTATGTGGGAACAGAGAAATCAACAGTATTAAATGTAACAGCAGTGTTGAAAGGGACAGATGTTTATCATGTTACAGATGAATATTATTCACCACATTATGATAAAGACGACCCTAAAGTTGCACCTACATTATATGATGATAACGTGCTTGATAAAACAGAGTTAAGAGAAAGACTTATTCAAGAATTGAACGATGAGCCAACTGTGGAAGTTTCTACTAATTACTTAGGTTCTATGGAAGATAAGTATTACTTAGGTAACGATGATATTCACGAAAACAGTAAGATACGTTTTATCCATCAACCACTAGGTTATAACCTTGATTTGAAAGTAGTGAAGTTAACGTATTCACACCCACTGGTAAATGAACCAGTTGAAGTTGATTTCAGTAACTCACCTAAAGACATTATTAAAATACAACAAAATATAAACAGGAATATTAAGAGAATGAATAACCTAGTTAAAGGCGGGTCACTTGGTGGCGCGTCTTTTTCTATGCCAGAAAGCTATTCGGATATTGTGGGGGTGACATTGTTAGATGAGTAGAGAAGTTAATCACAGATATTTAAAAGATAAAGATGGAGATACCTATTTTCCTATAACACATATTAACGCAGTTGAAGGTATGGACACAGAAGATACAGAAAATCCATTCACTGATATTAATGACAAAATTAATCAAATGAACACTCTGATAACGCAAGCTAATGAAACGATAGCAGAACAACAAAAAATCATAAAAGATAACGCTAATGCTATTAAAATTTTTGATTTAGCAATGGGTGATATGGTCGGAGATACTGGTTGGATTGATTATCAAGTACATCCTAATAATGTGAAAAATTACCTAAGCAGCGCTCCTCCTTGTGCTATACGTGAAGTGCGTGTTGGCAATGATTTAGCTGGTAAATGGTTTGTATTTCGTTCGATAAGAGTGAACATTGGAAAAATTAACCATAATCAAGTTATCGCTCAGCTTCCACAAGGTTTCACAAAAGACACAGTGTCATTTGTATTGAGAAGTACAGGTGGAAAAACACCCGTCGAATTATCAATCGAGAAAGATAACAGTGTCAAGGCATATCTTAATGGAAATGACAGTGATTTATGGGCAGCAGGAGAATTTACATGGTTAGTATAAAAGGAGTGATGAAATGAAGAAATTGAAAACAGATTACCCAATTGATATAGGGCAAGAATGGCGTTATATGACGATGTTTAATTTTGAATCAATTCAAAGCTTTCATCAATATATATTAGATAAGTTAAAACATCATAAAACAAGTGAAAAACACGCACATAATGCTAAACAAATAGATTATAAATTAACCAATGTTCATAATGAATTACAGTATCAAGATGGACGAATAGAAACACTAGTAATTGGACACAATGGTGATGGTGTAGAAGAAGTAAAAGATAGCAGAACAGCGTTAGATGGTACTAACCAAAATTTATTATCACAACGTTTAAAGTATGATTTTGAAATCATTAAAAACAAGATGGAAGAAAACTTTGACTACCTTAATAAGAAGATTGAGCGTATTGTTAATGTGAATGATTACGGTGCAGACCCAACAGGTAAGGAAGATTCTACACAAGCTTTCCAAAAGGCTTCAAGAGGTGGAAACGTACATGTTCATATGACAGCAGGGACGTATAAAGTAACTGGAGTTAAATTACCTAATAATACTGTGTTGTCTGGTGAAGGTAAAGACGTTACTTTTGTTAGACTTGCAGATGAAACACCTGCTGAAAATATCGGTATTACCAATGAAGATATGTCGGGGCAAGCTCATAATATCGGTATTAAAGACTTCACGGTTAATGGTAACAAGTGGAGACAAGATAAAAAATTAAAACCTATGGGCGGTTCATTATCTTCAAACGTTAGGTTTGCAGGTGTTAAACATGGATTTGCAAGCAACATAAAATCAGTAGATGCTTTACTTCATGGGTTCGATGTTACTTATGCGAGTGATCCATACTTTTATGAAGGTGATGGTGTACGCGTAAATGAAGAATTAGAAAGTAAGTATATTCACATTGACAACTGTGAAGCTACTGGTTTTGGTGATGACGGTATTACTACTCACCATTCAAGATATTTAGTTATCACTAACAACTATTGCCACCATGCAACAGGTGGAGGTAACAATAACGGAATTGAAATCGATGATGGTTCACAACATGTAATGTTAGATAATAATATGACTGAAGAAAACTATGGTGGTGTGGAAGTTAAAGCCCATGGTAATTCATCTGCTCCTAATAACGTTATGATTTCTAATCATATGTCTATTAAAGATTCACGTGCTTATAATATTAGACACATTGGCCACCACAGAGCAGGAGACCCTATTTCTAAGACAGCTCACAGTGTCATATTAAATAATTGTTCTGCTATCACGCCATATGACAATAAAGTATATCCAGGAACAACACCACGTGCATTAGTTATTAGTGGTTACAGAAACGTACAAGTTAACGGTTATACAGCAGTTGGAGATGGAACGTATACAGCTAACATGCCAGTTGTAGCAGTGCAATTCATGTCTAATAACATTATGCTGAATAATATAAATATTACTGGATTCAAGAACTCACAAGCTGATATTAAAGTGTTTGGTGGAGGTAACAGAGGTAAGAAGATTACCATTAGTAACGTTAATATTTGGAACTCTTCTCAAAATAGAGGTATTGCAGGTGGTGGAGGTATTTACGATTTACGTATTATCAATGCCAACTTACAAGGTCAAGGTACAGGTAACGGACTAGAGTTATACAACAATACAGCAGAGATTGTTGGAGTTAATGCAGAGAATTATAATAATGCTGCATATATCACTAATAAAGCTTATAGAGTAGTTCCAACAGCAGTTAAAGGTGGATTTAGTGGTGGTTCAACAGGTGCAGCAGCAGTTGCTCAACGTTCAGCAGTAATTGCTTCTACAGGTGGTTCGTATGCTCATAGTGACCGTTCTTGGTTAGCAGGAGTAGGTGCAGGTTCTCATGCACATGGTTCTCGTAGTTCAGTCATGAACTCTTTAGAATCAGAAACGTTACCTGGTGCTTATTGTCAGACAATCGTTAACAGTCGTGGTGTTAAATCACCTGGTAACTACCATTTCTTATTAGGTTATGGTACGGATGGTGCTAAATATGAAAACACTACAATTGATATGTCCACAATTAGCGGAAACATCAAAACGAAAGGTACAGTATCATCCGGCCAGAACTTTGGTGACTACGCAGAGTACTTTGAATCACAAAGTGGTCAAGAAATTAAAAATGGTTATATAGTCACTTTAGACGGTAGATATATTCGTAAAGCTAACTCAAATGATACACCTATCGGCGTTATATCTGGAACAGCCGGAGTTATTCTTGGTGACCAAATGTTCCACCACAAAGATAAGTTCTTAAAAGATGAGTTTGGTGTAACGCAAACAGAATTACAAACAAAAGAGTGGCAAGATGACGAAGGTAATTGGTATTCAGAAGAAGTAGATGTTCCAATTCCTAACCCTGAGTACGTTGAGTATGCTGACGAATACATTGACCGTTCTAACCGTCCAGAATGGAACGTTGTAGGATTGATGGGTCAAGTTTATACACGTATTGATTCGACAGTATCGGTCAATGACTATATCAAACCTAATAAAGGTGTAGGAACAAAAGATAATAACAATGGCTTTTATAAAGTGTTAGAAATCACGACACCATACGACAACGAAAAAGAATACGGCGTAGCAGTCGTATTAGTAAAATAAGGAGTGATCATGTGGATAACGGAATAGATAAAAAAGCCTTATTTAAATTAAAGTCTGAACCATATTTAAAACCAATCTCTGATTTAGGGGTTGGTTTTTATAATTTAGATGAAAATACAGCAATACTAAGATTTCAATTAAGCAATACTAAAGGACCTTTATTAATTCACGAAAACAACCTTACAGCTTATGCTTATTTTGAGTCTACTAATGGTAGTGCTTCAGATGTAATTGAATTAGAAATCGAAGATTCTATGAATGGAATTGTAACAATTACTTTAGATAAAGAATTCTTACAAGCTAGTACTTCTACTAGTGTTAAAGGTCAAGTTTATATTGGTGTTAATAATGTTGATAATAAGCCAGAATACAACGAAGTTGCAGTATTCAGAGAATTCAACTTTGAAGTTAAAGATGCACTTATTAATAAGATTTCAGCATTTACTAAGATTGAGTATATTCGTATGTTTGACCAACTAAAAATGCGTATTGAACAACGTGTTAAAGATATCGAAGAAGCAATTGCAAACGGTGCAGATTACGTTGCAGAAATGAAATCAGTATTACAAAAAGGTATTGAAACTCTTAATGCGATTATTGCTGATGGTAAAACAGATATTCAAACATTCATTACTCAAGCTACAAATGATTTAACTAAAGTTAAAGATGATGCTACAGAAGATATAACTACTACAGCTAAGAATGCTAAGACAAGTGTTCAAGATACAGCTGATAGTGCAGTTAACAAAATAAATACTAAAGCTGAAGAAGTTACTGAGCATGTAGATAGTAAAGTAACTGAATTCAATCAAACTGTAGCAGATAACGGTTTTCTTTCTCCTGAAATGTTAGATGAACAATTAGAAGAATTAGAGTGGCAGAAGTATCAACTTACTTTGAACTCGGGCTATTTGTTATTTAAAAGTGCTCCAGACCTAGAAACTATGGAAGATTTCACAAGAACGGGTTCATGGTATATAAATAAAATAAAAAATAGTCCGGGACATCAATCTGGATATATAACTTATAAAGCCCAAAGTGCTACTGCTGGCTATGCTATATTTAGAAGTTATAACAGTTATCAACTTCATATAAATTACAAAACATCTGGAAACTGGTCTGGCTGGAAAGTAATTGGTGCTCCATCCGACACCGGTTGGATTCCTTACAACACTATAAACGGTGTGGAAAAAGATACAATGTTTAAAAATGGTACAGATAATGGTTTTGATTGTGCCTATAGAATCATTAAACAGGGAGATATAACTACTCGAAAACTAAGAGTTAATGCAAGAAATTTAACAAATGGGGTCGTGTTCGCAGAATTACCTAGTCAGTTTGCAAAGAATTATCAAAAGTTTGTAGTTGCAACACCAAGAAATAAAACTACTGGAATTGTAGATATTACACCTAACGGAGAACTGAAATTTAATTACTATTATAATACTGCTGACTGGGTAGACACAGATTACATTTATGGAGAATTCACATGGCATGATTAGGAGGGATGGAATCAATGTTTAAACAAGTATATTTATACGATGGAACACCTTATCTAGCGTTTAAAGATGAAGAAGGAGAATATCAATACCCTGAAGAAGCTTGGACTGAAACGCCACCGCCAGATGGTATTTACAGTCCTTTTTATTTTAATGGTAATGAGTGGATTGGTGCTACTCGTGAAGAATGGTTGGGAAGTTTACCGGAAAGCGACCCACATATTCCTAGTGCTAATGAAATGATGTTAGCCCAAGCACAAATGCAAGTAACCAAGACAGCTAATCAGTTAGTAAAGTCTCAAAAGGAACAAGCAGAAACTTTAAAAGAATTAACTAAGAAAGAAAAGCGTATGCAACAGTTAGAAGAACAACAAGCTCAAACAATGCTCGAAATCGCTAAATTGAAAGGGGAATAAATTATGTATCCAGGATTCGATTCAATTAAATACTTTTATGATATTAACTGCTACACAAACGAGGATATTCAAACATACGTGGAATTAGACGCGTTAACCAAAGAAGAATACAAAGAAATTACTGGTGAAGATTATCCAGAACTACCACAGGCTTAGGCTTGTGGTTTTTATTTAGATGGAAGTAGGTGGAATATGAATAAATTAACATTATCAGAAATGATAGCTAGCACCTTACTTTTTGGTACAGGATTATTTACTTGTTGGAGAGGCTTGTTTTGGACGATTGAACAAGACTCTGTATTAGGAGATTCTGCCTTTTATCAAGAATTGCATCAATTAATGCCTATTTGGATATGGGGTATATTGTTTATGTTAGCTGGTCTATTCTTAGTATGTGCAAGTTATTTACTTCCAAAGAAGAATCAAAAGAGTTATTGGTTCATTACTGTTGGTAGTTTTATATCGTTTATTATGTATTTTATAATCACAAGTGCAAGTGTGTATAACGCATTGAATTGGTTATCTCCTATTCAATTTGCCACTTTATCTGGTATTTATCTAGTAATGACATTTTTCGGAGGTTTCGAGATATATGGCAGACGAAGATAAATACGTACTCAGATATGAATGGGAAAGAGGACAAGGTAAACTACACCAACGCATAAACGATATAGATAATAAACATATGAGCTTGCACAATGATTTGAAGTTGTTAGTGACTCGTTTGAATGATAGCAACGATGCACTCATCAAAAGCCAAATGACAACTAACGAAACTTTGAACAAGATTAATGATAATCTTACAGGATTTAATGATCGTATCAAAGATGTTGAATATACATCTGACGCAACAGTCAAACGTTTAGATACGATAGAGAGTACTGTATCAGAAAGAAAAAAAGGAAATTTACAAATATGGGTTGCGATTATTACTGCAACAGCGACAGTAATTGTCGGTGCACTCGGTTTCGCAACTGTATTTTTCTAAGTCGGCACATTGTGTCGGCTTTTTATTGTGCACAACGGACAGGTAAATACATTTCTCGATGCAACACAGGGCGTTTCTCAGCGTCCTTATTTTTATTATATTTGGAGGTTTTTAGATGAAAAGTATTAACTGGAAAATACGTTTCAAAAAGAAATCATTTTGGGTGGCTATCGTTTCGGCGATAGTCCTTTTTATTAACAATGTAACACAAGCAATTGGAATAGATTACACAGGACAGTTAGAACAATTTAGCGATGGTATTAATGGATTATTAGCCGTATTAGTTACATTCGGAGTAATAAACGACCCTACTACAAAAGGGATGAAAGACAGTGGTATTGCAAAAACTTATTCAAAACCACGTGATGAAAATGAATGGCCAGTTGAGTATCAGAACAATAAACATGATGCATCGGAAAACGAAGATATTAAACAACAGGTTGGAATTATGAAACCACAAGAATATGACACATCTCAACCATTCACTGATGATACTGACGAAGTAACTTTTGATGTTGCAGATTATGAATACGATGAAGAATTACCACTAGGCGCAAGCAGATACCATGACGATGAAGTGTTGAAAGTGAGTGATGAAGATGACAGCAAATCTAACTAAAAAAGAAGCTATAACATATATCAATTCGTTAGAAGGTAAGGGTTGGGATTTTGATAATGCTTATGGTTGGCAATGCTTTGATTTAGCTAATTTCTATTGGTACAAGTTATTCGGTCATGGATTAAAAGGTGCGGGTGCGGCTGATATTCCAAACGTGAATAATTTTAAAGGCGAAGCTGATGTTTATAATAACACCCCAGAATTCAAAGCCCAAGCTGGAGATGTTGTTGTTTTCAATAGAAATTATGGTGGAGGATATGGCCATGTTGCTATTGTGACTAATGGTAACCAAGATGGTAACTATATGAAATTTGTTAGTTTAGATCAAAATTGGTATGGCGGAGGTCTAGCTAAGACTGAGGTTGCCCAACGAATTATTCACAATTACGACTTCCCTCAAATTTTCATTCGTCCCAAATTCAAGTCTGAAAATAACGCTAAGAAATCATCACAATCAGCAACGACATCAACTGCTAAAAAGAAAACGACTGCTAAGAAGAAAAAACAAACTATAACTGTATCAACTCAACGTATTAATTACACAATGGATAAAAGAGGTTATAAACCTAAATATGTAGTAATCCATAACGATGCAGGTAGTTCTAGCGGTAAGCAATATCAAAACTCTTTAGCTAACGCTGGCTATAATAGATTTGCTAACGGTATAGCACATGCTTATGCAAGCAATGGTTATGTTTGGGAAGGTATATCAGAAGATAGAGTAGCTTGGCACACAGGCGACGGCACTCATAAAGGGACAGGCAACCACGAAGCTTATGGTATTGAAGTGTGTCAGTCTATGAGTGCAAGTGATAAAGAATTTCTTAAAAACGAGCAAACAGTATTTCAATTTATAGCAGAGAAACTTCAAAAATGGGGATTGAAAGCAAACAGAAATACAATCAAATTACATGATGAGCACGTCCCAACTGCTTGTCCACATAGGAGTTATAAATTACATGCTGGTGTAGATCCAGTAACTTATGGACGTCCTAGTCAAGCACAGAGATTAAAATTAAAAGATTACTTTATTAAACAAATACGTGCTTATATGGATGGCAAAGTTCCTACTGCAACTGTAGTTAAGGGAACAAGTGCATCAAGTAATACAAAATCAACTGTAGCTGGCGCATGGAAGAAAAATAGTTATGGAACTTATTACATGAGTGAATCAGCAACATTTACAAATGGTAATCAATCAATAGTTGCTAGAACTGTTGGACCATTTAGAAGTTGCCCTTACGCTTATGACTTCCAACCTGGTGGCTGGACTGACTATGACGAAGTAATGTTACAAGACGGCCATGTATGGATTGGTTATTATTGGAACAATACAAGATATTATCTACCAATCAGAACTTACGATGGTACGCCGCCACCAAATCATTCAGTAGGTTCATTGTGGGGAACTATTAGCTAAACTAGTTAATGTATGTTAGATTATAAATAGAGTCACTTTCCATTCAATGGCTCGCCAATTCTATTATATTTTTTACGCATGAAGCACTCTTTTACAGGGTGCTTTTTTAATGTTAAATTATTAATAGTGCTATGGTCACAAAAATCTCAAAATTTTATTCCTTTATATCTTGAGACATCCTATTTAGGGTGTCTCTTTTTATGCTATAATATAAGTATAGTTAATAAGTGATTACTATGATTTCTTGGCAACACGTTATCATACCAGGGTAAGCACGTATGTGCTTGCCCTATTTTTTTATGTTATAGTATAAAAACATGCATATATAAAACTCCAAAATAATTATTTCGTTAACCATTCAAGCATGTCACTGGGTGGTTATTTATATAACAAAATATCTATAAGGGTATTAACTTGTAATAATATAGATTAGTGTTAGTGTGTAGATAGGAGTAGGAACCCGTCCTACTTCTTCTATTAAACAACAGTAAATCCAACAATTTATCCACTGTGGGAAGTGGAGTTTTATTATATTTATCAATCACATAACTTGGACATTCGTTGCTTTCCTTATTCTATAACGAATCATAGCCACTCTTCGGGGTGGTTATTTTTTTATGTTTAAATGTGGTATAATATATATATAAAATACGAGAGATACCGTGGGTAACATGGTCCCGACTGGTGACTTCTTCCAGTCCAGTATCTGATTTGTCAGAGGGGGCATACTGACGTTAATAAAACCGAGTGAGGACTTCTAACTCGATACCGTACGATTGAGTATAATATATACGATACGGACAATAAGGCATAGTGCCATGGGATATTGTTATCCTTTTTAAACAAGCTGGTTGAAACATTTACCAGCAAATTCACGGTAATCATTCCGTCACGGAGCAACTTTTTTGAGAATGCTCCCACGCAAACCACCCACACATGTCACTGGGTGGTTATTTTATGTTAATAGATTTACATACACGAACAAATGTTCTATAGTATTTATTGAGGTGATACTATGAGAATTATTAATCCGGATATGCCAGAACCTTATAAATATGAATCAGATTATCGTAACATACCTAGAGAATATCTTAATCCACGTATACCAGAAGGGCGTAAAATGGTTAAGTGGCAAGCTTTTAAAACTATGCCCGAGCAGTACGAAAGATTAGAGCAATACATACAAGACCAAAACAAAATAGATAAGCCTATATTAAGTGATGATCAGTTAAGCGAGTTGAATGATACTTTAGTATTCAAAATGTTCCATGACCCAGTGATCACTGTAAGTTATTATGAAGATGGATATATTAAAAATATAGAAGGGTACATTCACAAGGTAGATAACTATGAACGATTACTTTATTTATATGAAGAAACTATATTACGTAAAGTTAATTTAAAAGATATTGTGGAGATAAAATAAAAAGGGGAGACTTTAGTGGCTAAAGAGCAAAAGAATATAGTTGAAAATTTAGAGAAGAAGATAAGCAAAGTACAAGAAAATATAGATAGCAGGGGAGAGATAATTAGAAAGCTAATTCAAGATGGGTTGAAAGAGATAGAATTAAGAGATGAATTAATTAAGTTGAAAGAAAAAATGCAAGAAAATAAGCCCTCCTAATTTTAAAGAGGGCTTTTCGTTATTTAAGTCTATTTTCTTCCATACTAATATGGTATTGTAATTCAAATCTTATTTCATCTAATTTATGGGTGTACTTATCATAAGGGTTTTTAGCGTTTTCATACCATCTTTTACCTGATTTTGCGCTTGCTTCTTGTAAAATACTACGATAATTTCGAAAAGTTTGAGACCCAGTGTTATCAAATTTCACTTTGTCTAAATATTTCCATCTACCATGTACTTCTTCTTTAACTTGCAGAGCTTTTTTATAATCTTTTTCTTCAAGCGCTGTTCTTGTAATATCAAGTAATTTCCTTAAATCATCAAGCAATTCTGTATCAGTCATTTTTTCTAATTGTTTCATACATTCCCCACCTTCTTATTAATATCTTAATACTATCTCTTTTAAACGTTATTTTCCATCTTTAATTTTAAGGGCAAAAAAAGGGCAGATTATTTATAAAGCAATAAAAACCTATGGAACTCATAACCACTAATATACTCTAAAAGTGTTGATATAACAGTCTTTTTATAAAATGGTAGAAACCTGTAAAAATAACATAACAATTCCGCCTGGATGCTCTGGTTTGGTATTTTAGCTGTTATAGTCACTGTTGTTACAGGCGTTTATTCGTTACAAGGTTTAACACAATTAATGGGCAGTTAAAAATTATAATAGTTACTGTATAAACATTCTCTAGTTCTTAATCTAAACATTAATGGACTTGAGAATGTTTATTTGTTTAATACAAAAATTTACTTTACTAGCTTCACTTAAATAAGTGTCGAGGAAAAAGCATTAAACATACGAAGCGTAATGAGGAGTTAAAATATTAAAATGCCTCTGTATAAATCTGAAAATTGGTTTAATATTTTAGTATAATTATTATTCAATCGTCGAGGTATCGCTTTAAATGTGGTAGAATAACTAAGGTTAGGATTTTAAAATGAGGTGAATTATAATGATAGGTATTATAGGTGCTATGGAAGAGGAAGTAGCAATCCTTAAAGATAAACTCGTAAATTTAGAAGAAATTAATATTGCACATGTTTATTTTTATAAAGGCTATTTAAATGATAAAGAAGTTGTTTTAACTCAAAGTGGAATCGGTAAAGTTAATGTAGCCATTTCAACAACATTATTAATTGAAAAATTCAGACCGCGATTGATTATAAATACGGGGTCAGCAGGTGCTTTAGATAAGTCATTAAATGTAGGTGATGTCATTGTAAGTGATATGGTTGCTTATCATGACGCTGATGCTAGAGCATTTGGATATCAGTTAGGGCAAATTCCTCAAATGCCAGCACAATTTATAGCGGATAAATCATTAGTTCATAAAGCAACACAAGTGATAACTGATCAACAATTGATAGCTAAAACAGGTCTTATCGTAAGTGGTGATAGCTTTATTGGAACGAGTCGTCAACGAATGGAAATTAAGACAAACTTCCCTCAAGCAATGGCTGCCGAGATGGAAGCAACGGCAATCGCACAAACATGCTATCAATTCAATTTACCATTTATTATCACACGTGCCATATCAGATTTAGCAGATGGAGATGCTGGTATTACATTTGATGAATTTTTAGACAAAGCTGCGAAATCATCTAGTAAAACCGTAGAAGCGTTAATTAAAATGATATAAAAAGGTGAATAGATAATGGGTATGATAAAGAAATATTTTATGCCAAATGAATACGTGCAATCTATTTTTCAAATAGACATAGATAAACTTGCAGAATCTGGTGTAAAAGGTATAGTAACTGATTTAGATAATACACTTGTTGGGTGGGACGTTGCTGACCCGACAGAAGCAGTTAAAAACTGGTTTGAAGAAGCGAAACAAAGAGGTATTACCATTACAATTGTTTCTAATAACAGTGAAAAAAGAGTTGGCAGTTTTTCAAAATCTTTAAAAGTCGATTATATATTTAAAGCAAAAAAACCAAGAGGCCGTGCATTTAATCGTGCGATGACCTCTATGGATTTAAAACCATCTGAAGTTGTAGTCATAGGAGACCAAATGTTAACGGATGTGTTTGGTGGCAATCGACGTGGTCTGTTTACAATTATGGTGGTGCCTGTTAAGCAAACAGATGGTTTTATAACTAAATTTAATCGACTAATAGAGCGACGTTTATTACAGCACTTTAGAAAAAAAGGCTATATCAAGTGGGAGGAAAACTGATTGAGTGAGACGGAATTATTAAAATGTATTGGTTGCGGTGCGCCATTACAATCTGAAGATTCAGACGCGCCAGGTTATGTGCCGGAACACAATTTGTTTCGTGAAGATGTAATATGTAAACGGTGTTTTAGGTTGAAAAATTATAACGAAGTTCAAGATGTCGGATTAGATAGTGAAGATTTTTTAAATCTACTGAATGGATTAAGTGAGAAAAAAGGCATAATCGTAAATGTCGTAGATGTTTTTGACTTTGAGGGCTCTTTTATTAATGCTATAAAACGAATCGTTGGAAATAAAAAAATTATTTTAGTAGCTAACAAAATAGATTTATTACCAAAACAAATCAATAAACGTCGTGTAAAAGAATGGTTAAAAAGAACGGCGAAAAAATATGGACTTGAAGCCGAAGACGTAGTGCTCATATCTGCAGAAAAAAATGAAGGCATTGAAAATTTATTAGAGTCTATTGATCGCATTCGAAACCATGAAGATGTATATATTGTAGGCACGACAAATGTAGGGAAATCGACTTTAATTAATAAATTAATAGAACGTAGTGTAGGAGAAAAGGATGTTGTGACGACATCAAGGTTTCCTGGTACAACGTTAGATATGATTGACATACCATTAGATGAAACAACTTTCATGTATGATACACCAGGTGTAATCCAAGATCACCAAATGACGCATTTAGTTTCAGAAGATGAACTTAAAGTTGTCATACCTAAAAAAGAGATTAAGCAACGAATTTACCAACTTAACGAAGGGCAAACTTTATTTTTTGGTGGTCTTGCACGTATTGATTATATAAGTGGAGGGAAACGTCCATTAATTTGTTATTTTTCAAATGAATTAAACATTCACAGAACTAAAACAGAAAACGCTAATGAACTATGGCGCAATCAATTAGGCTCGCTCTTAGCGCCACCTCATAATCCTGAGAACTTTGACTTAAAAGATGTTAAAGCCGTAAGATTAGAAACAGGTAAAGAAAAAAGAGATGTCATGATTTCTGGTTTAGGTTTCATCACAATAGATGCAGGTGCAAAAGTGATTGTTCGAGTGCCTAAAAATGTTGATGTTATTTTAAGAAATTCAATTATGTAAGGTGTGTTAAATATGAAATTTGCAGTAATTGGCAACCCTATTGATCATTCGTTATCGCCTGCAATGCATAACGCTAATTTTAAAGCATTAGATTACCATGCAACGTACGAAGCTATTAATATCTCTGAAAAAGATTTCCATCTTATAAAGGAAATTACTTCAGAAAAAGATTTATCTGGTTTTAATGTTACCATTCCTCATAAAGAGCGTATTATACCTTTCCTAGATGAAATTGACGAACAGTCTGAAACTGTTGGCGCCGTTAATACAGTTAAAATTAGAAATGGTAAATGGATTGGCTATAATACAGATGGCATTGGCTATGTCAAAGGGTTACAGCAAGTTTATCCAGATTTAAACAATGCATATATACTAATCTTGGGAGCAGGCGGAGCAAGTAAAGGTATTGCTAATGAATTAACTAAGTATGTAAAGCCTAAACTTACTATAGCGAATAGATCGATGAATAGATTTGAACAGTGGAATTTAAATGTTAATAAAGTTCATTTATCAGAAGCTGAAGTGGCATTATCAGAATTTGATATTATTATTAATACGACGCCTGCTGGTATGAATACAAATCAAGAAATTCCAATTAGTTTAAAAAATTTAGAACCTGATACATTAATAAGTGACATTGTGTATGTCCCATTTAAGACGCCCATTTTACAACAAGCTGAAGCGCAAGGTAATCCGGTCTATAATGGCTTAGACATGTTTATTTATCAAGGAGCCGAAAGCTTTAAAATATGGACGGCCACTGAACCAAATATACAAATTATGAAACAAACAGTTTTAGAATATTTATAAAGGAGTATTTTATGTTAACAGGTAAACAAAAAAGGTTTTTAAGAAGCAAAGCACATAATATAGATCCAACTTTCCAAATCGGAAAAGCTGGTCTTGGAGATAACATGATAGATCAATTAAAAGATATTTTAGAAAATAGAGAATTAATAAAGATACATGTTTTGCAAAATAATTTTGAAGACAAAAATGACTTAGCACAGTCATTAAGCGATGCAACGCATAGTGAAATTGTTCAAGTAATCGGGTCTATGATTGTGTTGTATAAAGAATCACAAGATAACAAACAGATTCAATTACCTTAATGGCTCAATCTATTGTTTTATATGGTGGGCAGTTTAACCCGATTCATACAGCTCACATGGTTGTTGCTAGTGAAGTGAATCATGTTATTCAACCAGATATATTTTATTTTATACCAAGTTATATGTCGCCACTAAAAGCGCATACAGATTATTTAGACGCGAGATATAGGATAGATATGATTCAATGTGCGATTAATGAATTGGGGTTTGGATCAATTTGTTTAGATGAAATAGAACGCAAAGGTCAAAGTTATACGTATCATACGATAAAACATATCCTAGATAAGCATCCGAATGCTAAATTGTATTTTGTCATAGGCACTGATCAGTATAATCAATTAGAAAAGTGGTATAAAATTGAAGCATTGAAATCAATCGTCACGTTTGTAATTGTTAACAGAGAAAAATCAAATCAAGAAGTAACATCGAACATGTTAGCAATCAATATACCACGTGTAGATATTAGTTCCACGCTTATAAGGAATAGAGTGAAACAAAATAATAATATTCAAATGCTTGTTTCTCAAAGTGTAGAAAAATATATCAGAGAGGAAGGATTATATGAAAACGGATGAAGCCGTCTCCTTAGTGAAAGCAAAATTACCTGAGAAAAGATTTAATCACTCACTTAGAGTAGCAGAAACAGCTGTGAAATTAGCTGAAATATATGATGGTGATAAAGATAAAGCAGAACTTGCTGGCATTTTACATGATTACAGTAAGTATGATGATTTAGGCTCAATGTATCAAATGGTTAGACAATATGATTTAGATAGTGATTTACTCAGTTATGGTTCGGAAATTTTACATGGTCCTGTTTGTGCAGTTATAATGGAAAATCAATTTGGCGTGACTGATGAAGAAGTCTTATTGGCTATCAAAAATCATACAACTGGACGTGCTCAAATGTCCAAAACTGAAAAATTAGTTTTTATTGCAGATTATATAGAACCTGGTCGTCAGACCCCAGGCGTTGAAGAAATTAGAGATTTAGCATACAATCAAGGTAGCTTAGATAATACAATTTATGAAATTTCTAAGCGAACTGTTTTATATTTAATCACAAAAGATATTACCGTTTATAATGCCACGATTGCTTGCTTGAATTATTACAATTATAGTGACGAAAGAGTAAAGGATGATTAAATGAATTCAGATCAATTATTAAACATAGCTGTCAAAGCAACTGAAGATAAAAAGGCAGAAGATATTATTTCTTTAAATATGCAAGGTATCAGTGATATGACAGATTATTTTATAGTTTGTCATGGTAACAATGAAAGACAAGTTCAATCCATTGCACGTGCAGTTAAAGACGCTGCAAATGAAGCTGAAATTGAAGTTAAACGAATGGAAGGTTTTAACGAGGCAAGATGGATTTTAATTGACTTAGCTAATGTTGTTGTTCACGTCTTCCATAAAGATGAACGTGATTATTACAATCTTGAAAAATTATATCGAGATGCGCCTTTAGCATCTTATGGACAGGCAGTTTATTAATAATGGTTCAATATGAAGAAATGAGCTTTTACTACGATCAATTGACTTTAGACCAGCCTTACGAATCTTGGCTTAATCTTGTAGATTATTTTGCCAATAACAAAACATCTATCTTAGATATTGGTTGTGGGACAGGCAGTTTCACTTCAAAATTAGACGGATTTGATCATATAACTGGGATGGATTTAAGCGTTGATATGCTTTCTATAGCAATGCAAAAATCCAATAAAGTGAACTGGATAGAAGGAGATATGACTGAATTCGAACTTAATCGACAATTCGATGTGATTACCATTTTTTGCGATTCTTTAAATTATTTACCCGAAAAAGAAGATGTAACGGCGACGTTCCATCAAGTGTATAATCATTTAGAAACGGATAGTGGCGTGTTTATGTTTGATGTTCACACAGAACACAAAATGACAACGCTATTCAATAATGAAAGTTATATTGATGAAACTGAAAATGTATTTTTAGGTTGGGAAGCTGTTCGAGGCGAAGCCCCTTTAAGCGTATGGCATGACATGACTTTTTTTATAAAAAAGGGTGAAAATCAATATATCAGATTTGATGAATCACATTATCAAAGAACGTATACAGAAGAAATTTACACAAGCATGCTTGAAGCTTGTGGTTTTAAAAATATAACAACTTTTGTTGATTTTGAAATAGATAATCATGATAAAGATGGGGAACGTTTGTTTTTCATCGCAAAAAAATAAAGAGTAAAATCACTCCCTTATGCGTGTATAGTATAAAGGAGTGATTTTTTGTTACATCAATGGGAATTAATCAAAGACATTTGCCACAAATATCGAGCTTTAATCATAATGAGTGCGATTTCAGTTTTGCTAATTGTTTCAATATTGTTTCTTATATTTAACGCGCATAGTAACGAAAATGAGTTTAAACAAACTGATGAAAACAAATTAATTGGAACAAACACACATATGCCATCTTTATTAAAGGAGGATAATGGAACTTCATTAAATAATAAGACAAACCAAAGACAAAATAATACAAAGCATGCCACCATTTACGTAGATATTAAAGGTGCAGTGAAACATCCTAATATTTACAAAATGGCAAGCGATGATCGTATGAAACAGTTATTGGATAAAGCAGTTGTCTCAGTTAATGCAGATCTATCAAATATTAATTTATCAGAAAAATTAGTAGATCAAAAAATGGTATACATTCCTGAAAAAGGGGAGGATTTAAATACACAGAATGACAAAAAAACCAGTCATAACGTGAATTATGCAACGCATTTAGTAGAAGCAAGTAAAAATAGCAATGATGCAGCAATCAACATCAATACTGCAACAGAAAGTCAACTTATTTCTATTCCTGGAATAGGGCAAACGAAAGCTAAATCTATTATTGAATATAGGGAGCAAAACGGCGATTTCAAATCTTTAGACCAATTGAAAGAAATTAATGGAATTGGTGCTAAGACAGTTGAAAAATTAAGTTCTTATTTATCAATCTAAAATATTGTTGCATTATTAAGAAAAGCCAATTAATCTAGAATTATTCACAATAAAAATGACATACTATTGGAGGTTTAACATCATGGAACGAATCAAATGGGAAGAATATTTTATGGCTCAAAGTCATTTACTAGCGTTACGTTCTACTTGTGAAAGATTGTCAGTAGGCGCCACTATCGTCAAAGATAACAGAATAATTGCCGGAGGCTATAATGGTTCGGTATCAGGAGAAGTGCATTGTATCGATGAAGGATGTCTGTTAGAAGATGGACATTGTATTCGCACGATACATGCAGAGATGAATGCATTGCTACAATGCGCGAAACAAGGTGTGTCAACCGAGGGTGCTACGATTTATGTAACTCATTTTCCTTGTTTAAACTGTACAAAATCGATCATTCAAGCGGGTATTAAAAATATTTATTATGCAGAAGATTATCATAACCACCACTATGCTTTAGAATTGTTAGATCAGTCAGGTATTGTATATAAAAAAATCCCTTTTAACCCGAAACACGTAGCGCAATACTTAATCAATAAGTAAATTTGATTTACTATGCATTAGCTTTTTTAGCTGGTATCTTGGTTTTGTATACTAAAACTTTATCACTCATTATATTAATAGGATTAATCGTTATAATGATGCGTAAACGTTTTAGTTATTTTCATTATTTTATTATTATTATAATCCCTTTAATTAGCTTTATGGTGTTTCAAAAAGATTTGGATTCGACGATTAAAAATCGTTATTCAATGATAAATAAAAATTTTCAAGTAGAAGCGAAATTTATGAGTCACCCTTTTTTGGAACATCATCGTATTAAAGGAGAAATAATGATAAATAAAACGTTTTATAAATATATTTATCATCCAGAAAATGTTGAAACAAAGGCTATATCAAATTTTTTATGGCAAAAAAGTTGTAATGTGAATGGCCAATTTAAAGCTGTTAACCCTAATTTCAAAAGTAATCTTACCTTTTTTATTCAAAATATAGAGTTTTCAAGTTGTAAAAGCTACTCTAGCACATTAATCGATTTATTACATAGGCATAAAGCATTTATCTATAAAAAGTTACGGCAATGGGATATCAATTCACCTGAGAAAGCAATAGCATTTATAACAGGTAATACGGCACAAATGGAAAAAGATGAAATAGAAAAAATTAAAGATATCGGTATATATCATTTATTAGCTATCAGTGGTACACATATTGCTATCATTATAGGAATTGTATTTTATATGTGTAATTTATTCAAATGCCCGTTATTATTCATCAAAATGATATTATTGTTTTTATTACCTGTTTACTGTTTTTATACAAATATGTCACCAAGTGCTATTAGAGCTGTCTCAATGAGCTTGATTATATTAATATTTCCGAAATATATTATGAAAAATGCTATGGATGTGCTAGGTGGTCTATTTATCGTTTTAACTTTAATAAACCCTTCGCTAATCTACCATATTGGATTTCAATTTTCTTTTTTAATTACTTTTTTTATACTTTTTTCTAGTCCTTTACTAACAAACGTGTCACCATTTAAATCACTTATTTATATCACCTTGATTGCTCAATTAGGTTCATTTATTATAAGTGCGATTCATTTTCACCAAATTCAATGGATTGGCTTAATATCAAATTTATTTTTTGTGCCTTTTTATTCATTTATATTATTTCCACTAGTCATTATTCTTACTTGTTTTATCCATTTTCCTTTTAAAATAACCATGTTATCCATACTATATAATAATGTCGTATTTATACATGATAAGTTTGTAGAAAATTTCGAAAAAATCAATAGTTTTAAATGGTATATCCCTGTATTGAACGATCTACAAATAACTGGCATATGTATTATTTTATTTGTTAATTTATTGCTATTAGTAAATAAACATTTTAAAATGTTTATCTTTGCCCTGGTTATTTTATACATTTTTTCTACTGTAATACCTCAATCTAAGGACTATCAATTAACTATGCTAAATGTAGGACAGGGTGATGCTTTTTTATTTGAAACACAAAAACACGAGGTATTATTAATTGATACTGGAGGGCAATTCAATTCAAAACAAACAACGCCCAATCATAATATTTCTAAATATCATATACTCCCAACTTTAAAACGCCATAATATCAAAAAGATTGATTACGTGGTAATTACACACCCTCACATAGACCATATGGGTGAGTTAGAATATTTAATTCAAAAACAACCTATTGAAAATATCATTATTAATCAAAAAAGCTTTAAACCAGAGGAATTAAATCATTTGAGAGAAACTTCACAAAAGTATAATGTAAAACTTTTAGATTTTAAAAATAAACCGCGATTTTTAATGGACAAAGCTCATATTAATCTTTTAGATGCTACGATTCTCAATTCAGATAATTTAAATGAGCAATCGATTATTATACTGATACAATACAGAAAATACAAAATATTATTAATGGGCGACGCAACTATGAACAATGAATCTATATTAATGCAAAAATATAATTTATATAATGTGGATGTTTTAAAGGTAGGTCATCATGGTAGTAAAACGAGTACGAGCGAGGCACTTCTTCAAGCTACTAAACCGAAAATAGCTCTGATATCAGCGGGAAACAACAATAGGTATGGCTTACCTAATAAACTGGTTATTAACAAGTTACAATCTTTAGGAGCTAAAATATTACAAACTCATACAGATGGTGAAGTCAGTATTTTGTTTAGAGATAATATTTTATTACAAACTCATACAGATTAAATTAGTTAGAAAATATTAGACATGTTATAATTATGAAATGTGCAATAGTAATGAAAGGGTGCTAAGAATGAGTAATAATATAATAACAATATACGGAGAAGTGCCTGAACTTATTGAAAAAAAAGCTTCCGAAATGATTGATAAATATTTAGATGCGCCAAAAGACGACTTTAATTTCATAAAATATAATTTATATGAAAGTGATTTAGCTCCAATAATTGAAGAATCGCTTACTATGCCTTTCTTTTCTGATAAAAAAGTGGTTCTGGTACAAAATGCGTATGTATTTACTGGCGAGAAAGCACCTAAAGAACTTAATCATAATATCGACCAACTTATGAAATTTATAGAAAAATATGATGGTGAGACCTTAATTATATTTGAAGTGAATCATGCTAAATTAGATGAAAGAAAAAAAGTTGTTAAATCTTTGAAAAAACATGCTCAAATTATAAAGATAGAGCAAATGTCTGAAGAAGAATTGAAAAATTGGATAAAAAGTCAACTACATGAAAATTATAAAGATATTAAACAAGACGCACTTGAGTTAATTCTAGAATTGACCGGTGTAAATTTTAATGTTATTAAACAGGAAATTGAAAAATTAATACTATTTTTAGGTGAGAGAACTACAATTAACAAACAAGATGTGCATCAAATCGTTAATAGAAGTTTAGAACAAAATGTTTTTTTATTAACCGAATATATTCAAAAAAATAAAAAGACCGAAGCGATTCAATTAGTTAAAGACTTAACAGCGATGAAAGAGGAACCTATCAAATTGTTAGCATTAGTGACGAGTAATTACCGTCTGTTTTATCAAAGCAAAATATTAGGACAAAAGGGGTACAGCGGCCAACAAATAGCTAAAACGATAAATGTTCATCCTTATAGAGTCAAATTAGCTTTAAATCAAGCAAGGCATTACCAATTAGAAAGTTTGTTGAACATCATTGATAATTGTGCAGAGACTGATTATAAATTAAAGTCTTCCTATATGGATAAACAATTAATCCTTGAGTTATTTATTTTATCGCTCTAACACCGATAATTGCTGTTTTTGAATCATTTTAAGCATTAACCACTAAAATAAAAGACCATAAAAGATGATTAGGATCATCTTTACGGCCTTTTATTCATAAAAAAGTTCAAGCTAATGCTTGAACTTTTAATTATTTAGCAGCTGTCATTAAAGAAGATTTAATTCTAGCAGCTTTGTTAGAATGTATTAAGTTGCGTTGAGAAGCTTTATCTACTTTTTTCAATGCAAAGCTTACTAATTGAGATTTGTCATCAGCATTTGCTTCGATTGCTGAATGAGCTCTCTTAACAGCTGTACGCATTGCATTTTTTTGTGAAATATTACGTTCCTCAGTTACACGAGTTGAATTAACACGTTTGATTGCAGATTTAATGTTTGGCATGTCTGTCACCTCCTAAAAGTGTGATCTTCGCTATCAAAAATAATTTGATTACAACAAGAAATATTTTATCAAAACAAGCAACTTTCTGCAATCATTTATTTATAATAAGGCGCGTAAACACGCGATAAATGTTACAATAATATTTATAATAGAACAAATTCAACTTTTAAATTTGTTTGGAAGTTGAATTTAAATACTTTAATTTAAATATTACACTTGGTTATCACAAGTTTGCAATTAGTAAACAAAAACGTTATTATATCAAAGAATGTCATACATATTTACGGGCTAGAATTATGAAAGTGAGAATGATAATACATGGATAAAGAAAATCGTTTAAGTAAGCGTGAAAATATAAGAAATTTTTCTATTATCGCACATATTGACCATGGTAAATCCACGTTAGCTGATAGAATTTTAGAAAACACTAAATCCGTCGAATCACGTGAAATGCAATCACAGTTATTAGATTCCATGGATTTAGAAAGAGAACGAGGTATAACAATTAAGTTAAATGCTGTGCGTTTAAAATATGATGCAAAAGACGGGGAAACATATACATTTCATTTAATTGATACACCTGGACACGTAGATTTTACCTATGAAGTTTCTAGATCGTTAGCAGCCTGTGAAGGTGCAATTTTAATTGTAGATGCTGCTCAAGGTATAGAAGCTCAAACATTAGCTAATGTTTATTTAGCATTAGATAATGATTTGGAATTATTACCAGTTGTAAATAAAATCGATTTACCAGCAGCAGAACCTGAACGTGTGAAACAAGAGGTAGAGGATGTTATAGGTCTCGATCAAGACGATGTTGTCTTAGCAAGTGCAAAATCGAATATTGGTATTGAAGATATATTAGAAAAAATAGTAGAAGTAGTTCCTCCACCAGAAGGCGATCCGGAAGCACCGTTGAGAGCGCTAATTTTTGATTCTGAATATGATCCGTACAGAGGTGTTATATCTTCCATCAGAATTGTTGAAGGCACATTGAAAAACGGAGATCAAATAAAAATGATGGCTACAGGAAAATCTTTTGAAGTAACTGAAGTAGGTTTCAACACACCGAAACAATTACCTGTAGATGCTTTAACAGTTGGTGATGTCGGGTATGTTATCGCCAATATTAAAAATGTGGATGATTCTCGAGTTGGGGACACGATTACACATGTGCAACGTCCGGCCGCAGAACCCTTAAAAGGTTATAAAAAGATGAACCCAATGGTTTTTTGTGGTTTATTCCCAATAGATAATAAAGATTATAATGACTTGCGTGAAGCGTTAGAAAAATTACAATTAAATGATGCTTCATTGGAATTTGAGCCTGAATCATCTCAAGCGCTAGGATTTGGTTACAGAACAGGCTTCTTAGGTATGTTACATATGGAGATTATCCAAGAACGTATTGAACGTGAGTTTGGGATAGAACTTATTGCTACAGCGCCGTCAGTGATTTATGAATGTATCATGAAAAATGGCGATGAAATTTCTGTTGATAATCCTGCGCATATGCCTGAAAGAGATCAAATTGATACAATATATGAACCGTTTGTAAGAGCGACTATGATGGTACCAAATGATTACGTAGGTGCTGTTATGGAACTATGTCAACGTAAACGTGGTCAATTCATTAACATGGAATATTTAGATGATATTCGAGTTAATATTATATATGAAATCCCCTTATCAGAAGTCGTATTTGATTTCTTTGACCAACTTAAATCAAATACAAAAGGATATGCTTCATTTGATTATGAATTTATAGATAATAAAGAAAGTGATTTAGTCAAAATGGACATATTGTTAAATGGCGAGAAGGTTGATGCACTTAGCTTCATAGTTCATAAAGAATTTGCTTACGAAAGAGGTAAGGCGTTAGTCGAAAAATTAAAAACCCTAATACCAAGACAGCAATTTGAAGTACCTGTTCAAGCAGCAGTTGGTCAAAAAATCATAGCGCGTACAAACATTAAGTCGATGGGTAAAAATGTATTGTCGAAATGCTATGGTGGCGACATCAGCCGTAAAAGAAAATTATTAGAAAAACAAAAAGCCGGTAAAGCAAAAATGAAAGCGGTAGGGAACGTAGAAATTCCTCAAGATGCTTTCTTAGCAGTGCTTAAAATGGACGAAGATTAATATAAATTTAACATTGGGGCCTTAAATCCATTCGATTTATGCCCCAGTTTTTTGTTATATTCATTAAATTTTATTTATGAAAGAAGGTGATCGCAAAATGGAAGTGAAAAGCGCATATATTCATATCCCTTTCTGTGTGAGAATTTGTACTTATTGCGATTTCAATAAATACTTTATACAAAACCAGCCAGTCGACCAATACTTAGATTGTTTGATTACGGAAATGAACCAAAGTGAAGTTAGAACATTAGATACAGTTTTTGTTGGCGGGGGAACGCCTACTGCATTGTCACATGAGCAGTTAGAAAAACTATTAGTCGCTATCACTGATATATTTGAGATTAAAGGTGAATTTAGTTTTGAAGCTAATCCAGACGAATTGACGCTAGATAAAGTTCAACTTCTGAAAGATTATGGTGTTAATAGACTTTCTATGGGTGTTCAAACATTTAAACCTGAATTACTAGAAATTTTAGGTAGATCACATCAAACTGAAGATATCTATAATGCGGTAACTAATGCTAGAAAAGTTGGTATTCCTTCAATAAGTTTAGATTTAATGTATCACTTACCAAAACAAACTTTAGAAGACTTTAAAGATAGTTTAGAAAAAGCGCTATCTATGGACATTGATCATATTTCTAGTTACGGGTTGATTTTAGAGCCTAAAACACAGTTTTATAATATGTATCGCAAGGGACAGTTAAAAATTCCAAATGAAGATATCGGGGAAGAAATGTATGAGTATTTATTAAATAGAATGAACCAATCTGAATTGCATCAATATGAAATTTCAAACTTTGGTAAAGCAGGACACGAATCTGAACATAATAAAGTTTATTGGAAAAACGAAGGATATTACGGATTTGGCGCAGGAGCGAGCGGTTATGTTAATGGAGAACGTTATAATAATGTAAACCCAGTAAACCATTATATTAAAAAAATACAAAATAATGAAAGACCTATCCTAGATTCAACTTACCCTACAGAAAATGAACAAATGGAAGAAGAAATGTTTCTAGGATTAAGAATGAACCAAGGTGTTAACCGAGAACGTTTTTATCAAAAATTTAATAAAACGGTGGACGATGTATATAGTGAAGCAATACAAGATTTACTTCAACGTGAACTTATTCTCGATAATGGTGGGTATATCTCATTGACAGAAAGAGGAAAGGTAATAGGGAATCTAGTGTTTGAATCATTTTTATTAAATGTTTAATTTTTTTGAAAAACTGAGCCTTTAACGTTGACTTACTTTGACCAATTTGATAAATTATAATTAGCACTTGAAACAGAAGAGTGCTAATGAGGTGAATAACATGATTAGTGATAGGCAATTGAGCATTTTAAATGCAATTGTTGAAGATTATGTTGATTTAGGTCAACCAATTGGTTCAAAAACACTGATTGAACGACATAAATTAAATGTTAGTCCTGCTACTATTAGAAATGAGATGAAACAACTAGAAGAACTTCGTTTAATAGAGAAAACACATACTTCATCAGGACGTTCTCCATCAGAGTCAGGCATCAGATACTATGTGAATCAATTATTGCAGCAAACATCTCATCATCGACACAAAAAAATGCAACGTTTAAGAGAATTGTTGGTGGAAAACCATTATGATATTTCCTCAGCTTTGAGCGAATTTGCAAATGAACTTTCAATCGCTTCTCAATATACAACGTTGGTAATGCGTCCAAATCACAAAAAAGATATTATTAATAACATTCACTTGATTCGAGCAAATGCTTATTTGGTCATTATGGTTGTTGTTTTTACTTCAGGTCATGTGGAAAATTTGCATTTGGTATCTAAGGTGCCCTTATCGAGTGATGAATTGACGAATATAGCTAACTTTGTGACTGCGACCTATAATGAATTAAACAACCAGCGCTTTGAAAATGAACTTAATGCTTTTGTAAAATCAGACTTTGAAAAAGATTTTATAAAAGATATGCTAGATACGATAGAAGTTCATTTTGATAATCAAAGTAATGGCATTTATATGGGTGGAAAGGTTAAACTAATTGATGCGTTAAATGAATCAAACGTGGCATCTATTCAACCTATATTGCAGTATATCGAATCAAATAAGATTACTCAGTTGCTTGATGAAATGTCAAATTCATCAATAAATGTTAAGATTGGACACGAAATTGAATCAAGTTTAAGTGACATTTCTATCGTCACAACGCAATATCACATTGACGATAGACTTAAAGGTCAAATCGCTGTTATCGGACCAACAGCAATGAATTATCAGAATGTAATACGATTACTAAATACGATTTGGTAATTAAGAATTGTATTGGAGGGCAGACAATGGCAGAAAAAAATGAATCAGTATTCGAAGAAAACGAAAAAACTGAAGATATGCAACAAGAATCTAGCGAAGACCAAATTACTTCAGTTGAAGATACTGAGGAAATGACAGACGAATCACAAGAAAATCTGCAGGAGGAGAATTCTGAAGAAACTGAAACAGAAATCGATCCTAAAGATGAAGAAATTCAACAGTTAAAAAACAATGTTCAAGAACAAGAAGAAAAATATTTGAGATTGTATGCTGAATTTGAAAATTACAAGCGTAGAATCCAAAAAGAAAATCAAACGATGAAAGAATATAAAGCACAAGATGTTTTAAATGATATTTTACCTACTATAGATAATATTGAACGTGCTTTACAAATTGAAGGCGAAGATGAGCAATTTAAATCACTACAAAAAGGTGTAGATATGGTTTATGAAAGCTTATTGAGCGCCCTAAAAAACAACGGTTTAGAAAAAATTGAAGCTGAAGGTCAACAATTTGATCCGAATGTACACCAAGCTGTAGTTCAAGATGATAACCCAGATTTTGAATCAGGAGAAATCACGCAAGAATTACAAACTGGTTACAAGTTGAAGGATCGAGTATTAAGACCTTCAATGGTTAAAGTAAATCAATAATTTTTATTGATGAAAACACCAAATTTTTAAACAAACAGGAGGAAATTATTTATGAGTAAAGTAATAGGTATTGACTTAGGTACAACAAATTCATGTGTAGCAATCTTAGAAGGTGACGAACCTAAAGTAGTTCAAAACCCTGAAGGCGCAAGAACAACACCATCTGTTGTTGCATTTAAAAATGATGAAACACAAGTAGGTGAAGTTGCTAAACGTCAAGCAATCACAAACCCTAATACAATCCAATCTATTAAACGTCATATGGGTACAGATTATAAAGTTGACGTGGAAGGTAAATCATACACACCTCAAGAAATTTCAGCTATGGTTTTACAAAACTTAAAAGGTACAGCTGAAGATTATTTGGGTGAAAAAGTTGAAAAAGCAGTTATTACTGTGCCTGCATACTTTAATGACAGTGAACGTCAAGCAACAAAAGATGCTGGTAAAATTGCTGGTTTAGAAGTTGAACGTATCATTAACGAACCAACAGCAGCAGCTTTAGCTTATGGTTTAGACAAAACTGAACAAGATCAAAAAGTTTTAGTCTTTGACCTTGGTGGGGGTACTTTTGACGTATCTATCCTTGAATTAGGCGACGGTGTGTTTGAAGTACTTTCTACAGCAGGCGATAATAAACTAGGTGGGGATGACTTTGACCAAGTTATTATCGACTATTTAGTTGCAGAATTCAAAAAAGAAAATGGTGTGGATTTATCTCAAGATAAAATGGCATTACAACGTCTAAAAGACGCTGCAGAAAAAGCTAAAAAAGACTTGTCAGGTGTATCTCAAACACAAATTTCCCTACCATTTATTTCTGCTGGCGAAAGTGGCCCGTTACACTTAGAATTAAGCTTAACACGTTCTAAATTTGAAGAATTATCTGATTCATTAATTAGAAGAACTATGGATCCAACTCGTCAAGCTATGAAAGATGCTGGTTTATCAAGTTCTGATATTGACGAAGTTATTTTAGTTGGTGGTTCAACAAGAATTCCAGCAGTTCAAGAAGCTGTAAAAAAAGAAGTAGGCAAAGATCCTCATAAAGGCGTTAACCCAGACGAAGTAGTAGCAATGGGTGCTGCAATTCAAGGTGGCGTTATCACAGGCGATGTTAAAGACGTAGTGCTATTAGATGTGACACCATTATCATTAGGTATTGAAATTATGGGTGGACGTATGAATACGCTTATCGAAAGAAATACAACAATCCCAACATCTAAATCACAAGTTTATTCAACAGCAGCAGACAATCAACCAGCAGTTGATATCCATGTGTTACAAGGTGAACGTCCAATGGCTTCTGACAACAAAACTCTTGGCAGATTCCAATTAACTGATATTCCACCAGCTCCACGTGGCGTACCTCAAATTGAAGTAACTTTCGATATTGATAAAAACGGTATTGTAAATGTTACTGCAAAAGATTTAGGTACAAATAAAGAACAAAACATTACAATTCAATCAAGCTCTTCACTTTCAGATGAAGAAATTGATCGTATGGTTAAAGATGCTGAAGAAAATGAAGAAGCAGACAAAAAACGTCGTGAAGAAAGTGATTTAAGAAACGAAGCAGACAGCTTAGTATTCCAAGTTGAAAAAACAATCACTGACTTAGGTGAAAATATCAGCGAAGAAGATAAAAATAATGCAGAAGAGAAAAAAGAAGCTCTAAAATCTGCTCTTGAAGGCGAAGATATGGACGACATTAAAGCTAAAAAAGAAGAGTTAGAAAAAGTAGTTCAAGATTTATCTGCTAAAGTTTACGAACAAGCTGCTCAAGCGCAACAACAAGCACAAGGTGAACAAGCAAGTGATTCAAATGATAGCAATGTTGAAGACGCTGATTTCACAGAAGTAAACGATGATGATAACCAAGACGACAAAAAATAAGTTTAGTCATTATCTAATTAATTGTTATTGATAGTAAAATATGACACAATTGCTTAGCCAAATTAAGTCAAAGTCAATTGAACATTGGCTTTGACTTTTTCCTTTTTAATAAGTGATTTAATAAAATGTAAAAGGAGAGATAAAAGTGGCCAAAAGAGATTATTATGAAGTCTTAGGTGTTAGTAAAGACGCTTCTAAAGATGAAATAAAAAAGGCTTACCGTAAATTATCAAAAAAATATCATCCAGATATTAATAAAGAAGAAGGCGCAGATGCAAAATTCAAGGAAATATCAGAAGCTTATGAAGTTTTAAGTGATGAAAACAAACGTGCCAATTACGACCAATTTGGTCATGACGGACCACAAGGTGGTTTTGGTGGCCAAGGATTTGGCGGTCAAGATTTTGGTGGTTTCGGCGGCGGCTTCGAAGATATATTCAGCTCATTCTTTGGAGGCGGACGTCAACGTGACCCGAATGCTCCTAGAAAAGGTGATGACCTACAGTACACAATGACGGTAACGTTTGAAGAAGCTGTGTTTGGTACAGATAAAGAGATTTCCATACGTAAAGACGTAACTTGTCACACTTGTGATGGCGAAGGTGCTAAACCAGGAACTAAAAAGAAAACATGTCACTATTGTAATGGTTCGGGCCATGTAGCAGTTGAACAAAATACTATTTTAGGTCGAGTGAGAACTGAAAAAGTTTGTCCAGTATGTAGCGGTTCAGGTCAAGAATTTGAAGAACCTTGTCCAACTTGCCATGGTAAAGGAACTGAAAATAAAACAGTTAAAATTAACGTGACTGTACCTGAAGGTGTAGACAATGAGCAACAAATTAGATTAGCTGGCGAAGGTGCACCAGGAGAAAACGGTGGACCGCAAGGTGATTTATACATTGTATTTAGAGTTAAACCTTCAGAAACTTTTGAAAGAGATGGCGATGATATCTATTTCTTACAAAGTATTAGTATCGCGCAAGCAACGCTTGGTGATGAAGTGAAGGTGCCTACATTAAAAGGACATGTTATGTTAGCAATACCTGCTGGTACGCAGTCTGGAAAACAATTCCGTCTTAAAGAAAAAGGTATCAAAAATGTTCATGGTTATGGTTATGGTGACTTGTTCGTTAATGTGAAAGTAGTTACACCAACTAAAATTAATGAACGCCAAAAAGAATTATTACGAGAATTTGCTGAAATTGATGGTGAATCATTAAGTGAACAACCTTCAAATTTTAAAGATAAAGCAAAAAGATTCTTTAAAGGAGAATAAAATATGAACTGGACCGAAATTTCAATCACTGCAAATCATCAAGCAGTACCAATCATTTCCAATATTTTGGAAGAATTCGGATCAAATGGCGTTGTAATTGAAGATTCTCAAGATCTTCAAAATGGACTGACAGACAAATTTGGTGAGATTTATGAATTAAATCCTGAAGATTATCCAGCTAATGGTGTTAGAGTTAAAGCATATTTTAATAAAATTAAATATACTCAAGATTTTGAACATAAATTAATTCGTAAAATAAAAAGTATTGAAGTATTAGATGCTAAATTGTTTGAATATGAACAACAAACGATTCAAGAACATGATTGGGAAAATGAATGGAAAAATTATTTTCACCCATTTCGAGCTTCTGAAAAATTTACAATTGTCCCAAGTTGGGAAACGTACCAAAAAGAAGACGCAAACGAAATGTGTATTGAATTAGACCCTGGAATGGCTTTTGGTACAGGTGATCATCCTACTACAAGTATGTGTCTAAAAGCGATTGAGAAATTTGTTAAACCAGAGGATTCAGTGATTGATGTTGGAACAGGTTCAGGTATATTAAGCATTGCATCTCATTTATTAGGCGTAAAACGTATCAAAGCTTTAGATGTTGATGAAATGGCAATTAAAGTAGCAAAAGAAAATTTTGAAAAAAATCATTGCGAAGCAGCGATTGAGGCTGTGCCGGGAAATTTACTCACAGAAGAAACAGAAAAATTTGATGTCGTTATTGCTAATATTCTAGCTCATATTATTGAAGAAATGATAGAAGATGCTTATAATACGTTAAATAAAGAGGGTTATTTTATAACTTCAGGTATTATTGTTGAGAAACATGAAGCAATTTTAAATCAAATGAAGCGCATAGGTTTTAAAATCAATTCTATTAATCATGACAACGGTTGGGTATGTATCGTTGGACAGAAAGTGAGCGAATAAGCAATGCAGAGATATTTTATTGACCAAAACGCTGATATACATCAGCGTTTTTTTATTACAGATTCAAATGATATTCACCACATCACTAATGTAATGCGATATCAAAAAAATGATAAGATTATAATTACTTTTGCAGATCAAAAAGTTTATAAATGTCAAATTGAAGTGATAGAGCCAAATCGTATTGGGATAAATTTAATTGAAGCAGTTGATATAAATACAGAACTGCCACAACATATAACACTCTGTAGTGGGTTAATTAAGGCTGATAAATATGAATGGATGATCCAAAAATCTACAGAATTAGGAGCAAGTCAATTTATTGCTGTAGGTATGCAAAGGTCAGTTGTAAAACTAAACGATAGTAAAATAACAAAGAAATTAGAACGTTGGCAAAAAATTATAAAAGAGGCTGCTGAACAAAGTTATCGATTAATCATCCCAGAAATAGAGTACAAGTCGAATTTAAAAGAAATCTATGGTATTATTGATGAATATGATTATGTATTGATTGCCTATGAAGAATCTGCTAAGTGTGGGGAATTAAGTAATTTTAAAGCAGTTGTTCAGAGATTTAAACCTGGTGATCGCGTATTAATCATTTTCGGACCAGAAGGTGGTTTTGCTGAAGAAGAAATTAAGTTATTTGAAAATTCAGCATATCAGATTGGTCTTGGTCCTAGAATATTAAGAGCTGAAACAGCACCTTTATATACTTTAAGTGCGGTAAGCTTTCAAAAAGATTTATTGGGGTGATATTTATGTCAACAGTTGCATTTCATACATTAGGTTGTAAAGTGAATCACTATGAGACCGAAGCAATTTGGCAATTATTTAAAGAAGCAGATTACGAACGTGTTGATTTTGAAACAAACGCCGATGTGTTTGTTATTAATACGTGTACTGTAACAAATACGGGTGATAAAAAAAGTAGACAAGTGATTAGACGGGCTATTAGACAAAACCCGGAAGCAGTAGTTTGCGTCACTGGTTGTTACGCACAAACATCTCCTGCAGAAATAATGGAAATTCCTGGTGTAGATGTGGTAGTTGGAACACAAGACCGAACAAAACTGATTGGGTATATTGAAGTATTTAAAAAAGAAAGACAACCGATTAACGGTGTAGGAAACATCATGAAAAATCGTACATATGAAGAGCTAGAAGTACCTTATTTTACGGATAGAACACGAGCATCATTAAAAATACAGGAAGGCTGCAATAACTTCTGTACATTTTGTATTATTCCATGGGCTCGTGGGTTAATGCGTTCAAGAGATCCGGAAAAAGTAATTGAACAAGCAATAAAGCTTGTTGATTCGGGTTACAAAGAAATTGTTTTAACTGGTATTCATACTGGTGGATACGGTCAAGATTTGAAAGATTATAATTTAGCCCAATTATTACGAGACTTAGAAACAGTAAACGGCTTAGAAAGAATTAGAATTTCATCAATTGAAGCTAGTCAGCTAACAGATGAAGTTATCAGTGTAATTGAACGATCAGAAAAGGTTGTTCGTCATCTTCATATACCATTACAATCTGGTTCAGATTCTGTTTTAAAAAGAATGAGAAGAAAGTATACGATGGCGCATTTTTCAGAACGTTTAACGCGTTTACATGAAGCGTTACCTGGATTAGCCGTTACAAGCGATGTTATTGTTGGTTTCCCAGGTGAAACTGAAGAAGAATTCCAAGAAACTTATGATTTTATCGTAGATCATCAATTTTCAGAATTACACGTCTTCCCTTATTCTTCAAGAATCGGCACGCCAGCTGCAAGAATGGATAACCAAGTAGATGAAAATATTAAAAACGAGCGTGTTCATCGTCTAATTAATTTAAGTGATCAGCTTGCTAAGGCTTATGCTTCTAAATTTAACCATGAAGTGCTCGAAGTGATACCAGAAGAAGCTGGTAGCACACCTGGGACGTTGGTAGGCTTTGCAGATAATTATATGAAAGTCGAATTTGAAGGCGACGAATCATTGATTGGCGAACTAGTAAAAGTTAAGATTATTCAACCTGATTATCCAATTAATAAAGGTGAGGTACTTAGAGTAGTGAGCCATGCAACTAATACTACTGAACATGTGGTAACAACATCATAATGGATGAGTGACAGAGAGATATTAAATATTTCTGAATTATTCCTGGATGAGAATGAACTTAAGCCAAGTGTGTGGCTTGTGTTTTGTCTAGTGTGTAAACGCTATTACTCTTTATAGTAGGACTTTATAAGTTTGATATTAGCGCATATTTCCATGTCAATTAATCATTGCCTATGTCATATTTCTGATGGGACACGATTCTGTTTCACTCTCATTTCTACCCTTGTGGCGTATTCATGTGTCTTACATCTAACATGTAAGTTTAATAGTATTTTAAGTATAACTACTGCAAAAGCATGGATTTGCAGTAGTAGTGTAAAATGAATCAAGAAATTGGAATTTTAGTAATTGACCACATTAATCAGATATATTATACTAATAAATACATGGTAATTACCGTGTAATGATTATAAAGTTTCGTTGATATTTGGAGGGAGGGAAATACACATGTCTAAAACAGTAGTCAAAAAGAACGAATCACTTGAAGATGCGTTACGTCGTTTCAAACGTACGGTTTCTAAAAGCGGTACAATTCAAGAAGTACGTAAACGTGAATTTTACGAAAAACCTAGCGTTAAACGTAAAAAGAAATCAGAAGCTGCACGTAAACGTAAATTCAAATAATTAATTGTTTCGTTGACTCCCTCAACACCAACATTAATTATAAACCATAATAGCCTTAGTTGTAGTTTTCAGCTAAGGCTATTATTTTTTTATATTGAAGCTATTTAAAAGCAATTTATTCTAAATTACAATAGAAATTAAACTCCAAACAATTTATTTATAATAATTTGAATTTTATTGTGTAAACGCTATAATCATATATTCATTTCATGTATAATTAAATGGAGAGCGAGGTGATAAATTGATTCCTTCGATGAGTAGCATACATACAAACGTTTCATCCAAACTTGTTGAAAATGGAACTTGGGTAGACAGTATTTCTGATTTTATTGTTAGCCCAATAGGTGCTTTGATATTAACTTGTATTATCTTTTTAGGATTCTTGTACCAATTATACTCAAATAGGATAAATATTGTTGGTATTATATCCACATTAGCGTTATTCATTTTCTTTTTAGGATTCTTTATAAAAGGGGATGTCAATTTCTATTCCGTTGTACTATTTGGTATTGGTGTTATATTTGTAATCATAGAATTATTTGTAGTTGGTGCAATTATTGGAATTATAGGAATGGCACTAATTGTTTTTAGTATTATTACTTTAGGCGACAATTTAGTTTATATGATTGCTAGCGTTGTCGTAGCTTTAATATTATCAATCATAGAATGGGTGATACTTGTGAAGTTTTTCAAACGCAAAATTCCGTTTTTAGATAAAGTTGTATTGAAGGATTCTACAAATGCAGAAGCAGGTTATACATCACACGAAGATCGCTCTCATTTAGTTGGAGAAATTGCAACAACATCAACGGATTTAAGACCAGCAGGAATAATTACTTACAACAATGAGCGTATTGATGCAGTTTCAGATGGTTCTTTTATATTGCGAAATAAAAAAGTGACTATTCTTGAAGTAGAAGGTACACGCGTGGTTGTTAGAGAAATCGAATCATAAAGGAGAATTAGTATGATCGGAGTATTAATTATAGCAGTTATCGTCGTAATTGCATTATTATTATTATTTTCATTTGTACCAGTAGGATTGTGGATTTCAGCAATCGCTGCAGGTGTTAAAGTGGGAATTGGTACATTGGTGGGTATGAGACTACGTAGAGTTTCTCCTCGTAAAGTTATCGCCCCGTTAATCAAAGCGCATAAAGCAGGGTTGAACTTAACAACAAATCAACTTGAATCACACTATTTAGCTGGTGGTAATGTTGATCGTGTAGTTGATGCGAATATCGCAGCTCAAAGGGCGGATATCAATTTACCATTCGAACGTGGCGCAGCTATTGACTTAGCGGGCCGTGATGTTTTAGAAGCAGTTCAAATGTCCGTAAATCCAAAAGTGATTGAAACACCATTTATAGCTGGTGTTGCGATGAATGGTATTGAAGTTAAAGCAAAAGCAAGAATTACTGTGCGTGCTAATATTGCTAGATTAGTTGGTGGTGCTGGTGAAGAAACAATCATCGCACGTGTGGGTGAAGGTATTGTATCGACAATCGGTTCAAGCGAACATCATACACAAGTACTTGAAAATCCAGACAACATCTCTAAAACAGTTTTAAGTAAAGGACTAGATTCTGGTACAGCATTTGAAATTTTATCAATTGACATTGCAGACGTAGATATTAGCAAGAACATTGGTGCAGATTTACAAACTGAACAAGCGCTTGCTGATAAAAATATCGCACAAGCTAAAGCAGAAGAACGTAGAGCAATGGCTGTTGCTCAAGAACAAGAAATGAAAGCGAAAGTTCAAGAAATGCGTTCTAAAGTTGTTGAAGCTGAAGCTGAAGTACCATTAGCTATGGCAGAAGCATTACGTTCAGGAAATCTTGGTGTCAAAGATTATTATAACCTTAAAAATGTAGAAGCAGACACTGGTATGAGAAACTCAATTAACCAACGAACTAAACAAGAAGATGATGAATCACCGGAACAATAAATAGGGGTGATTAAATGAATATAGGTATTATTATCTTTGTAGTATCTGTCATTTTTACAATAATTGGTGCTATTAATGATGATAGTCATAAAAAGCGCAAAAACCAAAAGCCACCAATCAATAAGCAACCTAATCAATCTGAAGCTCAACCTAAGAAACGCGGTTTTCTTGAAGAAATCGGTAAAACTTTTTCAGATCTTGAAAAACAATTAAATGAAGGGCCATTTTCAGAAGAAAAACGTTCGCCACAACAAGACAAACCTGTTGAAACCCGTGCTGAGAAGATGGAAAATCAAACCACCCAACAAGATAGCCCATCGACACAGAACCATAGAGAAACTGAAGCAGATAAATTAAAACGTGAGCAAAAACAACAAGATGACAAAATTCAAAAAGAGCTTGAAGATGAGTTAATGGGTAGAATACAAAATGTGCGTAATGAAATCGATCGTGAAACTGAAAATAAGATACAACGAACTGAGAAACAAGCACGTGCTATTATTTCTGATAAATATTTATCAGAAAGAACAAAACGTTACCGCTTAAAACAATTAATGAATGCCCATTCAGTTCAAAGTTCTGGCACGAATGCCCAGTATAGGTTTGCAGAAGATGAAGTGGTTAATGGTATCATTTGGTCTGAAGTATTGGAAAGACCTAAAAAACTATAGTTTTTCGAATAAACATCTTATAAAGTTAGAAATTTTGACTTTATAAGATGTTTTTACTTTTGCTTTGAATTTTGATTTGAAAATGAGTTGGTATCTTTATACTTGGGTCCATATTTTAGGAACCCTTAAAATGTGTAGTTGTTATCTAAATAAGGAATACATTTATATTCATTTAATGTCAAATCTAGTCCATTTCTCTAGGTGTGTTAAAATGAATGTTTATTTGAAAAATAGATTTATTTGTATGATTACAACCAAAATTTAACAATTACGATTAATTTTTAATTCACTTTAAAATAATATATGAATATTTCATGCTATAATAGCAGTGAAGATGCGAAATGGTTTATTTACATGGTTACTTATCAAATATTGTATAACTCATTTCTAGCATAATAATTAATTTTTGTAACTTAAAATCTAATAGGATAAAATAAAAGAAACGAATATATTTGTAAAGGAGTAACTATATGCCTGGAATTATTCAAATAGATGACATCAATGAAGCACAAGCACTCATCGGTAATAACGATGAAAATCTTAAATCAATAGAAGAAGGATTTGATGTCATAGTACATGCTCGAGGACAAGAAATAGCTGTAAGAGGTGAAAAAGTTGAGCATGTAGAACAAGCAGAATCAGTGCTTATCAATTTATTAAAAGTGATACAACAAGGTGTTACTATATCACTCAAAGATGTAGAAGCTGCTGTTAAAATGGCTAAAAACGGCACGGTTCAATACTTATTAGATTTATATGAAGATGAAATTACTAAAGACGCATTCGGCAAAATAATCCGTGCTAAAACAATGGGACAAAGATTATACGTCAATGCCATGTATCATAACGATTTAGTGTTTGGTGTTGGGCCTGCCGGTACAGGTAAAACTTTTTTAGCGGTGGTTTATGCAGCTAAACAATTACGAAAAGGCAATGTTAAACGTATCGTTTTAACGAGACCAGCAGTTGAAGCGGGTGAATCATTAGGCTTCTTACCCGGAGATTTAAAAGAAAAGGTTGATCCTTATTTACGCCCACTTTATGATGGTTTAAATACCGTCTTAGGTCGAGAGCAAACTGCTAGATTTATCGAACGCGGTATTATCGAAATAGCGCCACTAGCTTATATGAGAGGAAGAACACTGGATGATGCGTTTGTCATTTTAGATGAAGCACAAAATACAACGCATGCCCAAATGAAAATGTTCTTAACGAGATTAGGTTTCGGTTCGAAAATGGTAGTTACAGGTGATAAAACACAAATTGATTTACCCAAAGGCGTTAAAAGTGGTCTTAAAGAAGCGATTGCTAAACTTCAAAACGTTAAAGGTTTAAGTATTCATCATTTAGATCAAAGCGATGTTGTCCGTCATCCACTTGTAAGTAAAATAATCGATCGTTATGAGGGAGAAGAGTAAATGTTTACAATAGATTTTAATGACCATACAGGATTAGTTGATAATAGTTGGTTCGAGCAAATTGATAAACTACTCACATTTGCAAAAGAACAAGAAGGCATAGATAGTGAAGCAGAGTTATCTGTAACTTTTGTAGATAAAGAAGAAATTCAACAAATGAATAAAATGTATCGTGATAAAGATAAAGTAACAGATGTGATTTCATTTGCATTAGAAGAAGAAGAACCTGAAATCATCGGCTTAGATATTCCACGTGTTTTGGGTGACATTATCATATGTACAGATGTCGCACGAGAACAAGCAGAGACATTCGGGCATTCTTTTGATAGAGAACTTGGTTTCCTTGCACTTCACGGATTTCTTCATTTATTAGGTTACGATCATATGACTGAAACTGATGAGAAGCAAATGTTCGGTCGTCAAGATGAAATCTTAAATGCATATGGTTTACCAAGAGAATAGAGGCAGTTATGAAACGATTCAATTATGCTTTTCAAGGATTATTTGTACTCTTTAGTAAAGATAGTAAATTTTTAATCCATTCTATATTTGCGATTATTGCAATTATATTAGGACTTATATTAGGTATAACCGCTATTGAATGGCTTTTGATTATTATTGCTATTGGTTTAGTGTTAGCATTTGAAGCAATGAATACTGCAGTCGAATTTGTAGTAGATTTAATTACAAAGGATTATCATGAATTAGCCAAAAAAGCTAAAGATACAGCAGCTTCTAGTGTAGTACTTGCTTCGATTGTAGCGTTAGCAATTGGGGTTATTGTTTTTTTACCATATTTAATAAAATAAGTAGTGCATTTTTTGCAATTTGTATATACTAAGATAGCATTAAATTTAAATGGTTTTAATAACTATTAAAAAAAATTAAGCTTTGAATAGGAGAGATGAACTATGGCTTACCAACCTCATTATTATACTGAAGTAAGAAAAGCACAAGAGAATGCATATGCCCCATATAGTCAATTTAAAGTTGGCGCATATTTGATTACAAAAGACGGTAAAACATACCGCGGTGGGAATGTAGAGAACGCTGCCTATCCTTTAGGTATTTGTGCAGAAAGATCAAGTCTTGTTGCGGCAATTGCAGATGGATATCGTCCTGGTGATTTTGAATCTATCACGGTAACAGTGGATGCTGATGAACCTTCTTCCCCTTGTGGTGCCTGCAGGCAAGTATTAAAGGAACTTTGTGATGACGATATGCCAGTTTATATGACGAATCATAAAGAGGATATGATTCAATCAACAGTAAGTGATTTACTACCATTAGGATTTTCTGGAAAGGATTTAAATTAATGACAGAACATAAATCAGGATTTGTAACAATAATAGGTAGACCCAATGTAGGAAAGTCTACATTCGTCAATCGTGTTATCGGACATAAAATTGCAATCATGTCTGATAAAGCACAAACGACAAGAAATAAAATACAAGGTGTTATGACTCAAGAAGATGCGCAAATTATTTTCTTAGACACACCTGGCATACACAAACCGAAACATAAATTAGGCGATTATATGATGCGTGTTGCTACCAATACACTATCAGAAATTGATGCCATTATGTTTATGGTCAACGTCAATGAAGATATTGGCCGTGGCGATGAATATATTATGGAAATGTTGAAGACAGTTAAAACCCCTGTGTTTTTAGTATTAAATAAAATTGATTTAGTACACCCAGATGAACTCATGCCTAAAATTGAGAAGTATAAAAAACATATGGATTTCACTGAAGTCGTGCCTATTTCAGCATTAGAAGGTCTCAATGTAGAACATTTTATTGACGTAATTAAATCTTATTTACCTGCTGGGCCTAAATACTATCCAGATGATCAGATATCTGATCATCCTGAACAATTTGTAGTAAGTGAGTTAATACGTGAGAAAATATTACATCTTACAAGTGAAGAAATTCCGCATGCTATCGGAGTAAATGTTGACCGCATGATTAAAGAAGATGAAGATCGAGTAAGAATTGAAGCTACTATTTTTGTTGAACGTGACTCACAAAAAGGTATTGTCATAGGTAAAGGTGGCAAAAAACTTAAAGAAGTAGGTAAACGCGCACGTCAAGATATTGAAAGATTGCTAGGTTCAAAAGTTTATTTAGAACTGTGGGTAAAAGTTCAAAGAGATTGGCGTAATAAAGTTAATTTTATTCGTCAAATGGGTTATTTAGAAGATCAAGATTAATTCGGGAGTCGGTGAGCTAATGTGTTAATCAAACAAAAAGGTATCATTATAAAAACAGTTGATTATGGCGAATCCGATAAAATTATCACAATTTTAAATGAATACGGTGCAAAAGTCCCACTAATGGTACGTCGCGCAAAAAAAAGCAAGAGTGGTTTACAAGCTAATACACAATTATTTGTATTTGGCTTGTTTATTTATTCTAAATGGAAAGGTATGGGGACTTTAAGTTCTGTGGATGTTATTGAACAAAATTATCATCTACGCTTAGATATTTATGAAAGTAGCTATGCTAGCCTATGTGCTGAAACCATAGATCGTTCAATTGAAAATGATGAAATATCTCAATTTAGCTATAAACTACTACATTTTGTACTAGATAAAATTAAAGATGGTGTGTCTGCGCAATTGATGTCAGTTGTCGTACTTATCAAGTGTATGACAACATTTGGATTTAATGCAGTTTTTAATCAATGTGTCATTACTGGAGATCGTGATCAATCTAAGTTGATTGGCTATAGCTTTAAATTTGATGGCGCGATATCAAATCATGCAAAATATCAAGACACGAACGCTTTAATACTTTCTAATAAAACACTTTACTTATTAGATATTTTACAAAAATTACCTATAAGTAAAATGAATGCATTGACAATTCATCACGATATTGTAGATGAGATGTCACAATTGATGATTATGTTATATAGTGAGTATGCTGGTATGTATTTTAAAAGTCAAAAGCTTATTAACCAATTGCGAAGATTAGATAACCCAAATTAAATACAAAAACAGGATAGAAAAAGCATTTTTTAAATGATTTCTATCCTGTACTGACAACGCAAATACTATTAATGACTACGTAAGTTTGATTCATCCAGTCCTATGCCATATTTAAAGCCGAGACATTATATATGTCTCGGCTTTTTTGCTAATTAAACTAAAATGAGTGAATTAGCGTTTATATTGTAAAGCATTAAAATTTAACTTTTTCAGCTAAGAAACTTTCTAATTCAGCAATTGGCATACGTACTTGTTCCATTGTATCTCTATCACGTACAGTTACTTGTTGGTCTTCTAATGAATCAAAGTCAAAAGTAATACAATACGGTGTACCAATCTCGTCTTGACGACGATAACGTTTACCAATGGATTGTGACTCATCAAAATCAATTGAGAAGTTTGCACTTAATTGTTCAAATATTTTAATTGCATCACCTGATAGTTTTTTGCTTAAAGGTAATACTGCCGCTTTATAAGGTGCTAACGCAGGGTGGAAATGTAATACAGTTCTTGAATCTTTACTGCCTTCAACACCTTCTTCTGCATAAGCATCACAAAGGAATGCTAGAGTTACACGATCAGCGCCAAGCGAAGGTTCGATACAGTATGGTAAATATTTTTCACCAGTCTCTTGATCATGATACTGGAAGTCTTCACCAGAATGCTCACTATGTTGTTTCAAATCATAATCTGTACGGCTTGCAATACCCCAGAGTTCTCCCCAACCAAATGGGAAACGGTATTCAATATCAGTTGTGGCATTTGAATAGTGAGATAATTCGTCTGCATCATGATCACGTAAACGTGTTGCTTCTTCACTTAAGTTTAAATCTTTTAACCATTGACTAGCAAAAGTTTTCCAGTAATTTTGCCATTCGATTTCTTCACCTGGTTTACAGAAAAATTCTAATTCCATCTGCTCAAATTCGCGTGTTCTAAAGATAAAGTTACCTGGTGTAATTTCGTTACGGAAGGATTTACCAACTTGACCAATACCAAATGGTAATTTTTTACGCATCGTACGTTGTACATTTTTGTAATTTACGAAAATACCTTGTGCAGTTTCAGGACGTAAGAAAATTTCATTCGTTGAATCTTCTGTAACGCCTTGGAAAGTTTTAAACATTAAATTAAATTGACGAATATCTGTCCAATTAGCAGTTCCACTTACAGGACACACGATGCCTTCTTCATCGATAATACGTTTCATTTCATCAAAACTTAAACCATCAGCTACAAAATTTTCATCACCTTTTTCATTAGCCATGTAATCTTCAATGATTTTATCGGCACGGTAACGAATTTTACTGTCTTTGTTATCAATCATTGGATCGTTAAAGTTACCTAAATGGCCAGAAGCTTCCCAAGTTTTAGGATTCATAAGAATTGCGGCGTCAATCCCAACGTTGTACGGTGATTGCGTAATAAATTTTTGCCACCATGCTTTTTTAATATTATTTTTTAATTCAACACCTAATGGGCCGTAATCCCATGTATTTGATAAACCACCATAAATATCACTACCTGGGAATACAAACCCCCTGTGTTTTGCTAACTGTACTATTGTTTCCATATCTTTTGCCATAAAAAATACACTCCTTTTAACATAAAAACGCCCCAAGACAAAGAAAAAGCTTAAAAAACTTAATCAATGTCTTGGGACGAGTTAATCATTTTTAATCACATATGTAATATGTGTTTTTTTAATAAATCATTATTAACCCGCGGTTCCACCCAAATTAGTGTGTGCACTCGCTTTTGAAAGTCATTTAAAATTGTAGCCAATAATTTTGTTAAGCTCTCACCAACCTTAACTCGCTTTAAATACAATTTTAATGTATTGGTTGATTATTAGCAAGTAAATATATGTATTTGTAGCAATTTATGATTCAATGTATAATTATAGGTAATGAGTGAAGGGGTGAAGTCTTATAGAACTGAGTAAAAGACAACAACAAATCGTTGAAATTGTCAAAAATAATGGACCTATTACTGGTGAACATATAGCGGAACAACTAAGTCTTACTAGAGCAACACTGAGACCAGATTTAGCTATACTTACAATGTCTGGCATTTTAGAAGCGCGCCCACGTGTAGGCTACTACTATTCTGGAAAACCCAAGAATAAATTAATCGCTGATCAATTAAAACAATATATTGTTAAAGATTACGCGTCACACCCTGTAGTAGTAAAAAACGAGATGTCAGTTTACGATGCGATTTGCACAATCTTCTTAGAAGATGTTAGTACATTATTTGTCATAAATGATAATGGAGATTTTATGGGGGTGTGTTCGCGTAAAGATTTATTACGTGCTTCGATGATAGGTAAAGATATACATACCATGCCTGTAGATATTATCATGACACGCATGCCTAATTTAAGTTTTGTCCTTGAAGACGAGCGAGTGATATTCGCAGCAAACTTGATGATTGAAAAAGAAATTGATTCCTTACCAATTGTTATTAAAAAAGAAAACGGCAAGTATGAAGTGAAAGGACGTATCTCTAAAACAACGATCACAAAAATTTTTGTATCTTTACTAAATGAATAGGTGGTATGAATTAAATGGAAAATATTAAAATTATTGTTGCTTCTGATTCAGTAGGTGAAACTGCTGAACTAGTAGCAAGAGCCTGTATTTCACAATTTAATCCAAATCAATGTGAAAGTGAAATTAACAGATATCCATATATAGAAGCTTTAGAAAATGTCGATGAAGTCATTTCAGTCGCTAAAGATACTGAAGCGATAGTGGTTTATACACTAGTTAAACCAGAAATAAGGAAATATATGGAATCAAAAATTAAAGAATTTCAAATTAAATCGGTTGATATTATGGGACCTTTAATGAATATATTATTAGATAAAATAGATGAACAACCCTATTTTGAACCAGGACTTGTTCATCAATTAGATGAGGCTTATTTTAAAAAAATTGATGCAATTGAATTTGCAGTAAAATATGATGACGGAAAAGATCCTAAAGGTTTGTCTAAAGCCGATATTGTACTATTAGGTATATCTCGAACTTCAAAAACGCCATTATCACAATATCTAGCTCACAAAAGTTATAAAGTGATGAATATTCCAATTGTCCCTGAAGTGACGCCTCCAGATGATTTATTTAATATTGATGCTTCAAAGTGTATCGCTTTAAAAATTAGTGAAGACAAGTTAAACCGCATTCGTAAAGAACGGTTAAAGCAACTCGGGCTAGGCGATAGTGCGAGATACGCAACAGAACAAAGAATTGAAGAAGAATTAAATTATTTTCATGAATTAGTTGAAAAAATTGGTTGTCCAGTCATAGATGTTTCTGATAAAGCTATCGAAGAAACTGCTAACGATATTATAAGCATCATTGAGCAAAATAGTTTCTTAAATTAGCCAAAACTAATATAATGTTATAACTACTGTCTAATAGGTGATAATTTTGCGAATTGAACAAGCAACGATTAATGAAATAAAAGATAAAACGGATATACTTGACTTGGTAAGTGAATATGTCAAATTAGAAAAAAGAGGGCGCAATTATATTGGTTTGTGTCCTTTTCATGATGAAAAAACACCTTCATTTACTGTTTCTGAAGATAAACAAATATGCCATTGTTTTGGCTGTAAAAAAGGTGGGAATGTTTTCCAATTTACGCAAGAAATCAAAGATGTTTCTTTTACTGAAGCGGTAAAGTTACTAGGTGAACGCGTCAATATTGAAATTGAAACGCCACAGCAATCTGCTGGTCAAAATGCAAATCACCAAATTGCTTCAGAAGATTTACAAATGATTGAAATGCATGAATTAATGCAAGAATATTATCACTATGCATTAAAAAAAACAGTTGAGGGTGAAGCGGCTTTAACCTATTTAAAAGAGCGTGGTTTCACTGATGAGCTCATAGATGGACGAAAAATAGGGTATGCCCCAAACAATGCTCACTTTTGTCATGATTTTTTACAGAAAAAAGGATACGATATTCAGTTAGCTTATGAAGCTGGTTTACTTTCAAGAAATGAAGAAAACTTTAGTTATTATGATCGGTTTAGAGATAGAATTATGTTTCCATTAACAAATGCACAAGGACGAACTGTTGGTTATTCTGGTCGGACTTATACAGATCAAGAACCTAAATACCTTAATAGCCCAGAAACACCTATATTTCAAAAAAGAAGATTACTATACAACGTTGATCATGCTAGAAAAGCCATTCGAAAAAATGATGAAATTATTTTACTAGAAGGGTTTATGGACGTTATAAAAGCGGATTACGCAGGTTTAAAACAAGTAGTGGCTAGTATGGGAACACAGATTTCTCAAGAGCATATAGCGTTTATGAAAAAACTAACCTCTAATGTGACGCTGATGTTTGATGGTGATTTTGCTGGTAGTGAAGCTACTTTGAAATCCGGTCAAATTTTGTTACAGCAAGGGTTAAATGTGTTTGTTGTACAATTACCAAAAAACATGGATCCAGATGAATACATTGGTAAACACGGTGCCGATGCTTTTAACTATTACGTCGAACATGAAAAAAAAGCATTTATACTATATAAAGTGCATATGCACCAAGAGGAAATAGAAAATAATGATTTAGCTTACGAGAAATATTTAAAAGAAATTACGCATGACATTTCTTTGATGCAGTCATCTATTTTACGCAAAAAGATATTGCAAGACGTATCAGAATTGTTTAAAGTAAGCATGGATAGTTTAAATATTGAAATAGGACAACGACAAGATTATTATCAACCACAGTCTTACCAAACGCCTAGTGTCCCGCAATTCACTAATTTAAATAAACAAGAAAAAGCAGAGCGCGCTTTATTAAAACATTTTATGAATGATAAAGACACTTTTTTAAATTATCATAAATTACTTTACTCAGAAGACTTTACAAATCATTATTTTAAGCGTATATTTAATGTTTTACATGAGTTTTATTCTGGGAACGATACGTTCAATATTAGTGACGTTTTACAATATATCGATAATAATGAAATTAAAGAAGCATTTATATCATTGGATAATTATATGATAAATGAAGAACCTTACGAACATGAAATCGATGATTATTTAAACATGCTAATAACAAATAGAAACGAAGAAACGATTGAATCGCTTAATCATAAGCTACGGGAGGCTTCTAGATTAGGTGATTTAGAGTTGCAAAAATATTACCTAGAAAAAATTGTAGACTATAATAAAAATAGAATGAATTAACTTAACAATGAATATATCTGTATATTATTGGGTTTAACAACTTGCATAAATCGTATAGATAGTGGGTAGATAATAATAAGTTCATCTATCAAAATATCACGATGCTAAGTTGATATTATATTCGGGAGGCCTTTTCATGTCTGGAAATAAAGTTACACTTAAAAAGCAAACCATTGACCCATCTCTAACTTTAGAAGATGTAAAAAAACGATTAATTGAAAAAGGTAAAAAAGAAGGGCATCTAAGCCACGAAGAAATTGCAGAGAAATTACAAAATTTCGAGATGGATTCTGATCAAATGGATGAACTATTTGACCAATTAACTGATAATGATATCAGTTTAGTAAATGAGAAAGATAGTTCAGATAAAGATTCGAAGTTGAACCCTAATGATTTAAGTGCACCTCCAGGTGTTAAAATTAATGACCCTGTACGTATGTATCTTAAAGAAATTGGACGCGTTGATTTATTAAACGCACAAGAAGAAATTGAATTGGCTAAAAGAATTGAACAAGGTGATGAAGTTGCTAAGTCTAGATTGGCAGAAGCAAACTTACGTCTAGTTGTAAGTATAGCTAAAAGATATGTTGGACGTGGCATGCTTTTCTTAGATTTAATCCAAGAAGGTAATATGGGATTAATTAAAGCGGTAGAAAAATTCGATTTCAATAAAGGATTTAAATTTTCAACTTACGCAACTTGGTGGATACGTCAAGCAATCACACGTGCTATAGCTGACCAAGCTCGTACGATTCGTATTCCAGTGCATATGGTAGAAACGATCAATAAATTAATTCGTGTCCAAAGACAATTATTACAAGATTTAGGACGTGATCCAGCACCAGAAGAAATTGGTGAAGAAATGGATTTACCACCTGAAAAAGTAAGAGAAATATTAAAAATAGCTCAAGAGCCTGTTTCATTAGAAACCCCAATTGGCGAAGAAGACGATAGTCATTTAGGTGATTTTATAGAAGATCAAGAAGCTCAAAGCCCTTCAGATCATGCTGCTTACGAATTATTAAAAGAACAATTGGAAGACGTTTTAGATACATTAACTGATAGAGAAGAAAATGTATTACGTTTACGTTTTGGCCTTGATGATGGTAGAACGCGTACTTTAGAAGAAGTAGGTAAAGTTTTTGGTGTTACAAGAGAACGAATTCGTCAGATAGAAGCCAAAGCATTAAGAAAATTAAGACACCCAAGTAGAAGTAAACGTCTAAAAGACTTTATGGATTAATTTTTCAGCTCTTTTGTACCTTGATGTGCAAAAGAGCTTTTTACATATATATAGAGGAGCGCTTTTATGGTTACATTAAATCAAAGATTAAAAAAAGTGAGTACTTATATAACAGGAGAAACATTAGCAGATATCGGCTCAGACCACGCTTATCTACCTATTTATGCTCTTGAAAATAATTTGGTTAAAAAAGCAATTGCAGGAGAAGTAATAAAGGGGCCATTTGAAGCTTCAGTAAAAAATGTCATAGAGCATAAATTAAGTCCCTACATCGATGTTAGACTTGGTGATGGCTTATCAGTGCTAAACCCTAACGAGCAGATTAATTGTGTTACAATTTGTGGCATGGGCGGCCCCTTAATAGCAAAAATCATTAAAAATGGACAAGCAAAATTGACCTCTCACCCGAGACTTATTTTACAAAGTAATATACAGTCAAGTGCGATCAGGCGCTTGCTCATACACATGAATTATGTAATTGTGGAAGAAGCCATTTTAGAAGAAAAAGGTCATATTTATGAAATTATTGTTGCTGATTATTCTGAAACTAAACAGAAACTTTCAGAGTCAGAGATAAAATTCGGCCCAATACTTTTGAAAAATAAGACCGACTTATTCTTCAAAAAATGGGAACATGAATGCGCGTCGCTTAATAAAATTAAAAGCCATCTCGATCATCATAAACATAATAATCGATTAATAGAAATTAACAATGAAATCAACTTAATTAATGAGGTGTTGTAAATGAATGTTAAAAAGTTACTTCAAGTTATAAATCAAAACGCACCCTTGAAAACAGCAGAATCATGGGATAACGTAGGATTACTAATTGGTGATGAATTTTCTGAAATAACTGGAATCTTAACAGCGTTAGATTGTACCGATGAAGTTGTAGATGAGGCAATCAACCATAATTATAATACGATTATCTGCCATCATCCCCTTATTTTTAAAGGAATAAAAAATATTATTGATCAAGATGGTTATGGAGCTATATTACGTAAATTAATAAAAAATGATATTAATTTAATCGCCTTACATACCAATTTAGATGTTTATTCCAAAGGCGTTAACGCAATGTTAGCAGATAAACTTCAACTAAATCATCAACGTGTTTTAAATCCAGAAACTTTAAATTACTATAAAGTACAAGTTTTTATCCCTGAATCAAATCTTAAATCATTTAAAGAAACTTTAAGTGATGCTGGTTTAGCTCAAGAAGGAAATTATGCATATTGTTTCTTCGAAAGCCTAGGCAACGGGCAATTTAAACCCACAGGTGATGCTAAGCCACATATTGGTTCAATAGATAAAATTGAAGAAGTTAATGAATTTAAATTAGAATTTATGATAGAAGCGCATCAAAGAGTACTTGCTGAGCAATTAATTATTGAAAACCATCCTTATGAAACACCTGTCTTTGATTTTATAAAATTAGAAAAGCAAGCAGATTATGGTTTGGGAATGATGGGTAAACTTAACACAGAAATGAACGTCCGTGATTTCGTGAATCATGTGAAAACAAAGTTAGCCATGCCTAGCGTTAGATTTATTGGAAATTTAGAAGATACAATTAAAACAGTTGCAATTATTGGCGGTTCTGGAATTGGATTTGAATACAATGCAGCACAACAAGGCGCAGATATATTTATTACTGGAGATATTAAACACCATGATGCGCTAGACGCAAAAATCGCCGGCATCAATTTATTAGATATTAATCATTATAGTGAATATGTAATGAAAGATGGTTTAAGCCAATTATTGCAAGATTGGCTTAAATTTAGCCACGTTTCATTTGGAATTAAGCCATCTAAATTAAACACTGACCCTTTTGATTATTTCTAGCTTAACATTTATATAAAAATTATTTTTTGTATAAATTGTAGGCGAGTTGATTTTCCTTATATTAATATTTTTGTGAAAATAGTTTGGCACAAGCGCTTTACCATTCTAGTTTTCTACTACCAATATGAAATACAAGACCGAAACATTATTTATGTTTCGGTCTCTATTAGATTTATTTGTTTTTACTAACGGTTCAGTCTGCTTAAAATATTTAGTTCAAAATTAAGAAAGAATGCTTTATAATAGAAAAGATGAAGATTTAAGGAGGCCAAAACATGGCAAATCACCCATTTGATAAGTTTAATTTAGAACCGACTTTAATAGAGGCGGTACAAAATTTGAACTTTAATCAACCAACAGAAGTTCAAAACCGCGTTATTCCCAAAATATTAAAGCAAGTCAATTTAATCGGACAATCCCAGACAGGCACAGGCAAATCACATGCCTTTTTATTACCATTGGTACACTTGATTAATATAGATATTAAAGAACCTCAGGCTATTATTGTAGCGCCAACTCGAGAATTAGCACAGCAACTCTTTGATGTTGCAAATCATTTAGCAGAATATAAAAAAGGTGTATCAGTTAAACTTTTTATAGGTGGTACTGATATTGAGAAAGATCGTCAACGTGCTAAAAATCAACCACAGCTTGTTATCGGAACACCAACACGGATAAATGATTTAGCCAAACATGGCGATTTGCATGTCCATTTGGCATCTTATTTAGTAGTTGATGAAGCTGACTTAATGATTGATTTAGGATTAATAGACGAAGTAGATCACATTGCTACAAGATTAGATGACGGGTCTCATTTAGCAGTATTTAGTGCTACTATTCCTAAGTCACTGCATCCATTTTTAAATAAATATTTAGAAAACCCTGACTATGTAGAAATTGAAAGCACACAAAAAAATAAAAAGAATATCGAATTCTATTTGATCCCTACGAAAGGTGAAGCAAAAATAGAAAAAACAATTAAATTAATCGATATCTTAAATCCGTATTTATGTATTATATTTTGCAATAGTCGCGATAGCGCTGATGAACTTGCTGATCAATTAAACACTGCTGGACTGAAATTAGGTATGATACATGGTGGCTTAACACCTAGAGAACGTAAACAACAAATGAAACGTATCCGAAACTTAGAATTTCAATATGTGATTGCAAGTGATTTAGCTTCCCGTGGTATAGATATTGAAGGTGTGAGTCATGTCATTAATTTTGATGTACCGAACGACATTGATTTCTTTACACATCGAGTTGGCCGTACAGGTCGTGGCCAATATAAAGGGGTTGCTATTACACTATATAGTCCTGAAGAAGAAGAAAACATAGCATTAATAGAGCAACGTGGTTATCATTTCGAAAACGTTGATATTAAAAATGATGAAATAAAATCGATTAAAGCACACAATACACGCCAATCGCGTAAAAACAAAGATGATCATTTAACTAATGAATTGAAATATAAAGTAAAAAGAAACAAGAAAAAGGTTAAACCTGGTTATAAGAAAAAATTCCAACGTGATTTAGAACATTTAAAACGTCAAGAACGTAAAAAATTTAGCAAAAAGCAAAATCGTCAAGCCAGAAAAAAATAAATAAAGGATTGGTGGTAACTATGTTATTAGGATCTCACGTATCTATGAATGGTAAAAAAATGTTAGCAGGATCAGCAGAAGAGGCACATAAATTTGGTGAATCTACTTTTATGATTTATACGGGTGCACCGCAAAATACAAGACGAAAGCCTATAGAAGAATTGAATATTGAACAAGGTCAAGAATTAATGCAAACATATGGGCTTTCAAACATCGTAGTTCATGCACCTTATATTATTAATATAGCTAACACAGTGAAGCCACATGTATTTAATTTAGGTGTTGAATTTCTTCAAAGTGAAATTGAACGAACACAAGCTATCGGCGCTAAAGATATTGTATTACATCCAGGGTCACATGTAGGAGAAGGCGCTGATGCCGGCATTAAAAAAATAATCGAAGGATTAAACGAAGTGTTAACAAATGATAACAATGTCAGAATTGCACTTGAAACGATGGCTGGTAAAGGTTCTGAAATTGGTAGAAACTTTGAAGAAATTGCTAAAATCATTGATGGTGTGAATCATAATGAACGTTTATCAGTTTGCTTTGACACATGTCATACCCATGATGCTGGTTACAATGTTAAAGAAGATTTTGATGGTGTACTAAATGAATTTGATAAAATTGTCGGTGTCGATAGAATTAAAGTTGTCCATGTAAACGATAGTAAAAATGATATTGGCGCTCACAAAGATAGACATGAAAATATCGGTTTTGGCTATATTGGTTTTGATGCATTAAATTATATTGTTCATCATGACACATTTAAAGATATACCAAAAATACTTGAAACACCGTATGTTGGTGAAGATAAAAAGAATAAAAAACCACCTTATAAATTTGAAATCGAAATGCTTAAACAACAAAAATTCGATGAAAATTTAAAAGATAAAATTTTAACGCAATAATATTTCAACCAATTATTAAATATTATTGCCATTAACAGAGCGAGACGTGAAATCACTTAAAATTAGATTTCTAGTTCGCTCTTTTTTTAATTCGTAAACATTACTATTTACATAATTGTCCACAAGTTGTATAGTATAGAACGAGGTGAAAAGATGACTACTGCAGTATTTGAATTAAAAAATATTGATTATTATTTTGATAACAAGAAAGTTTTGGAAAATATAAACATAAAAATTAATAAAGGTGAATTTTTAGCGATTGTTGGACCGAACGGCGCAGGTAAATCAACCTTATTAAAAATAATTTTAGGTTTATTACCATTGCAAAAAGGTCAAATTTTTGTAGACGGTAAGGTGTATAATGGAAAGCAATCTTTATATAAAATCAGTTATGTTTCTCAAAAAGCACAAGCATTTAAATCAGGGTTTCCTGCGAGCGTTAAAGAAGTCGTCACGAGTGGGCTTACAAAGCGTAAGAAATTATTTCAATGGTTTAACAAAAAGGATGAAAATCAGGTTGAGGCAGTATTAGATCGGTTAAATATTAGCCATTTAATGCATAAAAATATTGCAGAATTATCTGGTGGACAACAACAGCGCGTGTTGATTGCCAGAGCGTTAATTAGCAATCCTTCTGTGCTCATATTAGATGAGCCAACGAATGGTATAGACGCTAAACACGTTAATGAATTTTATGAAACTTTAGAAACATTGAAAAAAGAAGGTGTGACTATTATTTTAGTTACCCACGATATAGGCGTTGTGGCAGATACTGCTACTGAAGTAGCTTGTTTAAACAAACATTTACATTTCCACGGTACGACTGAAGATTTTAAATCATTAGATGAAGTAGAAATTTCAAAAATTTATGGACATCCCATCCAATTCGTAGACCATCAACATAATAGGGAGTGTTGTTCATCATGATTGAGGCGTTATTAAATTTTGATTTTATGCGTTACTCTTTTATTAGTGGTATTTTAATTGGATTTATTGCGCCATTAATCGGAGCTTTTATCGTGGTACGAAGATTATCTTTAATTGCAGACGCATTAAGTCACGTTACACTTGGGGGCATTTCTTTTGGCATGTTCGTTGTTACGATTGCACCAGCATTAGCGTTCATAAATCCAATGTGGTTTGGTATTCTCTTTGCAATCGTAGGTGCGCTGTTAATCGAAAACCTTAGAACTTCGTATAGTAATTATCAAGAAATCGCGATACCAATTATCATGAGTGCAGGTATAGCATTAAGTGCAATATTCATTTCATTAGCTGATGGTTTCAACCAAGAAATTGTAGGTTTATTATTTGGTTCAATAAGCGCCGTAACGGTTAGTGATTTATCAACAATTATTGTGATTGTCGTTATTGTATTAGCTTTCATTCTTTTATTTTATAAAGAATTATTTATTCTTTCTTTTGATGAGGAATATAGTAAAGTTATTGGCATACCAAAATGGATACAATTTTTATTTATTATCATTGTAGCATTAGTCATATCTGCATCTATGAGAGTTGTGGGTATATTATTAGTGAGCGCATTGATTACACTTCCTATAGCTATAGCTATGCGTATGACAAAAGGGTTTAAACAATTAATCACCCTGAGCGTTGTCATTGGTGAATTTTCCGTTATTGCTGGGTTAGTTTTAGCTTTTTATATGAATATTTCTCCTGGCGGTGTGATTGTAGTATTACTTGTACTTTTATTAGCAATCATGATGTTATATCAAAAAATTAAAGTAAGAACTGTGAAAGGGGCTATTAATAATGAAGACAGATGAAGCTATTAATATTCTAAAAACAGAAGGTCATAAATATACGAATAAAAGAAGAGATATGATTAATATTTTTGTAAATGAAGATAAATACATTAACGCAAAGCATATCCAACAAAAATTAGATGAAAGTTATCCGGGTATCTCATTTGATACTATATACCGTAACTTACACCTGTTTAAAGATTTAGGTATTGTAGAAGGAACTGAGCTTGATGGGGAAATGAAATTTAGAATCGCGTGTACGGACCACCATCATCATCATTTTATTTGTGAATCATGCGGTGACACAAAAGTAATTGATTTTTGCCCTATTGAACAAATTAAATCTTTTTTACCAAAAGTTGATATTCACAGACATAAATTAGAAGTTTATGGCATATGTGAAGCTTGCCAACGCGTGCAATAATTGTAAACAAAGTTGTAATGATTTGCTTGTAAAATAGCACAATATGTCGCTTATTACTAAAAACCTTCCTTCTAAGCATAGGTCATTAGTATGAATTACTTAGAATTTTTAAAATACTTAGCCAAAGATGTTTAAATTGCAGTGATTTGAGATATACTAATAAAGTAACTAAAGATAACAAATATTATTTTATGACTTTTGAATTAATATATAAGCATATTAATTGTTGTCATCATTTTTAGTTGTTATGCTTTATTTAAAGATTAATTAGGAGGATGATTATTTATGGCTTTTGAATTACCAAATTTACCTTATGGTTCTGATGCTTTAGAACCACATATTGATCAACAAACAATGGAAATTCACCATGACAAGCACCACAACACTTACGTAACTAAATTAAATGCAGCAATTGAAGGAACTGATTTAGAATCTAAATCAATCGAAGAAATTATTGCTAATTTAGATAGTGTACCAGAAGACATTCAAACAGCTGTTAGAAATAATGGTGGCGGACATTTAAACCATTCATTATTCTGGGAATTGTTAACTCCAAATTCTGAAGAAAAAGGAACTGTAGTTGATAAAATTAAAGAACAATGGGGTTCTTTAGATGCGTTTAAAGAAGAATTTGCTGATAAAGCTGCAGCTCGCTTTGGTTCAGGTTGGGCTTGGCTAGTTGTTAATAACGGTGACTTAGAAATCGTTACAACACCAAACCAAGATAATCCATTAACTGAAGGCAAAACGCCAATCCTAGGCTTAGACGTTTGGGAACATGCTTACTATCTTAAATACCAAAACAAACGCCCAGAATATATTAGTGCTTTCTGGAATGTTGTAAATTGGGAAAAAGTAGACGAATTATATAACGCTGCTAAATAATTAAGCTTCAATTTTTGACGGCCTTTTAAAGGCCGTCATTTTTTTAATTAAAATAATAGAAATCTCCGCCAATTTCATATATCATTTAAAGTGATCACTTTTGAATAGAGGTATGTTGTTTTGCTAAAAAGATTAAAAGAAAAATCAAATGATGAAAAAATAAGAAATACCATGAACAAAAGAATAAGTTTTGTATTTGGCGTCATTGTATTTATTTTTGCAATAATTGTATTACGTTTAGGTTACTTGCAAATAGCACAGGGCTCTCATTACAAGCAATTAATTAAAAACAGTGAAAACTTAACCGTCAATGAAGCGGTCCCACGCGGAAGAATTTTGGATAGAAATGGTAAAGTACTCGTAGATAACGCATCTAAAAAAGCAATTACATATTCCCGCGGACGGAAGACTTCTCAATCTGAAGTGTTAGATATTGCTGAAAAATTATCCAAATTAATCAAGATGGATACTGCTAAAATCACTGAGCGAGATAAACAAGATTTTTGGATTTTAAAACATCCAAATAAAGCGGAACAATTAATGAAAAACGAACAATCACTATTAGATGATGGCAGTATTTCTCAAGATGAGTATGATGATGCATTACATAAAAAAATTGGCGAAAAACAATTTGATTCGTTCTCGGACAAAGATTTACAAGTGTTAGCCATATATCGTGAGATGATGGCTGGTTCAGCATTAGATCCTCAAATGATTAAAAATGAAGATGTTACAGACGAGGAGTATGCAGCAGTATCACAAAAACTTTCTGATTTACCGGGCGTTAATACAACTATGGATTGGGATAGAAAATATCCATACAAAGATACATTAAGAGGTATTTTTGGTGATGTTTCTACTACACAAGAAGGTATTCCTAAAGAACTCACGGAACAGTATTTGTCAAAAGGTTATTCAAGAAATGATCGTGTTGGTAAATCTTATTTAGAGTATCAATATGATGATATCCTTAAAGGGAAAAAGAAAGAAATGAAATATACTACGGATAAATCTGGCGAAGTAATAGATTCACAAGTCATTCATCCAGGTTCACGAGGCGATGACCTCGTATTAAGTATTGATATTGATTTACAAAAGAAAACAGAAGAATATTTAGAAAAACAAATAAGTAAATTACGTAGCGAAGGCGCTAAAAATATGGATAATGCGTTAGTCGTCGTTCAAAATCCAAATAACGGTGATATTTTAGCGATGGCAGGTAAACAAATTGATAAAAATGGTGATCTCACGGATTATGATATTGGTAATTTCACTTCTCAATATGCAGTAGGGTCTTCTGTTAAGGGTGGAACGTTATTAGCGGGTTATCAAAACGACGCAATTAAAGTTGGCGAAGAAATGGTTGATGAACCTTTAACTTTCTCTGGTGGGCTTTCCAAGCGTTCGTACTTTAACCAAGATGGTAAAGTCACAATCGATGATAAAGAAGCATTAATGCATTCATCAAACGTTTATATGATTAAAACGGCATTGAAGATTGCAGGCTCTCCATACACACCTAATATGTCATTGCCAACAGATATTTCTGAAGCTGGCCAAAAATTACGTAAAGGTTTAAACCAAGTTGGATTAGGTGTTAAAACAGGTATCGATTTACCAAATGAAACAAGTGGTCAAATTGAACCATTGACTGATAACCCCGGTAATTTCTTAGACTTATCTATTGGTCAATATGATACTTATACACCACTTCAATTATCTCAATATGTTTCTACAATTGCTAATAACGGCTATAGAATTCAACCGCATATTGGTTTAGAAATCAGGAAAGCAACAAATAAAGATACACTAGGACCTGTTAAAGAAAAAGTTAAAGGCAACGTATTGAATAAAGTTAATAATACTTCTGATCAAATAAAACAAGTTCAAGAAGGCTTTAAAATGGCTTTTAATGAAAAAGAAGGTACGGGTTACCAAAGCTTTAATGATACTACTGTCCCATCTGCTGGTAAAACAGGTACAGCAGAAGTATTCCAAGATGGAGAACCAAGAGTCAATTCAACTTATGTCGGTTACGCTCCAATAGAAAATCCTAAATTAGCGTTTTCTATTGTCTACACAAATCACCCAGTCCCAGAACCTTGGTTGAACGGCGGGGACTTAGGAAGAGATATTATAAACTATTATTTTAAAGAAAAAGATAAAAATTAACAAAATACTTTCATATTTTAATGAAAAATCCTTTTGTTATGGTCTCTATTGAAAATTAATACTTTTCAATTTTATAACTAAATGGTATGATAAATAAGTCGTATTTTGAAAAGGTAAGGAGGAATTAGCATGCGCGTAAACGTAACACTAGCTTGCACAGAATGTGGAGAAAGAAACTACATCACAACAAAAAATAAACGTACTAATCCTGAACGTATTGAAATGAAAAAACACTGTGCTCGTGATAACAAACATACATTGCACCGTGAAACAAAATAATTTATATTTTAAACCAGATTCTAACTATAGAGTCTGGTTATTTTTTCGAAAAATAATAAGAGTGCTTGAAATAGCAGTTTAATGACATTATATTTTTAAAACGTTATAATAAAATGAGTATATCTAACGGGAAGGTGTCAAAATTGGATAAAAAATCATTAAGACAAGAAAAAATAAAATTAATGAAAGCATTTGCTGTAGAAGACCAGAAACCATCTGCCGATCAATACTTAACAGAAGCACTGATGCATACGAGCGAATATGAATCAGCAAAACGTATAGGTATAGTGCTTTCAATGCCCCATGAAGTGGATACATACCCAATTATTTCTAAGATGATTAGTGATAACAAAAAAGTATACGTCCCTGAAACAAACTATAAGGCTAAAGAAATGTCCTTTAAACACGTGGATGATTTATCTAATATTGGATCTGATGATAAAGGAATTAACCACGTCATATCCGATACAGAAATTTCAAATGACTTAGATTTACTCATTGTCCCTGGTTTAGCTTTTAACGATGCAGGTTATAGAATTGGATATGGCGGGGGCTATTTTGATAAATTTTTAACACACCATCAACAGTCAACGATAAGTTTAATTTACGACTTCCAGCTTGATGATTTCGAAATTGAAGCACATGATCAACCAGTACAAGCACTAATTATAGCAACAACAAAATAATGGAGGCTAAAATGATTACAGAAAAACATTATTGGAAGTCAATCTTTACTTGGGTTAAATATTTAAATTATCAAATAGTGCATCGCAATCAAGACGATACAGAAATTTGGTTGGCAAATAAGAAAAAACAATCCGTTGTTATATTTAAATTTGGAGCCAACTCCACACAAGAAGTTAGATTTGATAAAAGTAGAATCCAAGACCATGAAGAAGATATTATAGCATTTTTAGATTTCAAACCTAAAAGTTATAACTTATTTATTTATACTGATAAAACATTTACTGATGAAAATTTAGATGAACTGAAATCAATAAAGTTCAAAGTAAAAATTATCCGTCAAGCTGATCAAATTGAAAAAATAATGCCAAATTTTTTTATAAAAAGTGTTTTCAATCAAAGTTCTAATCAAACGAAATCATATTATAAGCAAAGAGCTTTAAACAATAATCCTATTGAAAAACATATGCTGAAATTTGCACCAATTACATACACATTAATTGCAATTAATATCATTATTTGGCTTTCTATGGTTTTATTTTTAAACCGATTTTCTGATTTGAAACTTTTAGACGTAGGCGGTCTAGTACATTTTAATGTAGTTCATGGTGAGTGGTATAGGGTAATTTCTTCTATATTCTTACACTATAATTTTGAGCATATACTAATGAATATGTTAACTTTATTCATATTTGGAAAAATAGTTGAATCTATAGTAGGACACTGGCGATTCTTAGTCATTTATTTTGTCGCTGGTTTATTTGGTAATTTTGCTTCATTATCTTTTAATACTGATACTGTATCCGTCGGGGCAAGTGGGGCTATTTTTGGCTTAATTGGTGCTATTTTTGCGTTTATGTATATTGGGAAACAATATAATCGAAAATTAATAGGACAATTGTTAATCGTACTTGTCATCTTAATCGGTGTGTCATTGCTTATGCAAAACGTAAATATAGTAGCACATATCGGTGGATTTATTGGTGGATTACTTATCACATTAATAGGCTATTATTTTAAACTAAACCAGAATAAATTTTGGATATTCCTTATTTTGCTTATTGTATTATTCATAGGATTTCAAATACGCATTTTCACCATACAGGAAGATAATATATATAATACAATCATTGAAAAAGAAATGAAAAGCGGTAACTATAAAGATGCTAAAGACATGGTTCAGCATACAATAAATAAAAATTACGCAGACGATGAGACATATTATTTAAAAGGATTTATCAGTGCGACAACTGACTCAAAAGCTGAAGGCATGGCAACATGGGAGCGAGGTTTAAGACATTTCCCTGATTCTGCAATATTAAACTATCAACTAGCTGTTGCAAATAGGTCCATCGATAATAAAGATAAAGCTCAAAAATATATTAAAACTGCATTAAAAAATGATCCAAGTAATAGAGATTATATCAATTTAAATAAAGAATTGAGCGATGATAGTGATTGAGGAAATAAAAACATTTTATGACGTTCAACAACTTTTGAAAAAATTTGGTTTTATTATTTATTTCAAAGATAAAGAAGATGTATATGAAATGATGGAACAAGAAATACATTCGTTGTATGAATATAACTTAATTACACAAGATAGGTATATCAAATGCAAATTAATTATTAATCAAAGAAGAAGTGAACAATAACTATATCATTTAAACTTAAAAGAGCGGGATAATGAAATCTTTAAAGGAAAATAGATTTCTATATCGCGCCTTTGTTCATTATTATTGCAATTGTGAAACGAATAATATTAAAATAGAAGTATATGTTTTTAACAAAGATACTAAATAAAATTTAAGGAAAAGAACAGTTATTTTCAACGTACTAAATGGATTTTAAAGTAGTAATATACACTTATTTTAACTAGAATTTTAATAGTTTGTTGCCATTACTATTATTAGAACTAACGTTTCCTTAAACTCAGAGAAGGATGAATAAATAAATGAAAAAAATTATCTTAGCAGCAGATATTGGTGGAACAACTTGTAAGCTCGGAATATTCGATCAGCAACTTGAACAAATAGAGAAATGGTCTATTGAAACTGATACTTCAGATACTACAGGTTATGCACTGTTAAAAAATGTTTATGATTCTTTCGTTGAACATATCGACAATTCTGAATTTACTTTTTCAGATGTATTGGGAGTTGGTATCGGAGTGCCAGGGCCAGTTAATTTTGAAACCGGTGAAGTTAATGGTGCCGTTAACCTATATTGGAAAGATACGGTAAATGTGAGACATATCTTTAAACAATTTGTAGATTGTCCTGTTTATGTTGATAATGATGCGAATGTTGCAGCATTAGGCGAAAAACATAAAGGTGCAGGCCAAGGTTCGGATGAAGTGGTTGCAATTACATTAGGTACTGGTCTCGGTGGTGGTATTATTTCTAATGGTGAAATTGTCCATGGTCACAACGGTTCAGGTGCTGAGATAGGCCATTTTAGAGTAGACCATGATCAACGCTTTAAATGTAACTGTGGGAAGTCTGGTTGTATCGAAACTGTTGCTTCTGCCACTGGTGTAGTCAATTTAGTTAATTTTTATTATCCAAAATTAACATTCAAATCATCAATATTACAACTCATTAAAGATAATGAAGTTACTGCCAAAGCTGTATTTGATGCAGCTAAAGCAGGAGATCAATTCTGTATTTTTATTACAGAACGTGTTGCAAATTATATTGCTTATTTATGTAGTATCATTAGTGTGACAAGCAACCCTAAATATATTGTTTTAGGTGGTGGTATGTCTACAGCAGGATTGATTTTAATTGAAAATATTAAAACAGAATATCATAATTTAACATTTACGCCAGCACAACAAGGTACAGAAATTGTGCAAGCTAAACTAGGTAATGACGCTGGTATTACAGGTGCTGCTGGTTTAATTTATACTTATATCATCGAAAAGGAAGGTGTTAAATAATGGCTATCGTAGATGTAGTTGTTATACCTGTCGGAACAGAAGGGCCAAGTGTAAGTAAATATATTGCTGAGATACAAACAAAATTAAAAGAATATAAAGCGCAAGGTAAAATTGATTATCAGTTAACTCCTATGAATACTTTGATTGAAGGCGATTTAAAAGATTTATTTGAAGTAGTTCAAGCCATTCATGAATTACCTTTTAATAAAGGTGTCGATAGAGTGTGTACGAATATTAGAATTGACGAGCGAAGAGATAAATCTCGTAAAATGAATGACAAATTGGCATCTGTTGAAAAACATTTGGATAATGGAGGGCAAGAATAGTGCAAATATCGAGTTTAGCATTGGGTCTAGTTAAGACGAATACTTATTTCATTGAGAATGAAAAAAGCGTTATTTTAGTTGACCCTGCAAGTGATTATGATTTGATTAAAAAAAAATTAAATCAAATTAATAAACCGTTAAAAGCAATTTTATTAACACATGCTCATTTTGATCATATTGGCGCTTTAGATGACGTCGTAGCAAAATATCAAGTCCCGGTTTATATGCATCGACTTGAATTTGATTTTTTAACTGACACATATAAAAATGGTTCAGAGAAATTCAAGCAATATGGTCTTGAGCCAATAACTAGCAACGTATCTCCAAACCAACTTGATGAAGGTTCGGTAGAGATAGAAGGTTTCCAATTTAATGTGCTCCATACACCTGGACATTCACCTGGTAGTTTGTCATTTGTCTTTGATGAATTTGCAGTTGTCGGAGATACTTTATTTAAGCAAGGTATAGGTAGAACTGATTTATATAAAGGAGACTATGAAACACTCGTAGCTTCTATACTAGATAAAATATTTGAATTAGATGAAGACTTACCACTATTCCCTGGTCACGGACCATATACAACAATTAAAGACGAACAAGTTAACCCATATTTACATGGCTAATTTTTAATTAACCAAAGTAATTTAAACACCTCTTACGTGTATAAGTGTAGGAGGTGTTTTTTTGAAGTTATTATTTAAAAATATTTTTGACAAGGCAATTCATGAAAATGTTACAGATGTACATTTTATACCAAACCAAAATAAAGTAAAAATTAAATTCAGAAAGAAAGCATTTTTAGTTACAGTAGAAACAATAGAAATCAACACTTATAAGAAATTACTTACCTATATGAAATATCAAGCAGGATTAGATGTTTCTAAACACAATGCTGCCCAAAGTGGTAGATATGCATATAAATTAAAACAACTATATTATTTAAGAATTTCTACTTTGCCATTGTCTTTAGGTTATGAGAGTTGTGTAGTTAGGATTATTCCTCAATATTTTCAAAAAACAGCAAAAATTCAAAGTCTCAATCAATTATTCAAATTAATGAATAAACAACAAGGTTTACTACTATTTAGTGGTCCAACTGGATCAGGAAAAAGCACATTAATGTATCAAATGATTTTACACGCAAAAGAACAATTAAATGTGAATATTATAACAGTTGAAGATCCTGTGGAACGATTAATTGAAGGTATTACACAAGTTTCTATCAATGAAAAGGCAGGTATTAATTATGCTAACTCCTTTAAAGCAATTTTAAGATGTGACCCAGATATTATTCTTATAGGAGAAATTAGAGATGCAACTATCGCTAAACAGGTCATACATGCTAGTTTAAGTGGACATTTAGTGCTTTCAACTATCCACTCTAATAACTGTAAAGGCGCATTATGCAGGTTATTAGAAATGGGTATAAGTGTTCAAGAACTACGTCAAACGATCTTAAGTATTATTAATCAACGACTTATCGTTACATCAAAAGAAGAGCGTTCATTAATATATGAACAACTAACACGAGAAGATATACAATTTTATTTCGAAAACCAGCTTACGCTTCCAAACACATTTCAAAATTTATCTTTTAAATTACACGAAATGGCTAAAGAAGGAGAAATTTGTGAAGAAACACTTAATAGATATATTTAGCATATCTCAATTTATGATTATTAACGAAAAAACGCGAATTGAATTACTCCAAAGGTTACAAAATTTGCTTGAACATGGTTTCACATTATCTGAATCATTTAATTTTTTACTTCAACATATAAGTATTAAATCCCCAAAATTAACCGCACAAATAAAAGCGCAATTAGAACAAGGTGCACAATGTTATCAAATACTTTTATTATTAAACTATCCTAAAATTATCATCATGATTATCTATTTTGCAGAAATGTTTAGCGAACTTACTTCAACATTGCCACATGCTCAAGATTATTTACTTAGAAATTATAAAGCTAAACAACAACTTCTTAAAACGCTCCAATATCCACTTTTACTTATGGCTATTTTTATCATTATGTTAATTGTTTTAAACCACACAATCATACCAGAATTCCAATTACTATATAAAAATTTTGATGTAGAACTCTCTACAATACAATTTATTTTATCTTCGATATTAACTCACTTACCTAAGACACTTCTCGTTACTTTATTAATGATATTACTTTGCATATTACTATTTTATAAATATATTAAAAAATTACCAATTAAAGCGAAATATAAAATCATCTTACGCATACCCGTTGTACGTAAATTTTTCAAATTTTATAAAACTTATAGATTATCTACAGAATTTGCATTGTTCTATAAAAACGGCGTGAACTTGTATTCTATTGTCGATATTTATTCAAAGCAAAAAAAGGACCCATATCTAGTTTATCTTGCATCAGAATTATCAAGTGGAACGCAACAAGGTTATAAACTAAGCGAAATATTAAATAATATTTCTTGGTTTGAAAAAGGACTCATTACTTTTATAGCAGAGGGCGAAAAGAAAGGTAAATTAGAGATTGAATTAAAATTATATAGCGATATTATTTTTACAAAAATTGAACAATATACGCAAATTTTAATAAAATTTATACAACCAATCTTATTTACAGTATTAGGTTTATTCATCATTGCCTTATATTTAGTCATTATGTTACCTATGTTTGACTTAATGCAAACGATTAAATAACTACACTAGGAGCGCATTCAATGCATAAAATAAAAAAACTATACAATAAAAAAGCATTCACATTGATTGAAATGCTACTTGTTCTATTAATTATTAGTTTATTACTTATCCTTATTATACCTAATATCGCTAAACAATCATCACATATCCAAAGCACTGGTTGTGAAGCACAAATAAAAATGGTAGAAAGTCAAGTTGAAGCTTACACATTAAAACATAATAAAAAACCACAATCTATAGAGGAACTTATTTCAGATGGTTATATCAAAGAAAATCAGAAATATTGTAAATCAGGTGCTACTATCCATATTAGTAACGGTGAAGTAGTTGCAAACTAGCAAGGCATTTACATTAACCGAAATATTGTTTGTTATGGGTATCATAAGTGTTTTATTAATTGTTCAAGTAAATCACTTGTCCAGTAAAAAAGAAACGCGTGAAACAGCCAATCCTTTTATGAATTCCTTAATATTGAAACTTAATTATTTAAAATCAAAAGCCATTAAAGATGGAAAGCCTATTACACTGATATTCAATCATTACTCAAATAAAATAACCGTTAAAGAACCGTCGATTGAAAATAACGATATAAAATTGCCAGATCATTCATTTATCTATCCTCAAACTAATATCAATTACTTAACTTTTGATAATAAGGGAAATACAAATAAATTTGGCACTGTCTATATATCTGTAAATAAAGTGATTTATAAAGTGGTTTTTCATATTGAAAAAGGGAGAATGAGATATGAAAAAAAGAAAAATTAAAGCTAGCATACTCATAGATTCAATGTTAAGTTTTACGATTATGATCGCAATGTGCAATTTGTTACTACCAATGATCTTACAACTAAACTATTCTTTTAAAAATAAATTAGACTATATTAATATGAAACGCGTGATGCTACTCACGTTAAAACATAATGATCAAAAGGATTTAAACAAAGGTGTGAAAATAGCCGACTATGAAATAAAATTAGACAATTATAAAATTTGTATAAAATCGAAGGACTATTTAAATGAAAAATGCTATTACAAATAAAGTTACTGGTTTTACTTATATCGAAGTATTATTTGCATTATTTATTACCATAGTTGTATTTACAATGCTGCCACTATTATACAAATCCATCGTTCCATTGAAGCATCAATCAAATTTTGCTTCTTCTATTGATTTAGAATTTTTTGCAAGGGATTTAACAGAAGAGTTGTTACTTAACAAATCGCAATTTTTTAATATAGAAAATCGGGGATATAGATTAAAAATTACAAACAAGGAAAAAATATTTATTACGAATTTAAAAATCGTAAAATAATTAAAACCATAAACCATAGCGGCAATATCACTTTATTAAATAATGTTATAGAAGCTCAATTTACAATGTTAAAAAATAAACGAATGAAATTATATGTAAAATTATATAATGAGGGAACTTACTTTGAAAAAGAAATTTACTTTTAATACAAAAGGCTATATATATCCTTTTGTGATGGTGGTTTATATGCTATATTTATCATTGATAGCGATTTATACAGCTCATTTTAACATTCAATTGAAAACACTTGATAATATTGAATCATATTATGAAAAGCAAATTCAAATACTTTTGCATAAAGGAAGATATTTTTGAAAAACAAGATGAATACCCCACTTATTTTAGTAGGATTTATGGGAACAGGAAAGACAACTTTAGGTAAACATATTGCTGAAAAGGACCAGTTAACTTATGTAGATTTAGATGAATTCATTGTACAACAAGAAGCTAAATCTATACCAGAAATTTTTGAGGAATTCGGTGAAGAAACGTTTCGCAGTTTGGAATATAAATATTTAACTATATGTATTAACCAATTTGATATCATTTCCACTGGTGGAGGTATCATAGAAGGGGAACACGCTTATAATTTATTGAAAAATCAAAATTACGTTGTATGGCTAGATTGCGAATTAAACATTTTATACAATAGAATTAAAAATGACAGCAATAGACCAAATGCAAATAATAAATCATTTTCCAAACTAAAAAGCTTGTATTCATCTAGGGTTTCAAGATATAATGAAATCGCATTCATCAAAGTGAATAGTAGTAAATCGCTTTCAAACTTATATAATGAGATAATGAAATCGATATAAAGCGAATGACCAGTATTAGAGAGAATGGTACATGATTTAATGTATCCATCGCCGAAGGTGCAAGTTTAACGAAACTCTCAGGCAAAAGGATAATACTGAGACGCATTCCTGGATTTATTGACAGGGTAGGCTTAGTCTACTCTGTCTTTTTTAATATAACAATAGGGGGTTTATTAATGGCTAATGAATTAAAACACACACCACTTTATCAAAATTTTGTGGATCTCGGGGCAAAAATTGTTGAATTTGGTGGCTGGGCAATGCCAGTCCAATTTTCAAGTATCAAAGAAGAACATAATGCTGTTAGAACTAAAATGGGATTATTTGATGTCAGCCACATGGGTGAAATTCTTATAAAAGGCCCTGAAGCTGATAAACTTGTACAATACTTGCTTTCAAATGATACTGACAATTTAGAAACAACAAAAGCTCAATATACAGCATTATGTAACGAGCATGGTGGTATTATTGACGATTTAATTACTTATAAACTCAGAGAAAAAGAATATCTATTAGTTGTAAACGCTGGTAACACTGATAAAGACTTTGAGTGGATGAAAAATAATGCTACTAACTTTGATGCAGAAGTTTTAAATGTATCGAGTGATTATGGACAATTAGCTGTTCAAGGTCCAAATGCACGTGACTTTGTTCAAGAACATGTCAATATAGACATCTCTGAAATGTCTCCTTTCGAATTTAAACAAGATGTTGAATTCTTTGGAAAAAAAGTGATACTGTCACAATCCGGTTATACTGGTGAAGATGGTTTTGAAATTTATTGTAAATCTGAAGATACACCATATCTTTGGGCATCCATTTTAAAATATGATGTGGCCCCTTGTGGTCTAGGCGCAAGAGATACATTAAGATTAGAAGCTGGTTTACCATTACATGGACAAGATTTAAGTGAATCAATAACGCCTTATGAAGGTGGGATAGCATTTGCAGCTAAACCCTTAATTGATGCAGATTTTATCGGAAAAAGCGTTTTAAAAGATCAAAAAGAAAACGGTTCGAAACGAAGAACAGTTGGAATTGAAATGATTGATAAAGGAATTCCAAGAACAGGTTACACAGTTTATGATGTCGATGGTAATGAAATTGGTGAAATTACATCAGGTACGCAATCTCCATTAAGTGGTAAATCCATTGGTTTAGCTATAATAGATAGAGATGCTTTTGAAATGGGAAAAGAAATTATAGTGCAAATTAGAAAAAGACAAGCTAAAGCAAAAATTGTTAAAAAAAATCAAATTAGTAAATAATTTAAAGGGGTGTTACTGTGAGTCATCGTTATATTCCGTTAACAGAGCAAGATAAACACGAAATGCTAGAAACTATTGGTGCTGGTTCAATCAATGAATTATTTGGAGATGTTCCAAAAGACATTCTATTAAATAGAGAATTAGCTATCCCAGATGCAGAATCAGAAACAACATTAACTAAAAGACTAAGTAAAGTTGCAAGTAAAAATATTACTAAAGAAACACACACATCATTTTTAGGCGCTGGTGTCTATGATCACTATGCCCCAGCAGTAGTAGATTCAATGATTTCACGTTCAGAATTTTATACGGCTTATACACCATATCAGCCTGAAATTTCCCAAGGTGAATTACAAGCCATTTTTGAATTCCAAACGTTAATATGCGAATTAACTGATATGGATATCGCTAACTCATCTATGTATGATGGGATTACAAGTTTTGCAGAAGCATGTATTTTAGCATTTAATCAAACTCGTAAAAATAAAATTGTTGTTTCTAAAGGGATGCACTACCAAGCATTACAAGTATTACACACTTATGTTAAAACACGTAAAGAATTTGAAGTCGTTGAAGTGGATTTGGATGGAACAATCACTGATTTAGAAAAGCTTGAAAATGCTATTGATGACGAGACTGCAGCAGTTGCGGTACAATATCCAAACTTTTATGGCTCAATTGAAGATTTAGAAAAAATCCAAGCTTTAATTGAAGATAAAAAAGCATTATTTATCGTTTATGCAAACCCAATTGCACTTGGATTATTAACACCACCAGGTAGTTTTGGAGCGGATATCGTAGTAGGAGATACTCAACCATTTGGTATCCCAACGCAATTCGGTGGACCACACTGTGGTTTCTTTGCTACTACTAAAAAATTAATGAGAAAAACCCCAGGACGTCTAGTTGGACAAACAGAAGATCAAGATGGAAATCGTGGTTTTGTTTTAACTTTACAAGCGCGGGAACAACATATCCGTAGAGATAAAGCAACATCTAATATTTGTTCAAACCAAGCTTTAAATGCTTTAGCTTCATCTATATGTATGTCTGCTTTAGGTAAACAAGGTATTTATGACATTGCAGTTCAAAATTTTGAAAATGCAAATTATGCTAAAGAGCAATTTAGGCAACAAGGCTTTGAAGTTAGCAATGGTACATCATTCAACGAATTTGTCGTTAAATTTGATAAATCTGTCAAAGATATCAATGATGCGTTAATCCAAGAAGATATTATCGGAGGTTTCGATTTAAGCGAAATTGGAGAAGGCTTTGACAGTCATATGCTGATTGCTGTAACAGAATTAAGAACTAAAGATGAAATTGATACATTTGTTAAGAAAGCAGGTGAATTAAATGGTAGTAAGTAAATCTAGTCCATTAATTTTTGAGCGTTCTAAAGAAGGTCGTTATGCGTATTCATTACCTAAAAAAGAAATTGATAATAAAGCTGTAGATAAATTATTAGATGATAAATTTATAAGAAAAGACAAAGCTGAATTCCCAGAAGTGGCCGAGTTAGATTTAGTTCGTCACTATACAGAATTATCAAATAAAAACTTTGGCGTAGATACAGGTTTTTATCCTCTTGGCTCTTGTACGATGAAATACAATCCAAAAATAAATGAAAAAATTGCAAGAATCCCTGGATTTGCTGAATCACATCCATTACAAGATGAATCTCAAGTGCAAGGTTCATTAGAAATCATCCATAGCTTGCAAGAAGAATTAAAAGAGATTACAGGTATGGATGAAGTTACACTACAACCAGCAGCTGGCGCCCACGGAGAATGGACAGCGCTTATGATTTTCAAAGCATATCACGAAAAAAATGGCGAAGGACATCGTAATGAAGTCATCGTTCCTGACTCAGCTCATGGCACAAACCCTGCTTCAGCAGCGTTTGCTGGATTTAAAGCTGTAACTGTTAAGTCTAACGAACGCGGAGAAGTTGATATTGAGGACTTAAAACGCCTTGTTAACGACAACACAGCTGCAATCATGCTCACTAACCCTAATACGTTAGGTATTTTTGAGCAAAATATTATGGATATTCGAAATATTGTGCATGAAGCTGGTGGCCTATTGTATTATGACGGTGCTAATTTAAATGCAATTATGGATAAAGTCAGACCAGGCGACATGGGATTTGACGCTGTTCATTTAAACTTACACAAAACATTTACAGGACCTCATGGCGGCGGTGGCCCAGGTTCAGGCCCAGTAGGCGTTAAAAAAGAACTTGCCCATTTTTTACCAAAACCAATGGTGGTTAAAGAAAACGACGTTTATAAATACGATAATGATATTGAAAACTCAATCGGACGTGTTAAACCATTCTACGGGAACTTTGGAATTTATTTAAGAGCATACACTTATATTAGAACTATGGGTAATAAAGGCCTTGAAGAAGTTTCAGAAGCTGCAGTATTGAATGCAAATTATATTAAAGCACGCTTAAAAGAACATTTCGAAATTCCATATGAACAATATTGTAAACACGAATTTGTCCTAAGCGGTTCTAAGCAAAAAGAATTTGGTGTTCGTACATTGGATATGGCGAAACGTTTACTAGACTTTGGTGTCCATCCGCCAACAATTTACTTCCCGCTTAACGTAGAGGAAGGTATGATGGTAGAACCAACAGAAACAGAATCTAAAGAAACGTTGGACTATTTCTGCGATACTATGATTGAAATTGCTAAAGAAGCAAAAGAAAATCCTGATAAAGTATTAGAAGCACCACATACAACAATTATTGATCGTTTAGATGAAACACAAGCTGCGCGTCATCCAGTATTGAAATTTGAAAATTTACGTTCAGAAAAATAAAAGTTCTGAAAGCGTCATATTTAAGGTATAAGTTAGACATCCCATTTTTTAACATGATGTCGTTTGTCCTCTAAAACAAAGGTAATTAAAAAACGTTAAGATATCAATATCCCAAGTATTTTATAAAACGGGTGGTTTTTACATAAATCTAAGTAAAAAATCACCCGTTTTTTTAAACATTTATTTAATTTGATATATTTACAAACATCAAATTTACGTTTGGCTTAATCTATACGTCTTTAAATTTAGACGATGCGCTTATGGCTTTGTTTATCAAATATTAAAAATATTACCAGTTAAATTTCTATGTTAAATACTCATTGAATGCGTTATTAGTTTGTGTACATCGTAACGTTAATAGATATTTACTACCATATAATTATGCCAATTTTTATTGTGTTGTTCCACAGAGTATATATGAATGAGAGATGACGAAATCCAAGTATATTGGTAAAATCTGAATAGAGTTTAAATATAAAAAACACCTTCATTATTAAATGAAGGTGTTTTTTACTTTGAACATAAACATTTATATCTCATGCTCATTTAAATAATTGATTAATAACTCATTTTTTTGATTTGATTTTACCAGTCCATTTTTTATATCCGCCTTTGAGCATATATATATCTTTATACCCATTCTTCTTTAAAATTCTAGCGGCACGATAGCTAGCAATTCCGTTAGCATCACAAAGATAAATAGGTTGGTCTGTTCTCAAACCTTGAAACCTTTGTTTGAACATTGTGATTGGAATGTTACGAGCACCGTTGATATGACCATAATCATAATCTACTTTTTCTCTCACATCAATAACTTGAGCTTTACGCAAACCATTATGGAATTCATTTTGGTTTAATTCAATGACCGCTTTTTTGTTCAAATATCTGTTAAATAACATATAAGCGACGATTATTATTAAAATTGCTAAAGCTATAAACCAAAAATTACTCATCTTGCATCCTCCCTAATTAACCGATATTATATATTATAAGACTGTTAGCACAATTTATCAAAATATTTTTATCACAAACTGTACACATTGCTAACAAATTTTAACAATTATTGAAAACGATAACACAATTTGGCTGTTACCACAATTTAATTTTAATGAATGGAGTTTTGAGTGTGACTGAAACATGGCATTTTATCAATACAGGTAGTAATGATCCATTTTATAATATGGCAATGGATGAAGCATTATTAAATTTTGTTTCAAGAGGTGAGATTGACCCGGTAATCAGATTTTACACATGGAATCCAGCAACACTTTCAGTAGGTTATTTTCAAAGACTAACAAAAGAAATAGATATACATAAAGTAAAAGAAAAAAGTTATGGCCTTGTTAGAAGACAAACAGGTGGTAGAGGTGTACTTCATGACAAAGAATTAACTTATAGTGTTATTGTACCAGAAACTCATCCAGAAATGCCAAAAACTGTTACAGAGGCATATAGAGTTATTTCAGAAGGTTTACTTGAAGGTTTTAAAGCGTTAGGTTTCAATGCTACTTTTGCCATACCGCGTTCTAAAGAAGAAAGAGCTAAATTAAAACAGCCAAGAAGTGCAGTTTGTTTTGATGCGCCAAGTTGGTATGAGTTAGTAGTAGAGGGACGTAAAATCGCAGGCAGTGCACAAATGAGACAAAAAGGCGTGATACTTCAACATGGCTCATTGTTACAAGACATTGATGTGGACGATTTATTTGATATGTTCATATATAAAAACGATCGCTTAAAAGAGAAAATGAAACAAGCTTTTGTTGATAAAGCTGTGGCAATAAATGACATATCAGATAGACATATTACATTAAAGGAAATGGAACATGCTTTTGAAGAAGGATTTAAAAAAGGATTAAATATAGATTTTAAACCTTTAACATTAACGCCAAAACAAAATGAAGAAGTAAAAAATTTAATAGAAAAATATAAATCTGAAGAATGGAATTATAGGAAATAAATTTATGAACCATTTAGGATTAAATACAAACGGGCCTGGGGTATAAATATCTCAGGCTCGTCATTACATATAACAAGTAGATAATTGGAATAAAACATAAAGTTATATTTTTTATTGGGTTGAATGAGTAAAATATAAGTCTGTGCTTTATCCCTTTGTAAACTTTTTCCTAATGATCCATATAAAAACGGACCGAAATCCTAAATGAAATTTCGGTCCGTTTTCTATACCACCTCATGCTATTCATTTATGAAGTTTCAAAACATCAACTACTTTTTCTTGTTTCGTTTTCTATATTTTCTTTGAGCACGTTTGTATTTTCTTTGATCTTCTGTTAAAAAGAAGAAATAATAAATCGCATAAATAATTCCTGCAAAAATAGCTAAACTAATAATCATTTTTACAAAACTAAATAAAAACGCATCTAAGTTAAGTAATAAGCCGATTAATGCAATAGCGATTACGATATAAAATATTGCTTGTTTCAAAATAAACACTCCTATTTGATTGTATCCTTAGTTATTGTTAATGCTCACCTTTGACAAAGTAGCTTGACCTTTTTGGATTTTCTTTTTGTCTTTTTCATTATAACCGTCTCTAATGTCATCCATAGCTGAATTGAGTTCTTTATTTAATTTATTTATATTTTTACTTTTCTTTTTATCTTCATCACTCATTTTATCTTTATCAATTTTACTTTTATATGTAGTGTAAGCAGAATCAAGTTTATTCGTAATATCTGTTAATTTTGATTGTATTTTTTCGCTTTTTTTGTTTTTTGATACGTCATCTTCAATATTAGTGTAATCATCAATTGCTTTAGTAACATTTTGATAATATTCAGAAGAAGCTTTTATATGATTTAGCTTATTCTTGTTATTTTTAGCGTTTTTAATATTATCCTTATCTTTTTCCAATGCAGAAATATTTGTTTTTTCTTTCTTGATTTCAATTTTTAAATCTTGGATATCACTCTTTAATTTATGATTTTCATCACGTAGTTTTGTTGTCTTATCTTCTAATGGGCCTAAATTTTGACTCCCACACCCAGCGAGTATACACGAAGCTACTAAAATAGCGACCAATTTTTTCTTCATAACTCTCTCCTAATTCAAAAACTATAAATTTATACAATAATTATGCTATCATTTTAATGTATATAAAGGAAATGTACAAATTTATTGAATAGGGGGATTAATATTGAATAGAATTGAAAAATTAAATGCTGCAATAGAGGCAAAACATTTAGAAGCGGTTATTGTGTTGTCAGACTACAACAGACGATTTTTATCTGGGTTTACAGGAACGAGTGGCGCACTTATCATCACAAAGGATGAAAAATTATTAATTACTGACTTTAGGTACATAGAACAAGCTACTACACAAGCACCTGATTTCAAAATTGTTAAACAACAAGGTCAACTTGTAGAATCTATTAAAACTACGCTAGAGAAATTAAATGTACAAAATGTTGGTTTTGAAGGTAATTTAGTCAGTTATGATACTTATTTACAATTGAGTAAATCTTATATAAGTTTAATCAGTATATCAGGTTTAATTGAAAAAATAAGAGAAGTTAAAGATAAAGATGAAATCGCATTTATTCAAAAAGCTGCTCAAATTGTTGACGAAGCTTATGAATATATCTTAACAGTTGCTAAAGCTGGTATGACAGAACTACAGTTAAAAGCTAAATTGGAAAGTAAAATGTTAGAACTAGGTTCAGAGGGGCCATCTTTTGACACTATTGTTGCTTCAGGGGTTCGCGGTGCACTTCCACATGGCGTAGCAAGCGATAAAGTAATTAACGAAGGTGAATTGATTACATTAGACTTTGGTGCTTATTACAAAGGTTATGCATCAGATATTACCCGTACCTTTGCTATAGGTGAACCAGAGCAACAATTAAAAGAAATTTATAATATTGTATTAGAAGCTAATTTAAAAGGAATAGAAGCTGCTAGAAAAGGGATAACTGGTAAAGCGTTAGACGCAGTTGTAAGAGACTATATCACTGAAAAGGGGTATGGTAATGCATTCGGGCATTCTTTAGGTCATGGTATCGGTTTAGATGTTCACGAAGGCCCTAATTTATCTAAAAAATCTGAAACAGCTTTAGAGATAAATAATTGTGTTACAATTGAACCCGGTATATATTTAGATGGTATTGGTGGCGTTCGCATAGAAGATGACATTTTAATCACTGAAAATGGTTGCGAACGCTTTACTAAATCGTCTAAAGACCTTATTATTTTATAGAAGACCTTATATTAAGGAGGAGACTGAATGATTTCGGTTAATGATTTTAAAACAGGTTTAACAATTTCTGTAGATAATGGCATCTGGAAAGTGTTAGATTTCCAACACGTAAAACCAGGTAAAGGTGCTGCCTTTGTACGTTCTAAACTACGTAATTTACGAACAGGTGCAATTCAAGAAAAAACATTCAGAGGCGGAGAAAAAGTTGAAACTGCAATGATTGAAAATCGTCGCATGCAATATTTATACGCTGATGGAGACACTCATGTTTTCATGGATAATCAAACATTTGATCAAATTGAACTACCTGCTGATTATTTAGAACATGAATTGAATTTCTTAAAAGCAAATATGGAAGTTCAAATTCAAAGCTATGAGAATGAAACTTTAGGTGTTGAATTACCTAAAACTGTAGAACTTACTGTAACAGAAACAGAACCAAGTATTAAAGGTGACACTGCTACAGGTGCTACTAAATCTGCTACTGTTGAAACGGGTTATACGTTAAATGTACCTTTATTCGTTAACGAAGGTGACACTTTAGTAATTAACACAAGTGATGGTAGTTATGTATCAAGAGCTTAATCTTTTTAACGTCATAAGTTTCTAAAAAATTTATGGTACTCAAAAGCCTTTCCACTCTATTTATTGGAAAGGCTTTTATTATTTAAGGATAACCATATTACATACGATATAAAATTAGAGGGGTTTTAAAAAGTAAAATAACTCAAAAATTTCGATGGCATTGAGATAAAAAATATTTTATACGGTTATAGCGCAACGAGTTATAATAGAAAGTGTGTATATGCTTGAATTGAACATTTTACTAAAGTAAAATAAACTAGGTAAATGAAAACAATCTGAAGGAGTCAGTATTTATGAATTTTAAAGAAATTAAAGAATTAATTGAAATTCTTGATCAATCTAGCTTAACTGAAATTAACATTGAAGATAAAGGGAACATCGTTAATTTAAAAAAAGAAAAAGAAACTGAAATCATTACGCCGCAAGTTTCACAACAACCAATGCAACAAGTAGCGCCGCAACAAGCCGTTACACCAATTCAATCAACAAGCGAAAGTTCTGAAGAAGGAAGCGCCGCACAAGAAAATGACAACTTAGAAACAATTAACGCGCCAATGGTTGGTACTTTCTACAAATCACCTTCACCAGAAGAAAGTCCATATGTTCAAGTAGGCGATGCAGTGTCTAACGAATCGACTGTTTGTATATTGGAAGCGATGAAACTATTTAACGAAATACAAGCTGAAGTCACAGGGGAAATTGCAGAAATACTAGTAGAAGACGGTCAAATGGTAGAGTATGGCCAACCGTTGTTCAAGGTGAAATAATGAATAAAATTTTAATTGCAAATAGAGGGGAAATTGCTGTAAGAATCATTCGTGCTTGTCATGATTTAGGTTTACAAACTGTGGCTATATATTCTGAGGGAGATAAAGATGCATTACATACTCAAATTGCTGATGAAGCATATTGCGTCGGCCCTACTCAATCTAAAGATTCTTATTTAAATATCCCTAATATTTTATCTATTGCAACTTCTACAGGTTGTGATGGCGTTCACCCAGGGTATGGCTTTTTAGCAGAGAACGGGGATTTTGCTGAACTTTGTGAAGCCTGTCAACTTAAGTTTATTGGACCAAGTTATGAGTCTATTCAAAAAATGGGAATCAAAGACGTTGCAAAAGAAGAAATGAAACGTGCTGAAGTTCCTGTTGTGCCTGGTAGTGAAGGTTTAGTCCAAGATATTAAAGAAGCCAAAAAAATTGCCAAAGATATTGGTTATCCAGTGATTATAAAGGCAACTGCTGGTGGCGGTGGTAAAGGTATACGTGTAGCACGTGATGAAAAAGAATTAGAAACAGGTTTCAAAATGACGCAACAAGAAGCTGAAACAGCATTTGGTAATGGTGGACTATACTTAGAAAAATTCATCGAAAACTTTAGACATATTGAAATACAAGTAATTGGAGATAGTTATGGTAATGTGATCCACTTAGGCGAACGTGATTGTACAATACAAAGACGTATGCAAAAACTTGTGGAAGAGTCCCCGTCTCCTATTTTAACTGATGCTAAAAGACAAGAAATGGGTAATGCAGCAGTAAGAGCTGCAAAAGCAGTAAACTATGAAAATGCTGGAACGATTGAATTTATCTATGACTTAAATTCTAATGAATTTTACTTTATGGAAATGAATACACGTATTCAAGTTGAGCATCCTGTAACTGAAATGGTAACTGGCATTGATTTGGTGAAATTACAATTAAAAGTGGCCATGGGTGAGAAGTTATCATTTACTCAAAAAGACATCCATATTCAAGGACATGCTATAGAGTTTAGAATTAATGCTGAAAACCCATATAAAAACTTTATGCCTTCTCCAGGAAAAATCACACAATATCTTGCCCCAGGTGGTTTTGGAGTAAGAATTGAGTCAGCATGTTATACTAATTACACAATACCACCATATTATGATTCTATGGTAGCCAAATTAATTGTGCACCAACCAACAAGAGATGAAGCAATTATGACTGGCTTACGAGCATTAGGAGAATACTTAGTATTAGGCATTGATACTACAATTCCATTCCATATTCGTCTTCTAAATAATGATATTTTCAGAAGTGGCGAATTTAATACTAATTTCTTAGAAACTTATAATATTATGGATGATCAAACTAAATAGGAGGTATGTGAAATGGTTAAAGTAGCAGAATCATCACATTCCAATTTAGGAAAAATAGAAATTGCGCCTGAGGTTTTGACTATTATTGCGAGTATAGCAACCTCTGAAATAAAAGGGCTAGAAGGACATTTTAAAGAAATTAAAAACTTAAGCGTGGAAAAGATTACTAAAAAACAATTATCGCGTGGTATTAAAGTAGATACAAAAGATGATGGGATTCATATAGACGTATATTGTTCACTATCTTATGGTGTTAATATCTCAGAAACTGCAAGAAAGATACAAACAACCATTTATAACTCTTTAACTACTATGACAACGATTGTTCCTAGCCAAATTAATGTCCACATTACACACATTGAATCTACAAATTAAATATATAATGCAAATTGACTTTAATGCAGTCATTGAAAAAGAACTAAGCTTTTAAATAACTTATGCTTTTCTTTTCTAAAATGAGTAATAAAGTAAACAATGCGAGAAGGAGTTTATAATGAGTCGAAAAGAATCAAGAACACAAGCCTTTCAAACTCTATTCCAACTAGAAATGAAAAATAGTGATTTAACCATAGATGAAGCGATTAGCTTTATCAAAGATGATAATCCCGATTTAGAATTTGATTTTATTAGCTGGTTAGTAACAGGTGTCAAAGATCATGAATCTGTATTAGATAATAAAATTGCGCCTCACCTTAAAGATTGGACGATTGACAGATTATTAAAATCTGATCGAATTATACTAAGAATGTCTACATTTGAATTGTTAAATAGTTCGACACCACAAAAAGTAATCATAAATGAGGCTGTTGAGTTGGCAAAACAATTTAGTGATGATGAACATTATAAATTTATTAATGGTGTATTAAGTAATATTGAATAAAAGAGTGATATAATATGTCAGATTATTTAAGTGTTTCGGCTTTAACAAAATATATCAAATATAAATTTGACCAAGACCCACATTTACAAACTGTACTACTTAAAGGTGAGCTTTCTAACTTTAAAAAGCACAGTAGTGGTCACCTTTATTTTAATGTTAAAGATAAAAATAGCGTTATTAGCGCGATGATGTTCAAAGGTAATGCCTCAAAAATAGATTTCGAACCAAAAGAAGGGGACGAAGTATTATTAGAGGCACGCGTTTCTGTGTATGAAAGACGTGGTAATTACCAGATTTATGTCAATAAAATGCATATTGATGGAATTGGTAATTTATATCAAAAATTAGAACAATTAAAAAAGAAATTAACTAAAGATGGCTATTTTGATTCAAACCATAAAAAGTTAATACCTAAGTTCCCCCAAAAAATCGCAGTATTAACTGCCGGTACAGGGGCTGCGATACGTGATATTCATACTACAATCAATAGTCGCTACCCTTTAGCAGAACAAATTCAAATTAACACCTTAGTACAAGGGGAACAGGCTAAAAACGATATAATTGAAAAAATAAAGCAAGCTGATGAATTAAATGTAGATACAATTATAATCGGACGTGGTGGCGGTTCTATTGAAGATTTATGGAATTTTAACGAAGAAGATGTGGTAAAAGCAATTTATGCTTGTGAGACGCCTATTATCTCAGCAGTAGGTCATGAAACAGATTTTACATTAAGTGATTTTGTGGCAGATGTGCGTGCAGCAACGCCTACTCAAGCCGCTGTTATGGCTACGCCAGATCAATATGAACTTAGACAATATCTCCAACAACTCAAGCTTTCGCTTACAAGGTTTATTAACCAACATATACAACAGCAAAGAAAGCATTTAGAACATGTTGCTTCTTACTACAAATTTAAAACACCAACTCTGTTATATGATCAACAAATTCAAAAGCGTGATGATTTAGAGAAACAGCTTAATTTAAATATAAATTTCAAAATCAATCAGCATAACCAACAATTACAGTTAATGAAACAGAACTTTAACTTAAAATACTTTAAGCAAAGTATCCACAGAGAACAAACAACGATTTCTCAAAAACAAATGGAACTTAATAAATTAATGAATCATTATATTACAAAACAAAAAAACAATTTAACTGCCAAACTAGAAAGCTTAAATAATCTGAGTCCAACAAATACAATGTTACGTGGTTACACTATTGTAAACAAGGAAGACAAAGTGATAACGAGCACTAATGATTTGGTTGAAAATGATAACATTGTGTTAACAATGAAAGACGGCATTGTTGATGCACAAGTTAAGAAAGTAAGGTGTAATGATGACCAATAACACGCAAAGTTTTGAAGAAATGATGAAAGAATTAGAAAATATAGTTCAAAAATTAGACAGTGAAAATGTTTCATTAGAAGAGTCTTTGAATTTATATCAACGCGGTATGACCTTATCTGCTAGTTGTGATGAAACATTAAAAAATGCTGAAAAAAAAGTGAATGAACTAATGTCAGAAGAAAGTACTGATAACGTTCAAGAAACGGATAAGGTAGAAGATAATGACGAATAATAAAATGAATCAATTAATCAAAGAAATCAATCAACTATTAGGACAAACGATTCCTCATTCCTCACTGGGTACAGATTTAGAAGACAGCATGCGATACTCATTAGAAGCCGGAGGTAAACGCATTAGACCGGTTTTACTATTATTAACATTGGATATGCTATCAACGGATTATAAACTTGGTTATACATCTGCACTCAGTTTAGAAATGATTCATACTTATTCATTGATTCATGATGATTTGCCACCAATGGATAATGATGATTATCGTAGAGGTAAACTTACAAATCATAAAGTTTATGGAGAATGGAAAGCCATTCTAGCTGGGGATGCATTACTTACTAAAGCTTTTGATGTTATTGTCAACGATGCAAATCTCAAAGATAGTGTGAAAATGAACCTTATTAAACGTTTATCTTTTGCCAGCGGCCATTTAGGTATGGTTGGTGGACAAACACTAGATATGCAAAGCGAAGGCTCTGCTATTGACCTAAATACTTTAGAGCACATTCACCATGCCAAAACAGGGGCGTTATTAAAATTTGCTGTAATGGCAGCAGTAGATATATCTGAACCTGAACAAAATGTTGCCGATTTATTAGAAACATATAGTGAACACCTTGGTTTAATGTTCCAAATCAAAGATGATTTATTAGATGTATATGGCGATGAAACAAAATTAGGAAAAGCCACAGGCAGTGATATCGAAAATGATAAAAGTACCTATGTATCATTATTAGGTCAAAGTGGTGCTGAAGAAAAGTTACAATCACATACTAAATCTGCGTATGAATGTTTAGAACATTTACCAAAACAATATGATACACGTAACCTTGAATACGTTATAGAATTGTTCAATAATAGAGAATCTTAAATATTTCATAAGCGCGTCATTTTTACTTTAGTTTAAAACATAACAACCAAAAGAAAAACAAATCATAGATAGGGCCAGGGATTAGAACCTAATTAACTCATTAGAATTTGTGATTGGAACAGTACTCGCATTTTCAAAAATTTTTCTGTTCCATTATACATGCTTTTGTTGGCTAGAAAAAAGTTAAGAACTAAAACTTTGTTTTAAGAAATTTAACTTTAGAAAAGTTTAAGATTAAAAGGCTACATTAGGTCAAACGCATGTGTAAGCACATTTTTATTTTTACAGCACTATCTATTACTTATAATACATTTTGTGGCCGAGACATTAATAACGTCTCGGCCACTCATTTTTGTTGAACACAAACTATTATACTCGTTGGTAATGCTAGCAATATAATGGCCAACTTTACTTTGCGATACCTTCAAAGGGTAAGTCAACCAATGCTAACAACAATCCTCTATGTATAAAAGGTTGTTTATACTTTGAAATTTATAAACATATAAATAAATATTCATAATTTGACAGATACCACTATACTTAGTACTTTCAAAAATGATGAATTTGCCACAATTATAAACTATTAATAATTGCTTATCACTCGGTATATCAATATGGCGTTGCGATTTTATAAAATTAACTTTAGTAGTAGTATCATCTTCCATGTGTTAAAATCATTGTATAAATATTCGTTTATAGAGGTGCTATACATGGCTAAAAAATCAGTAAGACATATAAAAATAAGAGAAATTATCTCAAATGAAAAAATAGAAACACAAGATGAATTAGTAAAACGTTTAAATGAATACGAATTAAACGTAACACAAGCGACGGTTTCAAGAGATATCAAGGAATTACAATTAATCAAAGTCCCCACACCGTCAGGACAATATGTTTATAGCTTGCCAAATGATAGAAAATATCATCCCTTAGAAAAACTTGGCCGTTATTTGATGGATTCTTTTGTGAATATTGATGGGACTAGTAATTTACTTGTACTTAAAACATTACCAGGTAATGCACAATCTATCGGAGCTATTTTAGATCAAATAGATTGGGACGAAGTCTTAGGTACAATCTGTGGTGACGATACTTGTTTAATCATATGTCGTGATGAATCTGCCAGTGAAAAGATTAAAACGCGTATCTTTAATTTATTATAAGTTTAAGGAAGTGATTAATACATGCTACAAACCTTATCTATTAAACAATTCGCAATTATTGATGAATTAGAAATACAATTTGGGCAAGGTCTGACTGTTTTAAGTGGTGAAACAGGCGCCGGTAAATCCATTATTATAGATGCAATTGGACAATTAATCGGCATGCGTGCTTCATCCAATTTTGTTAGACATGGAGAGAAAAAAGCAATCATTGAAGGAATCTTTGATATCGATGATAGCAAAGAAGCCATCTCGATTCTTCATGATTTATCTATTGATGTAGATGAAGACTTTTTATTAGTCAAAAGAGAAATTTTCAGCTCTGGTAAAAGTATTTGTAGAGTCAATAACCAAACAGTTACTTTACAAGACTTACGTAAAATTATGCAAGAATTGTTAGATATACATGGCCAACATGAAACGCAAACATTATTAAAACAAAAATATCATCTACAATTATTAGACAATTATGCAGAAAATACATATAAAGATTTACTCGATAAGTATGTGGTAACTTATGATAAGTATAAAGCTAAGAAAAAAGAATTAGAGGATTTAGAATCAGCTGATCAAGCTTTATTACAACGTTTGGACTTATTAAAATTTCAATACGAAGAATTGCAAGAAGCAAATTTACTTGAAGATGAAGTAACACAACTTGAAATTGATATCAAACGTATCCAAAACTCAGAAAGTTTGAGTTTAGCATTAAATAATGCACATGTTACATTAACTGATGAACATGCAATTACAGATCGTTTGTATGAATTAAGTAATCAATTGCAATCTATTAGCGAGATACTACCTGATAAATATGATCGTTTGAAAGAGGACGTAGACCAGTTTTATTATACGCTTGAAGACGCTAAACACCAATTATATGACGATTTAACCAACACAGAATTTGATGAACAATATTTAAATGAGTTAGAATCTAGGATGAATTTATTAAATAGTTTAAAACGTAAATATGGTAAAGACATTAATGAGCTCATCATTTATCAAGACAAAATGGCAGATGAAATTAATAAAATAGAAAATTACGAAGAAAGTACTGCGCAATTACGCCAAGAAATCGATGATTTATACCATAATGTTATCGAATTAGGCGAAAAACTATCAAAAGAAAGACGAAAGGTTGCACAATCATTGCGTAATCATATAGTAGACGAAATCCAGAATCTTCAAATGAAAGATGCTAATTTAGAAATCTCATTCAAAACATTAGATGTGCCAAATCGAGAAGGTATAGAGCTTGTTGAATTTTTAATCAGTCCAAATAAAGGTGAACCATTAAAAAGTTTAAATAAAATTGCCTCTGGTGGAGAACTTTCTAGAATTATGCTTGCATTAAAAACAATTTTTGTTAAAACAAGAGGACAAACAGCAATATTATTCGATGAGGTTGATTCTGGCGTCTCTGGCCAAGCCGCACAAAAAATGGCTGAAAAAATGAAAGGGTTAGCTAAACATATTCAAGTCATATGTATTTCTCATCTACCCCAAGTTGCTTCTATGAGCGATCATCATTTGTTTATTAGTAAAAATACAAGTGCAGATAGGACGACAACACAAGTCCAAGAATTGACAGGAGAAGAACGAATCGATGAAGTAGCAAGAATGATTTCTGGAGCAAGCGTGACTAAACTCACTAGACAAAATGCTAAAGAAATGATTGAGCAAAACCATAAATCATAAATAAGATATCGCTTTTATTTTGTTATTTTAGGGAAAAGACTGAGTAAGACAAATAATCAGTGAAGGGTGTCGATTTTATGCAGTACCAACATTTAATTGAACCGTCAAACACATTAACTGGAAATGTAGCTGTTTTATATGCAAATGACGAGAAAATGATTGCTGTTTTAGTAAAGGCGTTAATGATGACTGATATTGATATCTACATCTACGATACACAAGATACTACTGAAATCATACGTTCTTTTAACTTAGAGTCACAAATTTTAAATAGAATTCATACTTTTACGTTTTCAAGTGATTATCAATTATTGAAACAATGTTCAGAAGATTTATCTCGTGGAAAAATTTCAGTTTTAATGAAAGGCAATATGAAAGCTTCTTCACTCTTATCATTTATATTGAGTAATAAAAACTTTATAGATAATTATGGCTTTTTAAATCACCTCGTATGTTTCAATGTACCAAATTATCATAAAACATTAATGGTTAGTGACGTAGCTTACAATATTTCACCTACCATAGAAGAGAAAAAACAAATTATTAATAATTTAGTTCATTTTAGCAAAAAAATAGGGTACACCCACTTTAACATTGGTTTATTATCTTCAGTGGAATCCCCTCATAAAAAGATTCAATCCTCAGTGGATGCTGAAAAAATTAAACACATTTTTAATAGGGAAGCAAACGACTATTTAAATATTGATGGCCCCATTCTTTTTGATAATGCAATTAGCAAAAAGAATGCAATTCAAAAGAACATTAAATCTAATATTGCTGGAGATGTTGATGCGTTGATTGTCTCAAATACTGATGTTGGTAGTGTATTGTCTAAATCATTGGTTTATTTTAGTAATGCCAGTGTAGCAAGTTTATTACTTGGTGCAAAATTCCCAATCGTATTCACATCAAGAACTGAGAACAAACAAAATAAATTGGATTCTTTATTACTTGCTTTGAGAGCACAAAATTAAATTCAACTACTAAATTTATTTGAATTATTACACTAATATTAAGGTTATTAATTTTATAATGGCAAAATTTGATGTAAAATAGTAAAGGATATTAGTTAATAGATCAATTTCGAGTTTAAATTTTATATTATTCTAATTAATAGGTGCTGAGTTTTTCTATTAATTGAATTCTTATTGTAATCATTGTCGATAATCTTATAACATGGTAATCGATTAAAAGTATTGGTTTCTTCTAGTAATCATAAATTCAAGTGTGTATCGTTTTTTAATGATTTTAAAGTAAAGATACTGCAAACAAATCACTTTTAAAATTTAAAGGTGATTTCATTCGCATGTTTAAATAAATAACTTTGAAACAATATAGTTTACACAGTATGTGATTACCGTTTGAAATTTTGTTTGGCTAGTATATTTTAAACACTATATTTCTAGTTATCATCATATCATTTCAGGTAAACTAAATTTTAATCAATACAGCATACATAAACTTGTATAAATAGGATGCTTTAAGAAAAGGCTAATATGATAGTTAGGAGTCAAAACATGGCAGATGAAAAATATGATTTAGTAATTTTAGGTGGAGGAACAGCTGGATACGTATCAGCGATCAGGGCGTCTCAGCTAGGTAAAAAAGTGGCGTTAGTAGAAAAATCTATGTTAGGAGGCACATGCTTACATAAAGGATGTATACCAACAAAAGCGCTTTTGAAATCTGCTGATGTGTTGAGGACAGTAGCAAATTCAAGCGAATTTGGCGTCGATATAGATAATTTCAAATTGAATTTTTCGCAAATCCAAGCACGTAAAAATGAAGTGGTTCAACAAATGTTTAGCGGCGTTAAACAACTGATGGATCATAATAAAATAGATGTTTTTAATGGCGTTGGACGCATTTTAGGTCCTTCTATCTTTTCACCACAAAGCGGCACAGTTTCAGTAGAATACGAAGATGGAGAATCCGAGTTAATACCAAATAACAATGTACTTATTTGTACTGGATCTAAACCTATGTCATTACCATTTTTACCATTTGATGGAGACTTAGTGTTATCTAGTGACGATATATTAAAATTAGACGAATTGCCACAATCGCTTGCTATCATTGGTGGTGGGGTTATTGGTTTAGAGTTTGCATCTCTCATGGTAGATTTTGGTGTTCAGGTTTCAGTAATTGAAGCCGGTGAAACTATTTTACCGACTGAAAGCAAACTATTGGCTAAGTCTCTACAAAATGAATTAGAAAATAGAGGCGTGACATTTTACATAAATACACAATTAGCAGAAGCACAGTGTTCAGTAAACGAAAATAATATTGAATTAATACTCGGAGAAGATGTTCAAGTATATGACAAAGTATTAGTCGCAATTGGTCGTAAACCGAACACTACAGATATCGGGTTAAACAATACGAAAATTGAGTTGACCGACAAACAGCACATTGTTGTTAATGAATATCAACAAACAAAAGACAAACATATTTATGCTGCTGGTGATTGTATAGGTAAATTACAATTAGCTCATGTTGGTTCAAAAGAAGGGTTGACAGCTATTGAGCATATGTTTGATGTTTCGCCAATACCTATAGATTATAATAAAATGCCTAAATGTGTTTACACCCAGCCTGAAGTTGCAAGTATTGGTAAAAATAAAAATGAAGCGACTCATGAAGGTATAAAAGCAAAAACAGTTAAAGTGCCATTTAAAGCAATAGGGAAAGCAGTAATTGAAAATACCAAAAATCTAAATGGCTTTTGCGAAATCGTGATTGATCAAGAAAATGATACGGTATTAGGCCTCAATATGATCGGACCACATGTGACCGAACTTATTAATGAAATATCATTGTTCCAATTTATGAATGGTTCAACTTTAGAATTAGGTTTAACAACCCATGCACATCCTTCACTTTCAGAAGTGTTAATGGAACTAGGATTAAAAGTTGAAAACAAATCAATTCACGTTTAATTAAGGAGGATTCAAAATGTTTGATTATAAATCAGCAGGTCTTAGTAAATCTGAACTACAATCTATGTATAAGTGGATGGATTTAGGCCGAAAAATTGATGAACGCATGTGGTTATTAAACCGTGCAGGGAAAATCCCATTTGTTATAAGTTGTCAAGGACAAGAAGCAACACAAATTGGAATGGCTTTTGCAATGCAAGAGGGAGATATTTCATCACCCTATTATAGAGATCTCGCACTAGTAACATATTTAGGTATGACTCCGCTAGATTCAATGTTAGCCGCTTTTGGTAAACGTGATGATATTAGTTCTGGCGGAAAGCAAATGCCATCACATTTTAGTAAAAAAGAAAAAGGCATCTTATCTCAAGGTTCACCAGTAGCAACACAAATTTTACATGCGGTCGGTGCAGCTTTAGCACTCAAAATGGATAACAAACAAAACATCGCAATGACAACTGTAGGTGAAGGTAGTTCAAACCAAGGCGATTTCCATGAAGGATTAAACTTTGCCGGCGTACATAAATTACCTTTTATTTGTGTCATAGAAAATAATAAATATGCTATTTCTGTACCTGATTCATTACAATATGGTGCAGAAAAATTATCAGATCGTGCGTTAGGATATGGTATTCATGGTGAGCAAGTAGATGGTAACGATCCGATTGCTGTTTACAAAATAATGAAAGAAGCGCGTGAGCGTGCATTAAACGGTGGCGGCTCAACTTTAATTGAAGCGATGTGTACAAGGATGACAGCACATTCGTCTGATGATGACGATACATATCGTCCACAAGAAGAACGAGACGCGTTAAAATCATTAGATTGTAACCTTAAATTTAAAGCATTTCTATTAGAAGAAGACATTATCGATGAACAATGGTTAGAGGAAGTAGAGAAAGAACATAAAGAGATTATAAATCAAGCGACAAAAGAAGCTGAAAAAGCACCTTATCCATCACCAGAAGAAACTTATACACATGTTTACGAAGAAGGGAGCTTAAATAATGGCTAAAATATCTTATTTAGAAGCTATCCAACAAGGCTTAGATCAAGCAATGGAAAAAGATGACAACGTATTTGTATTAGGAGAAGATGTTGGTAAAAAAGGAGGCGTCTTCGGTGTAACGTTGGGATTACAGGAAAAATATGGCATCGCACGTGTATTAGACACGCCCTTAGCCGAATCTAATATTGTAGGGACTGGCATCGGTGCAGCAATGATGGGAAAACGACCAGTTGCTGAAATACAATTTGCAGAATACATTTTACCTGCTACAAACCAAATTATGAGTGAAGCGGCAAAAATGAGATACCGTTCAAATAATGATTGGCATTGTCCTATAACAATCCGTGCTCCTTTTGGCGGGGGTATACATGGAGCGTTATACCATTCACAAAGTGTGGAGTCTATTTTTTCATCTACGCCAGGTTTATCTATTGTTATCCCTTCTTCGCCATACGATGCAAAAGGGTTACTGCTCTCATCTATTGAGTCTAACGATCCCGTTTTATATTTTGAACATAAAAAAGCTTACCGCTTATTAAAAGAAGAAGTGCCAGATTCATACTATACTGTGCCGATTGGTAAAGCGGATGTAAAACGTGAAGGTGAGGATATTACAGTATTTACATATGGTCTATGTGTAAATTACTGTATACAGGCTGCTGATATGTTAGAAGAAGAAGGTATTAATGTAGAGGTAGTTGATTTACGTACGGTATATCCTTTAGATAAAAAAACAATCATTGAAAGAGCAAAAATGACAGGGAAAATATTATTAGTCACTGAAGACAACCTAGAAGGTAGCGTTATTTCTGAAGTTGCTGCTATTATTTCCGAAAACTGTTTATTTGACCTCGACGCGCCTATCATGAGATTAGCTGGACCTGATGTGCCATCAATGCCGTTTGCGCCGACGCTTGAAGATGAGTTTATGATGAATCCAGAAAAAATAAAAACGAAAATGCGTGAACTCGCAGAATTTTAAGGAGGCACAATCATGGAAATTAAAATGCCTAAACTCGGCGAAAGTGTACATGAAGGAACAATAGAACAATGGCTGGTTTCTGTAGGCGATAAAATCGAGGAATATGATCCTCTTTGTGAAGTGATTACTGATAAAGTAACAGCTGAAGTACCTTCTTCTTATGCAGGGACAGTTCGCGAAATCATTGTTGAAGAAGGTACTACTGTTGAAGTTGGAGAAGTTATTTGCTACTTAGAGACAGAAGAAACAGTATCGAACGATAGCGATCAGACCCACCCAAAAACTGAAACTGAAGTGAAATCAACACAAAATGATAAAAATACAAAGGGTCAAGCGCATAATAATACAAGTTTATCAGAAAGCGAACCTAAAAATAACGGTAGGTTTTCACCTGTAGTATTTAAACTGGCTTCTGAACACCAAATAGATCTTTCCCAAGTTACGGGTACTGGCTTTGAAGGTAGAGTAACTAAAAAAGATATTGAAAATGTCATTAAAGAAGGAACTCATAAAATAGGTTCTGAAATCATTGCACCTAAAGATTCTCCTAAAGTAAGTAAGCAAGTTCAATATAATGAACCTTCTCCAGGTTCAGCTATACCAGTTAATGGTGTACGTAAGCAAATAGCAGAAAATATGGTGCACAGTGTCAATGAAATTCCACATGCATGGATGATGGTCGAAGCTGACGCTACGAATCTTGTTAAAACGAGAGATTACCATAAAAACAGTTTCAAAGAAAACGAAGGTTACAACTTAACTTATTTTGCATTCTTTGTTAAAGCTGTAGCTGAAGGGCTAAAAGCATATCCGCTTCTAAATAGTAGCTGGCAAGACTCTGAAATAGTGATGCATAAAGATGTTAATATATCAATTGCCGTAGCTGATGAAGAGAAACTATATGTACCAGTTATTCAAAATGCGGATGAAAAATCACTTAAAGGTATAGCGAGAGAAATAAATGATTTAGCTCAAAAAGCACGTAACAAAAAGTTAAGAACAGAAGATATGCAAGGTGGCACATTCACAGTGAATAACACCGGAACATTTGGTTCAGTGTCATCGATGGGCATCATTAACCACCCTGAAGCAGCTATTTTACAAATTGAGTCTATTGTTAAAAAACCCGTAGTCATTGAGGATATGATAGCAATTAGACATATGGTTAATTTATGTATTTCGATTGATCACCGTATTTTAGATGGCTTACAAGCAGGAAGATTTATGAACTTTGTAAAAACAAGAATTGAGCAATACTCTATTGAAAATACAAGTATATACTAAGATTGTTATTGCATTATTTATCAAATGCTCAATGTTTTTAAAATTAGAGCGATGTATTTCATATTTATATTATGTTTGTGTGGAATACCATTTCGTCCTCTCAGCTAAACATCAAAACGCTTGATATAAATGTATTTTGGTACCAGTTACCGGCTAACAATTTTATACCATGATGCAGCTCTGACATTGCTTTGTCATAAGTATTTGTTAAAGATGTCATTAAAAAGAAGTAAGCCTTTGAAATCAAAAGTGTTCATTTTGGTTTCTAGTTTACTTCTTTTATTTTATATTTTAAGTATTTATTTCAATGTCTTTAACGTTTCCATGGAGTTTGTCATGCCTTACACATTGAACGCACATGTTGAACTATTGTTTAGATATTAGTAGAATGAAGTTAATAAATTGATAATGAAAGGTGATTTGAAAATGGATTTAAATTTTGATTTATATATGAATGACGTAGTAAGCCAAGCTAGAAATGAAATAGAAGAGGCTGGATATGAGCAATTAACAACTGCAGAAGAAGTAGATAAAGTATTAAATCAAGATGGGACTTCACTCGTTATGGTGAATTCAGTTTGTGGTTGCGCAGGTGGCATCGCAAGACCAGCAGCAACACATGCCTTACATTATGATGTATTACCAGATAGACTTGTTACAGTTTTTGCTGGGCAAGATAAAGAGGCAACGCAACAAGCAAGAGATTATTTTAAAGGTTATGCGCCATCTAGTCCATCATTTGCGTTAATAAAAAATGGTGAAATTACTGAGATGATAGAACGTCACCAAATCGAAGGTCATGATGTCATGGATGTCATCACTCAATTACAAAACTTATTTGAAGCATATTGTGATGAAAGATAGAGGATAAATCGATGTCGCGGTTAAATCCATATCGAATCGGATTTAGAACAATTAAAACAGCTATCGGCATGGCACTGGGGATTATTATCGCTAAATTCATAGGTTTAGATAATTTTGCTTCTAGTGCCATTTTAGTTGTGCTTTGTATTAAGCACACGAAAGTACACTCTCTACAAGCAATTGTATCTCGGTTTGTCTCATGTTTATTAATCTTAATTATAGGATCTTTCGTTTTTAGTTACTTAGGTCAAAGTGCCATTGTACTCGGACTCATCGTACTTCTGTTTATACCACTCACTGTAGTTTTCAAAGTACAAGAAGGAGTGGTAACAAGTTGCGTTATCCTACTTCACGTGTTTAACGCAAATACCATCGATATACACTTATTTATAAATGAAGTTTTACTGTTAATTGTAGGTCTTGGTATTGCTTTTATAATGAACTTAATCATGCCTAGCTTAGATTTTAAATTAAAGCAATATAAAGACGAAATAGAAAGTCAATTTATAGTTATATTTGAAAGATTCAGCGCTACGTGTAAAGACCCAAAGCAAACTTTAAATATTTCTTTTAATCAATTACAACTCACAATTCAAAAAGCAAAATCAATAGCCTTTAGAGATGTTAAAAACCATTTTGTTCGTAACGAAAATTCTTATTACCACTATTTTGATATGAGAGAAGAACAACTAGAATTATTAGAAAGAATGGCTAAAATGATTAATCATATTGAAACGCAAGATGCAATTTTGTCAAAAATATGTGGCTTATTTTCTGAAGTTGCTACAAATGTAAATAGTAATGATTATACAGTGTTAAGATTGCATTCTTTATATGAAATAAGAATAGAACTAAATCAATTAGATTTACCAAAATCACATGCTTCTTTTAGAACGAGAGCGAATATGATGCAATTGTTAAATGAATTGGAAAAATATTTAGAAGTCAAATCACAATTTGGTTCTTTAAAACTGCACAAAAATAAAAAACTACCAAACCTTTCATAAAATAATAAAAAGCGAAACATATACAAATTGATCACCTTAACTTGTATAGTGAGAAAGCATAAAAATCTATCTTTTTAAAGATTTTGTATAGCTCTGGCAAGTATAATTAGAAAAGGTGCAAACGTTGAAATTTTTTTACAAGCAATCTGAAGAGACCTATCTGGGTCTCTTTTTTATATAAAGGAATCAATAGGGGTATATGACATGTGAACTCAAGTTTATACTTAATTGCTAACCAACTTTATAATCGTATTACAACGCTCATAACTTATATCCATAGACGCATTTTGATTCTAGGTATTCTCCTCATCAATATTATAGATAAACGTATGATATTGACGTTGCAAGTTTTTTAGCTAGTTTTTAAAATTAGATTAAAAAAAATATCATTTAACGATGGCATCAATAACACCTAAACCGTTAAATGATATTTTAACAAAATCTGTTTTTTAATCAGTTCAAATTTTTTATTTTAACTTGTTAAAGGAACAATACTTGTTAATATTAATGCAAGTACTACGGCCACTAACATTATTACAATAATAACTCTTAATACTTTGTTGTTATTCAAAGTTTATTCCTCCAAATCTTATATAAGCATTTCACTTTTTCAAATTAAATCATTCTCTTGATTACAATAATACATCACTTTCACTGCATTATTATATCATAATACGCGTTATACGTATAAACATATTAGTTTTTCTTAACTTTGTATTTATGTAAACTAATATAAGTAATCACGATGTAGAAAAGGGGATTTAATAATGATAAATAAACAACGTCTTTTAGATACGTTTTTAGAATTAGTGAAAATCGACTCAGAAAGCGGTAATGAGCAACCAATTCAAAGCTATCTCAAAGCTATCTTAGAAATGTATAATATAGAAATGGTTGAAGATAACGCAAGTAGTGAGACTGATTTAGGGGCAAATAATTTAATATGTACATTAAAAGCTACGCCCAATTTAGCCTCTCTCGACAAAATATATTTTACAAGCCATATGGACACCGTAGTGCCTGGTCAAAGCGTCAATCCAACAGTGAAAGACGATGGATACATATATTCGGATGGATCCACCATATTAGGTGCAGACGATAAAGCAGGATTAGCTGCAATTTTAGAATTTATTCGCGTTCTTTCTGAAAAGAATATACCTCATGGTCAAATACAATTTATTTTAACTGTAGGCGAAGAAATTGGTTTAAAAGGTGCTAAATTTCTCGATCAATCATTACTAGATTCAGATTACGGTTACGCAATAGATGCAAGCGTACCTGTAGGCACAACTGTTATCGGTGCACCGACTCAAATGAAAATAAATACAACAATATATGGTAAAACCGCGCATGCAAGCACGCCTACTAAAGGGATAAGTGCTATCAACATTGCTGCTAAAGCTGTTAGCGAAATGAATTTAGGCCAAATTGATACTTATACTACGGCGAATATTGGTCGCTTTGAAGGAGGTTCAGCAACCAATATAGTAGCTGATAAAGTAACTCTGAACGCAGAAGCACGTTCCCATTCAGAAGAAAGTATCATCAAGCAAGTCAATCACATGAAATCTGTATTCGAAACGATAGCTAAGAAATACGATGGCCATGCAGAAGTAGATATAACGAAAAGTTATCCTGGGTTTAAATTGTCTGATGACTCAAAAGTAACTACTGTGGCAAAAGCTAGTGCCTCTTCTCTAGGATTAGAAGCCAATACTGTTATCGCAGGCGGAGGGTCAGATGGTAATATAATAAACGAACTTGGTATACCAACTGTTATTTTAGGTGTGGGCTATGAAAATATTCATACAACAGAAGAAAGAATCTCGGTTCAATCTTTAAACTTACTGGCCGAACAACTTTTAAGTATTAATCATGTATTAAATTTGCAGACTATAAACTGATTAAGTGAATACTTAGTTACCTTTGTGATACAATATACTAGAAAACTTTAATAAGAGAGGTTAGTTAAATGACACAACAAATTGGTGTAGTAGGTTTAGCCGTAATGGGTAAAAACCTTGCTTGGAATATTGAATCACGTGGATATAGCGTTTCAGTTTTTAACCGTTCTTCTGAAAAAACAGACGAAATGGTCAAAGAATCTGAAGGAAAAAATATACATCCAACATATTCAATGGAAGAATTCGTAAATTCTTTAGAAAAACCCCGTAAGATTTTATTAATGGTAAAAGCAGGCGCTGCTACTGATGCAACGATTGATACATTGTTACCGTTATTAGATGATGATGATATCTTAATCGATGGTGGTAATACAAATTATCAAGATACAATTAGACGTAATAAAGCACTTGCTGAAAGTGGCGTTAATTTCATTGGTATGGGTGTATCTGGCGGTGAAGTTGGTGCATTAACAGGACCTTCACTTATGCCTGGTGGACAAAAAGACGCATTTGATAAAGTCAGTCATATCTTAGAAGCAATTTCAGCAAAAGCAAAAGACGGCGCACCATGTGTAGCTTATATTGGACCTAATGGCGCTGGTCATTATGTTAAAATGGTTCATAATGGCATAGAATACGCTGATATGCAATTAATTGCTGAAAGTTATGCAATGATGAAAGATTTACTAGGTATGTCTCACGAAGATATAGCGCAAACATTTAAAGATTGGAATGCTGGTGAATTATCAAGTTACTTAATTGAGATTACTGGTGACATTTTCAATAAATTAGATGATGAAACTGATGGACCTTTAGTTGAACAAATCTTAGATACTGCTGGTCAAAAAGGTACAGGTAAATGGACATCTATCAACGCATTAGAATTAGGTATTCCATTGACTATTATTACTGAATCTGTATTTGCTCGTTTTATCTCTTCAATTAAAGAAGAACGTATAAATGCTTCAAAACAATTAAATGGCCCAAATGCTAAATTTGAAGGAAACAAAGAAGCATTTCTAGAAAAAATTCGCAAAGCGCTTTACATGAGTAAAATATGTTCTTATGCACAAGGTTTTGCTCAAATGAGAAAAGCAAGTGAAGACAACGAATGGGAACTTCAACTTGGTGAATTAGCTATGATTTGGCGCGAAGGTTGCATTATCCGTGCACAATTTTTACAAAAAATAAAAGAAGCATATGATAATGATAAAGATTTACAAAATTTATTATTAGATCCTTATTTCAAAGATATTGTAACGAATTATCAAGATGCTTTACGTGATGTAGTAGCAACAGGTGTACAAAATGGCGTCCCTACGCCAGGTTTCTCTGCAAGCATTAACTATTATGATAGTTACCGTTCAGAAAACTTACCTGCTAACTTAATCCAAGCACAACGTGATTATTTTGGTGCGCATACTTATGAACGTAAAGATCGTTCTGGCATATTCCATACACAATGGATTGAAGACTAGATTACGTATATAATTGACGATTTAAGCAAAGCATAGCGCTTGGGATATAAATACCCATGTTCAAAATAAGAGGGCCAACCCGTAATATCGGGTTGGCTCTCTTTATATTTAAAACCTTATGTTTTTAAATATAATACGGCTCAATTCTCACTAACAATGTAAATGTCAATCTTAACTCCTATGAATGATAGAATACGATTTGTAAACAAAATGAAAATAGAATATATTTTTTAACATATTACTTGTTATCAATAACAATAAATATACAACTTTACCTCCAACACAATACAGGTTAGTAACATTGATTTTTATGCAAACGATTGCATATATCTTTTGACTTTTATTTACTTATTCATTACGCTAATCATGCAACTAAATAATAATTTAGCCCTCAGTAGCAGAGATGAAGAAGTTAAATATATGATTTTTCATCATTCAGTGGACGAATTTATTTTATTATATCCTATAGAACTTGATAAAAGCACTAATTTATTAAAATTACATAAAGCACCTTATGCAGTAATGGGTAAATCTTTAGATGATAATGATGACTTCTGAATCATTAACTAACTACCTTATACAACAAAATCATACACGTTTATTGTTTTTAGCTGAAAAAGATAAATATCAAGTTGTTAAAGATATAATCTGCGGTTTGCAAAACATATTTCAATTTAATGAAGTTACAGCGATATTAAATTGATTGATATAGATATAGGGCGAATAAAAACTATTTGAATACCTTAATATCAATACATAAATTGCCAACTGGTATAATTATATCTGGTACTATGTTAAATCATCTTCTACTTAGTATTTAAACATTAAAATTACAGATGATATACATACTAATACTATTAGCAAATATTATATAACAAGATTTGCGACATCTCCTTAAATAACGGTAGAGATATTTTCAAAATCTTTGAGAGAACGTGCTAGATTAAAATTAGTAGCATTGATTAAAAATCCAAAAATAAAGAAACAAAATATTGAAATAGTTACGAAAATTAATAAACTTAAATCCATACATATAAAGGAGCATCTATATGATTAAACAATGGTGGAAAGAAGCTGTTGCTTACCAAGTTTATCCACGAAGTTTTAAAGATACAAATAATGATGGTATTGGTGATTTAACAGGTGTTATAGAAAAATTAGATTATCTTTATGATTTAGGCATTGATGTGATTTGGCTTAGTCCAATGTATAAATCCCCTAATGATGACAATGGTTATGATATTAGTGATTATAAAGATATTATGGATGAATTTGGAACGATGTCAGATTTCAACCAACTGTTAGAAGCAGTGCACCAAAGAGACATGAAATTAATTTTAGATTTAGTAGTTAATCATACGTCAGATGAACATCCATGGTTTATAGAATCAAAATCTAGTATAGATAATCCTAAAAGAGACTGGTATATATGGAAAGATCCAAAACCAGATGGCTCTGAACCAAATAATTGGGAAAGTATATTTAATGGTTCTACATGGGAGTTTGATGAACATACTGGTCAATATTATTTTCATTTATTTAGTAAAAAACAACCAGACTTAAATTGGGCAAATGACGAAGTAAGAAATGCAATTTTTAATATGATGAACTGGTGGTTTGAAAAAGGCATCGATGGTTTTAGAATAGACGCTATTACTCATATTAAGAAAACATTTGAAGCAGGTGATTTAAATGTGCCTGAAGGTAAAACTTATGCACCAGCATTTGAAGTTGATATGAACCAGCCGGGCATTCAAACTTGGCTACAAGAGATGAAAGCTAAGTCGTTGAGTAAATACGATATTATGACTGTAGGAGAAGCAAATGGTGTGAGCCCTGATGATGCTGAGCTATGGGTTGGTGAACAAATCGGAAAATTTAATATGATCTTTCAATTTGAACATTTAGGTTTATGGAATTCTGGCGATATCAAATTTGACGTAAATGCTTATAAAAAAGTGCTGAATCATTGGCAGAAAAAACTTGAAAATGTTGGATGGAACGCATTATTTATAGAAAACCATGACCAACCTCGTCGTGTATCAACTTGGGGAGACGATACATATTATTGGTTTGAGTCAGCTACAAGTCATGCTATTGTTTACTTTTTACAACAAGGGACACCGTTTATCTATCAAGGGCAAGAAATCGGTATGACAAATTACCCATTTAAAGATATTGAGACCTTTAATGACGTAGCCGTAGTAAACGAATATAAAATCGTCAAAAAACAAGGTGGAGATGTTACAAAACTATTAGATAAACACAAGGTGGAAAATAGGGATAATTCACGTACACCGATGCAATGGGACGATTCTGATTTTGCAGGGTTCTCCCAAGTAGAACCTTGGTTCCCAGTCAATCCAAACTATAAAACAATTAATGTTGCACAACAACAAGATGACCCAGATTCAATTTTAAACTTTTATAAGTCATTAATTAACTTGAAAAAATCTCATGACATTTTTTCTTACGGTATATTTAATTTAGTAGATCCAGACAACAGTCAAATATTTGCTTATACAAGAGAATTGGGTAACCAAATGGTTTTGGTAGTTGGTAATTTAACAGATAAAAAAGCAACACTTAATTATCCAATCAATTTCAAACAAGAAAATATATTATTACACAATTATAAGCATAGCTTCCCAGATGTTGAAAACATTCAACCATACGAATCGTTTGTGATTAGAATATAAGTGAATTTAGTGAATTTGCTCAATAAACAAATTAAAAAACGGACAGATCATAAAAAATAAAACGCATCTTCATTTTATTAGAAGAAAAAATTTCTAATTTTGGATCTGAATACTTATCTTAGTATTATAGTTCAAGCTGCAGTATCTCACTCTTAATATCCTACTTAAGCAATCAGTATGTTAAAAACCACAATGATTTCAATGTAAACAAAAAAAAGACAAGAGCTAGGGCTCTTGTCTCAAACTGTCGACAAAGTCTCCAATTTTGTTGGCAGTTTTTTTGTACGCTTTTCGTGGACACTGATTTAGCCTGTAGTATTCAGCTAGCGCTCTTCTCTCAGGAGTCGGCCAAACCACTGCCGGTATGATACAAAAATATTATAATATATAAATTAAAGAGTGGTAGTGTTTATTATTTTATTTAAATGCTTAATAATCTAATTTATTATATTGTTCTTGATCGACAGGCATCCATAATTGGACTTTCGTGAAAGGGTTGTCGAAAGAAATATCAAATGGGTATATTTCAACATACAGACTATTATGCTCATAAGGTAAAGTCATTTGGAGACTCGTTTCAATATAATACCAAGCTTCATTAATGACATAGTCTATTTCACCCTGTAAGTTGAATTTAGCATATTGTCTTTCAGGTAAAAATCGATCTTCTAAATGTGCAGGATAACGTTCACTAGGAACACCTACAAATATTTCCATGCCTTGATCAAGTGGGCAGTTAACCACAAATAGTTCATATGGACTGACATCATTATATCGTTGTAATTCTTTAATTTTACCTTCAACCAATAAATCTTCTAAGAAATCAGGTACTTTATAAGGGTTATCTATTTCCTCTGAATCTAAAAATTTAGCATAACCTACTAATGAAATACCTGGCGTATCTTCCAAACGATACGTATAGGGTGCACGTTCAGTAGTAGTAAGTTTAATATAAAGCCTTGGTTGCATTTTTAATTCGTCTCGTTTTGTATTGACTTGAATAGGAGAAACGCCATGAAAGTCACTAAAATCATTGGCAAAATCATTAGTATCTTTGTAGTTGTACTTTTTTGCGACATCCACCAAGCGCGTTGAACCGCTTAAAATATCTTTGGCTGCTAAAGTTAATCTTCTTGATCTAGCATATTCTGTTGGTGACTGGCCCACAATCATTTTAAATGATTGGTCAATATGGAACGGTGAAAGACCAACGTAATCACTCAATGCTTGCAAATATAGAGGCTCTAGCAAATGATCTTCAATATACACAATTGCCTGTTGAATTTGCTTGATAACGTCCAAAACTTTCACTCCTAATTTAGTTAAATACAAGTATATATTTAACTTTGTTTCTATACATAATGTTATGAATAATTGATGATTAATACTATTTTACATCATTTTTGTTCTACTGACATCTCAAAAATATTAAATAGGATAAAATGTAAACAAGTTAAAAATTACTTATGTATGATTCAATCAATAGTCTAAATCATAACACAAACGAGGTATAAGAAAAAAGCAACAACACAAGCTATATTTCAAACTTGTATTATTGCAATATTTAAAAACTATAAATTAGTGTATATCGTCCCACCAATGGAAACCATCTCTACTTAAAAGTAATTCACTAGCTAATGGGCCGTTTGTCCCAGCAGTGTAGTTAGGGAATTCTGGTTCACTTTGATTCCATTCTTCTTGAATCGCATCAACAAATTTCCAAGTTGATTTTAATTCTTCCCAATGCGTAAAGTTCGTCGCATCACCATTTAAACAATCAAATAATAAATTTTCATAAGCATCTACCGTGTTCATTTTATCTTGTGCGCTCATCGCATATGATAATTGAACTGGCTCAGTTTCGATACCTTGAACATTTTTTTTGGCGTTTAAATGAAGTGAAACGCCTTCGTTAGGTTGAATATTAATTACTAATAAATTGGAATCTAATTTTTTATCTGTTTTGTAATATAGATTCATTGGTACTTCTTTAAATTCTACAACGACTTGAATGGTCTTACTCTTCATGCGTTTACCAGTTCTAATATAGAATGGCACACCAGCCCATCTAAAGTTATCGATTGTTAATTTACCGGAAACAAAGGTTGGTGTAGTAGAATCTTCAGCTACGCGATCTTCGTCTCTATAACGCTTAACCTTTTGACCTTCAATGATACCTTCATCGTATTGTCCACGAACAAAGTTTTGACGGACTTCATCAGGTTGTAATTTACGTAGTGATTTCAAAGCTTTTACCTTTTCTGCTCTGATATCTTCACTTTTCAGACTGATGGGTGCTTCCATTGCTAGTAGGGCGACCATTTGTAACATATGGTTTTGTACCATATCTTTCAATGCACCACTAGACTCATAGTAACCGCCTCTATCTTCAACACCTAAAACCTCAGATGAAGTAACTTGGATATTTGAAATATATTTGTTATTCCATAACGGTTCAAACATCGCATTAGCAAAACGTAATACTTCAATATTTTGTACCATGTCTTTGCCTAGATAGTGATCAATACGATAAATTTCTTCTTCTTTAAACGAATGACGCAATTGTTCATTTAATTCTTCAGCAGATTCTAAATCTGAACCAAACGGTTTTTCAATGACTAAACGTTTGAAACCACTTGTATCTGTTAAGCCAGAAGATTTTAAATAATCTGATATAACACCAAAGAAATTAGGCGCCATAGCTAAATAAAATAATCTATTGCCTTGTAATTGGAACTCATGATCTAATTTATTACTAAACTCTAATAACGATTGATAACTTGCTTCATCACTTACGTCATGCTTGTGATAAAATACGTGCTCCATAAACTTATCTAGATGCTTAGTGTCTTTGACATGTTCTTGAATTGACGACTTCACTTGACTACGGAAATCATCATTTGATAAGTCTCTTCTACCAATTCCAACAATCGCAATATGTTCATTCAAATTTTCTTGCTGATATAAATGGAATAGCGATGGAAATAATTTTCTGTGACTAAGATCACCAGTTGCTCCAAAAATAGTTATTAAGCATGGGATATCTTTATTTCTAGTATTCAAGATCAAAACCTCAATTCTTTATTAAATCTGTATTTATTATAGACCAATCTACTGCTATGTTCCCACAATTTTGCTTGTGTTATCATATTTTATTATATTTTTCGTTCTTTTATATGATAAAATATGAAGCAGAAGAGGAGGCATATGCATGGAAATTACGTTTTTTGGGACAAGTGCTGGTCTACCAACTAAAGACAGAAATACGCAGGCAATTGCTTTAAATTTAGAGCCTTATTGTAATAGTATTTGGCTTTTTGATGTCGGTGAAGGGACACAACATCAAATACTGCATCACTCAATTAAATTAGGGAAAGTAGATCACATTTTTATTACGCATATGCACGGAGACCATATTTTTGGATTGCCTGGTTTATTAACAAGTCGCTCTTTCCAGGGCGGAGAAGGTAAACCACTTACAATTATTGGGCCTAAAGGTATAAAGTCGTATGTAGAAACTACACTTAATTTATCAGAATCTAAGTTAAATTATCCTGTTACATATATCGAGATAGAAGAACAACTATCTTACCAACACAACGGTTTTAATGTTGAAGCGTATATGCTAAACCATGGCATACCATCATTTGGATACAGAGTAGAAGCGCCCTATAAATCTGGTAAAATTAATGTTGAAGCACTTAAAAAAATTGGTTTAGAACCTGGACCTAAATATCAAGATGTTAAAAATAATGAAACATTCGAATACAAAGGAACAATATATAATTCCAACGACTTTAAAGATGATGCTACAAAAGGGCCAGTTGTAGCGATATTTGGTGATACAATGCCATGTAAAAACGAATTGCTTATCGCACGCGATGCGACAGTAATGGTACACGAAAGCACATATATAGAGGGTGACAAAACATTGGCTAATAGTTATCATCACAGCCATATTGATGACGTTTTTGAATTAATCAGAGAAGCTCAAGTAGACTATAGTTTGATTACGCATATCAGTAATCGTTATACCAAAGAAGAAGTTAATGAAATTAGTAAAAGATTAAAATCTTTAGATGATACACCGCCATTTAATTTTGTTAGTGATTTTGATTCATGGCAGTTTTGAAAATAGGATTGAGAAATAAATAATATTTCAATCTCGAATATCATAGTAGCACTAGGTAACTGGAATGCAAATGTAAAGTCTATTTCCATTAAAAAAGCGGGGCAGAAAGTCTGGTTTTTAATCAGATTTCCTGTCCCGTTTCCGTGTAACAAACATAAATGAATCTCAAAGTTAATATGCTTTAGTTTTAAAAATCAATAGTTTTTTATTGCAATTTAAATTACAATTATGCTTAATCATTATCTTGGTTTGATAATTCAATACTTCTATTAACTGCAGCACGTAGACAATCTTCAAAAATACCTTCGATGTCGTGCTCTGCTAACGCATTAAGTCCTGATTGAGTCGTTCCACCTTTAGAAGTAATATTCTTTCTTAACTGTTCCATACTTAATTCTGAACGTTCAATCATTTTACTTGTACCTATAATTAAATTACGAATGGATTCTTCTACTTGGGATTTTTCTAGGCCCAAACGCGTACCAGCAGTAACGTATTGTTCAAATACATGATATAAAAAGGCTGGCCCACTACCTGTAATGGCTGTAACTTGATGCAAATTATCTTCTGAAACTTCAATAGCAGAGCCAAACGCATTTATTAAATCATCAACTTCTTCTTTAGATTTAGCTCCGAAATTATTTGAGAAACTAATACCGGTTACGGAATGTCCTACTTGAGCGTTAGTATTTGGCATAGTACGTGCGATAGGATTGCTTGTTTCTAATTTATCTTTAATATAACTAATCGGTAACCCAGCCATGATTGAAATAAATTTATTTTTTTCGTTGATATGAGGTTTAATTCGCTCAGCTAAACTATCAAAATCATACGGTTTAGTGCCTAAAAACACATAATCAGCATCTTTTAATAAAGCGGCGTCGTCATAACTATAATTAACGCCTAATTCGTCTGCATATGCTTTTAATGCTACTTCATTAGATCGATTGGTTAAATAAATTTTATCGGAATCAATTACTTTAGAGTTAACAATTCCTGTAAATATTGCATGTGCCATATTACCAGCACCATAAAATACGAGTTTCATGTAAAGACTTCACTTCCCCTTTGTTTTTTATGTTTCCATACTAACATAGTTTTAAAATATGGCTAATAATTTTAAAAAATGCATGACAAAATGCAATTCAATACATATACTAGTACTAAGTTCAAAAAGGTAGGGATTTCATTATGATTGGTAAACATTATGTTTTAACAGGTGGCACAAGCGGGTTAGGTCAATCTATTTTACAGTCACTACTTCATAAAAGCGTGTATGTAACAGTGCTTGCAAGAAACCCAGAGAAATTAAATTACATTAAAGCGCAATACGACACAAATCACTTAACTATAATCAAATGTGATTTACAATCTCAAGCACAAATTTTAGATTTAGATATGCATTTTAAACATACAAAAATTGATGGTTTCATCTATAGTTCCGGACTAGGTTATTTTAAATCAATAGAAAACCATACAGTAACTGAAATGCAAGAAACCTATAATTTAAATGTGGTCCATTTTAATATTTTATTAAAAGTGTTACAACCTTATCTATCTAAAAATCCTTCTATTGTTGGTATTGGTAGCCAATCTGCTTTTTTAACACAAGGCTATGCAGCGCATTATGGCGGAAGTAAAGCGGCCTTGAATCAAGTGTTAAACGCATTACGCATAGAAAAACCAAATTATCATGTCATGACTGTCAACACTGGCCCAATAGCAACACCGTTCCATGATAAAGCAGACCCAACCTTAAAGTTTGCTCAAAAATATAAAAAAATGATGCTTAATCCTGATGTATTAGCAGACCAAATTATTAATAGTATCATAAACAAAAAGATAGAACTCAACGAACCCAAATGGATGCATATCATGCTAAAGTTTTATCAATTACTACCTCGTTTTATTGAAAAAAACTTTGTGTCATTGTTTAAAAACAAAGCTTAACCTTTTTACACAATGTCTAAATGATAAATCCAATATATCAAATAATTTTTTTATTATTAAGCTAGAGTTCTATAACTTTTATACTCTTTTTAGTTTAAAAAAGTTTAAAGCAAATAGTTATATCCAAATAACATAAGGCGTATTACTTCGGATAATTCAGGTGAATGGGATAGTCAAAAATGGTATCTATGAAAGTTGTGCTATTTTAGCTAACAATTGAATTGTATTCTAAAAAGGAGATAGGCGTTTTTAAGTTTGAGTCTACTGCTGCTGACAAAAGATGAACTTAAACTATTTATTTCTAATAACGCTATTTTTACAAAATAAAAAAACGTCAAGTTCCTTATAACTTGGAACCTAACGTTTTTGACTAAATGAAAAAAGAATTAATTTAAATGCTGTGTATAGTTTAAATCTTTAACACGATCTTGGGCTGCTTTTAATTTTTCTAGGCTTATATCTTTCGAATGTAGGTAGTTGTTTACATTTTCGTCTAGCTGTTCTGGGCTACTTGCACCAACGATAATAGAACCTAAAGCATCGTGTGAGGTTAAATAATTAAAGGTAAGCGCAGTTAAATTACTTTCTATTTCTTTAATTGAAGCAATTGTTTCTCCTAGTTCTTGATACGTATAATCAAAAATACCTTCGCTAAATTTTGAATCTAACACACTATTACTTTTTGCTGTTAATAGGCCTTTAAATACTGGCCCACGAGCTAAGACTTTTACTTTTTTAGCATGCACATCATCTAATAATGGCTCTGGTCTGTTATCAATTAAATTAAATTGAGACATAAGTGTTTCGATGTCGCTGTGTTTTAAATAATAATCAATCACGTTAGGTCTAATTGACGAGATACCGTAAGCTCGTATGATGCCTTCCTTTTTTAATTCGTCAAAGGCGCTAATCGTTTCATCCAAAGGATCACCGATTGTTCCGCCATGCAATTGATATAAATCTAAGTGGTCTAAACCTAATCGTTGTAGCGAACCTTTAACTGCTTCTTTAATATAAGATTTAGAAGGATCCCATGTTGTAGAGCCATCATCTTTCAAACGATTACCCACTTTCGTTCCAATTACAATATCGTCTCTGTTTTGATATTTTTTTAAAGCTTCTCCTACTATAGCTTCGTTTACACCTTTATCATACATATCAGCTGTATCAAAATACGTGATACCATGTTCTATTGCACGTTCTATGATAGGTTCTGCTTGCTTTTTATCAGTGCCGAGACTCATACAACCTAAACCTAACTCTGAAATTTCAATGCCACTTTTTAAAACATTTTTTTGCATGTTGTTTCTCCTTTCGATACACTTAAATAATAGGGCGTAGACATAATAAAGTAAGATGAACATTTTCATTATTAACTATCTATACATAGCTAAAAAACAAATAAATCATTTAACGCATTGATTTGTTAAATCGCTAACCCCTTAATTACTAATGTGTTTATCTTAACAATATCTTAAACCAATTAAAAGGACTGTGATTATTTATGAACTTATTTGAAAAAACAATACATAGAGCTTCCATTTATAAAGGCGCGATCATCGATTTGGAAGTCCACGATGTTGAACTACCCGACGGTCAAAATTCTAAACGTGAGCTGATATATCACAATGGCGCTGTTGCTGTTTGTGCTATCACGCCAGATGATAAGATTATATTAGTCAAACAATTTCGAAAAGCATGTGAAAAACCACTTTTAGAAATCCCAGCTGGTAAATTAGAAAAAGGGGAAGAGAGAGAAGCTGCAGCAAAACGTGAGCTCCAAGAAGAGACCGGTTATATTGCTGAAGAATTAGAACTTATTTCAGAAATGTATGGTTCTCCAGGTTTCTCAAATGAAAAAATATCTATATATTTAGCTAAAGATTTAAAAAATGGCGAAATGCATTTAGATGAGGATGAATTTTTAGAATTAGAATACTATCATATGAGTGAGATACAAACAATGCTAGATAATAAAGTATTAGAAGATGCAAAAACCATTATCGCGTTACAATATATTTTACTTAATTATAATCATTATAAATAAGAGGCGAGAATACTTGCGCTTTTTATCAATTATTGGTATTTTATATATATAAATCATAACTAAATTAAAATGATTATAATTATTAGTAGGGGAGTGAGGCTTCCGTGGAAGAACGTTTAAATCGCGTGAAGCAGCAATTACAGCAATCATCTTATAAATTGACTCCACAACGCGAGGCAACTTTGAGAGTTTTAATTGAAAATGAAAAAGATCATTTAAGTGCTGAAGATGTTTATTTAAAGGTCAAGGATAAGGCGCCAGAAATTGGACTTGCAACGGTTTATCGTACACTAGAATTATTAGCAGAACTCAAAGTAGTTGATAAAATAAATTTTGGCGATGGCGTAGCTCGTTTTGACTTAAGAAAAGAAGGTGCAAAACATTTCCACCATCATCTAGTTTGTATGGAATGTGGGAAAGTAGAAGAAATCGAAGAAGATTTGTTACCTCGTGTGGAGGAAAGAGTCGAAAATGAGTTTAATTTTAAAATATTAGACCACCGTTTAACGTTTCATGGTGTATGCGCTTCATGCCAAGCTAAAGGAAAATAAATCGAAAATGACTATTTCAGAAATAGAGGTAGTATAGTGAATAATATGATAGATGAATATTTAAAATTTATACAACTTGAAAAAGGATTAAGTGTAAATACAATAGGCGCATATCGCCGCGATTTAAAGAAATATGCTGAATTTATAGAATCACGCAAAATCAGCCATATAGATTTTGTAGATAGACAATTAATTCAAGAATGCTTGGGACACCTTCATGATGAAGGTGCCTCTTCGAAATCATTAGCTCGATTTATTTCAACCATACGAAGCTTTCATCAATTTGCTTTAAGAGAAAAATACGCTGCCAAAGATCCAACTGTATTAATTGAAACACCTAAATATGATCGTAAATTACCAGACGTATTAGAAGTCGAGGAAGTACTTAGATTATTAGAAACACCTAATTTATCTAAAAATAACGGTTATAGAGATAGAACAATGCTAGAATTGCTTTATGCTACAGGTATGCGCGTTTCTGAACTTATCCAAATTGAATTAGAAGATATTAATTTAATTATGGGGTTCATACGTGTATTTGGTAAGGGGAATAAAGAACGTATTGTACCATTAGGCGATACAGTTATTGAATTTTTAAATACTTATCTTGAAACAGTTCGACCTCAACTTTTAAAAAACACTGTAACTAATGCACTATTTTTAAATATGCATGGAAAACCTTTATCAAGACAGGCTATATGGAAAATGATTAAACAAAATGGTATTAAAGCAAATATTTTGAAAACTTTAACACCTCATACTTTAAGACATTCATTTGCAACACACCTGCTGGAAAACGGAGCAGATTTACGTGCAGTTCAAGAAATGTTAGGGCATTCTGACATTTCAACTACGCAATTGTATACACATGTGTCTAAATCACAAATTCGTAAAATGTATAACGAATTTCATCCACGAGCATAAACACAGACCAGTTTATTCGGTTGAATAACTAGTCTGTGTTTTTTAACATAGTATATGTGGAAAATATAACTTCAATAAAAAGCCACTATAATTTTATTGTGCATTATGTCGCGCTTGTAATGCACGTTGTCTAGCAGCTTCAACTTCAGTACGATCTCTTTTTAAATGGTGATCTATAATATAACTATCTTCTATTTTATAAAAAGTCACTATATAATTAGGATATCTTTTTAATATGTCTTCTTCCATTTCGTTTGTAATAGGTAATTGAATTGGCGTAAAAGTTCGTTCTCTATTAACTGTGTTTATCAAAGTTTGTATTTGCTGTTGATATGCTTGTATATCAAGACCAATGTTTAAAGCTGAATCAAATTTTCGAATCACACTTAATGCCTTTTTAAAAGATTTAACAGCGCCTACAAAATTTTGTCTTCTGTAATGATAACAACCTGTCGCAGTTAAGATTAAACTAACAATTGCGTCCTCTTTACTATAATGCGGGTTTGCTTTCCAAGCATCTTCTAAAATGTCATGACAAAGAAAGTAATGTTGTTGCGTATGAAATTGAAAATAAAAATCTTGTAATGCATTTCTTAACATGAATATCGCTCCAAATTTAAATGTTTATACTAAACATGCTATAATATTTTAGTGAATTCCGCACTTAACTTGCTAATATGAGGTAGATAAAAATGTATGAAGTAAAACTCGATGCCTTTAATGGACCTTTAGATTTATTATTGCATCTTATTCAAAAATTTGAAATTGATATATATGATATTCCTATGAAATCATTAACAGAGCAGTATATGCAATATATACATGCGATGAACCGATTAGAAATTAACGTGGCAAGTGAATATTTAGTTATGGCATCAGAATTACTTATGATTAAAAGTAAAATGCTATTACCTCAATCAGAAGACGTTGAGGATATAGACGATGATCCACGTGAAAATTTAGTTGAACGATTAATAGAATATCAAAATTATAAAGCGTATACAGTTCTTTTAAATGAAAAAAGAGCAGAAAGAGAACAATATTATGCTAAACATCCAACTGATTTAACGCATTTAGAATCAAATGAAACTTGGGATTCAAACCATACGATTGACTTAACTGAATTGATCATCGCCTATCAAAAAGTAAAAAATCGTGTCGAATATCAAACGCCTAAAACAGTCGATATTCGAAAAGATACATTTACAATTCAACAAGCTACTTCTCAAGTTACCAAACGTTTGAAAGATCATGAATCATTTAACTTTTTTAGCTTATTTAATTTTACTGAACCATTAGAAATGGTGGTTACTCATTTCCTTGCAATACTAGAAATGTCAAAATCAGGTATTGTAAATATAGAACAGCAAAAAAGCTTTGAAGATATAAATATTTTAAGAGGAGTTAACTATGGCATTGAACGATAAAGGAGTTCTAGAAGCATTACTTTATACAGCTGGGGATGAAGGACTTGAAGAAAAGCAAATTCTAGAGATATTAGAAATTGATCAAAATACATTGCATACTTTAATCACCGAATATGATGCTTCTGGGCTAGAGATCCAACATTTTGGCAATAATTATGTACTTACAACAAAAAAAGATGCTTCAGAATATATCGAAAAATTAATAGAACAAAAATCAAAATTGAAATTATCACAAGCAGCTATGGAAGCTTTATCTATTATTGCATATAATCAACCCTTATCTCGTAGTGATATCGAAATGATTAGAGGCATTAATTCAGATGGTGCCGTTAAAACTTTGATAGCGCGTGGTTTAATTGAAGCGAAAGATGAACAAGATTCTAGAAGCCAACAGCTATATACAACAGAGTTATTCCTAAATGTATTCGGCATTGAACATTTAGATGATCTACCAACTACAGATGAAGAAGATGAAGAAATTGAAGCTTTCTTTAGTAACTTAGTCAACCAAAAAGGAGATAATAATGAGTAAAGAAATAGAAAGATTACAAAAACGTATTGCAAACAGCGGTTATACTTCAAGACGTAAAGCTGAAACCTTAATCACAGAAGGTAAAGTCAAAGTAAACGGTGAAACAGAAACTGAACTAGGTACAAAGGTAAAGCCTACTGACACGGTGGAAGTAGAAGGCGTTAAATTGGAACAAGAAGATAAATTATATATCCTTTTTTATAAACCAGCGCAAGTGATTACGAGTGTGTCTGATGATAAAGGTAGAAAAGTAGTTACTGATTACTTTAAACAAATCAAAACAAGGATTTATCCAGTTGGTCGTTTAGATTATGATACATCTGGTTTACTATTGCTAACGAACGATGGAGAATTCACAAATTTAATGACGCACCCACGTTACAAAATTAAAAAGAAATACGTCGTTAAATTAAAAGGTTATCTTATGCGTGAAGAAGTTAAAGCGTTAGAACAAGGCATTAAATTAGAAGATGGTAAGACGCAACCTGCCAACGTAAAAATTAAAAATCAAGATAAAGACAAAAATTCAACGCTTGTAGAGATTACAATAACGGAAGGACGTAATAGACAAGTTAGACGTATGTTTGAGCATTTTGGTTACCAAATATCAAAATTACAACGTATAGAATTTGGGCCTTTAGATTTAAAAGGATTGAATGCTGGTGAAGGCAGAGTGCTTACACCGCATGAAGTAAAAGTATTACGTCAATTGGCTGAACATGGTCATTAATTGTGAGAACCTATAGGCAACAACCAGATATTGATAAAAAATTCACAAACTTTTCATTCTTAAGCACTTTTATGCTTCAACCTATGATATAATGTGATTGAAATTGAAAGATAGCAGTGTGGGAGGGTACGAAACCTATGTCAAACGAAATACTTATCGTTGATGATGAAGATAGAATCAGACGATTATTAAAATTGTACTTAGAAAGAGAATCTTTTGAAACACATGAAGCTAGAGATGGACATGAAGCGTATAAAATGGCAATGGAACATGATTATTCATGTATTTTATTAGATTTAATGTTGCCAGAGATGGATGGTATTGCTGTTGCATCTAGATTAAGAGAACATAAAGAAACACCTATTATTATGTTAACTGCAAAGGGTGAAGAAACAAATCGAGTAGAAGGATTTGAATCCGGTGCAGATGATTATATCGTTAAACCTTTTTCACCTCGCGAGGTTGTATTACGTGTCAAAGCTTTATTAAGACGCACTCAGGTAGCACATACAGAACAAAGCGAACCCCATGTACGAGATTTAATCGAGTTTGAACATCTTGTGATTGATAATGATGCGCATAGAGTACTGGCTGATAATAATCAAGTAAACCTGACACCAAAAGAATATGAACTTTTAATCTTTTTAGCGAAAACACCAAACAAAGTCTTTGATCGTGAACAGCTTTTAAAAGAAGTCTGGCACTATGAGTTCTATGGTGATTTGCGTACAGTTGATACACATGTAAAACGTTTAAGAGAGAAATTAAATCGAGTTTCAGAGAATGCAGCTCAAATGATTCAAACCGTTTGGGGTGTGGGTTATAAATTCGAGGTTAAATCTGATAATGAACCGACTCAATAATGTCGTAGTAAAACTGTGGTTAACTATAATCTTTATAGTAACGACAGTTTTAATTTTATTAAGCGCAGCCCTTATAACGTTTATACAATCTTACTTTACGCAAGAAACAGAGGATTCATTACTCAAAGATGCAAAAAGAATTAGCCATTTGGTTGAAAGTTCAGATGATAAAGCAACAGCTATTAGACACAGTAAATCATTAATCGAAGGTCCAGTAGGTCTGATTATTATGAATAACAAGCACATGGATAGTGCAAATAAAGATGAAACTAAAGAAAAGATGTTCAGAGAAATTAAAGATAATAAAGATTACGAAAAAGTATTCGACAAAGGAGAGCAAATATCAGAACACGTCACGGTTGATATAAAACAACAACAAAAGACATATGTATTAATTGGCTATCCATCTAAAAATCTTGATTCCAGTCAGCATAATAGCAAGTACAGTGGTGTATTTATTTACCAAGATTTAAAAACGATTGAAGATACAAACAATGTCATTACTGTCATTATTTTAATTATTGCTATAATCTTTTTAGCTATAACGACAGTATTTGCATTTTTCTTATCTTCTCGTATCACAAAACCACTTAGAAAATTAAGAACACAAGCACTCAAAGTTTCTAAAGGGGACTATGCACAAGTTGTTCCTGTTAATTCACGAGATGAAATAGGTGAACTTTCACGGGCTTTTAATACGATGAGCTCTGAAATACAACAACATATAGATGCACTATCATCTTCTAAAAATATACGAGATAGTTTAATTAACTCGATGGTCGAAGGCGTACTAGGATTTAATGATAAAAAAGATATTATTATATCTAATAAAATGGCACAAAACATTTTAAAAATATTGGATAAACATGATTTAGAAAAACTAGATCGTCAAAACGAATTAACATTTAAAACAAAACAAACACAATTCGAAGAATACGAGATTAGCACACGTTATTTTGTTATTATTTCAAGTTATATCGAACAAATACAACCAGACGGTAGAAGCGGTATTGTTGCAATTATTCGTGATATGACAAATGAGCATAATATTGACCAGATGAAAAAAGATTTTATTGCTAATGTATCACACGAACTCCGCACACCCATTTCTTTATTGCAAGGTTATACAGAATCAATCGTAGATGGTATTGTAACTGAACCTGAAGAAATACATGAATCATTGTCTATTGTACTGGACGAAACGAAACGTTTAAATCGTTTAGTAAATGAGTTACTCAATGTAGCACGGATGGATGCTGAAGGGTTAACCGTAGAAAAGGTTGTACAACCCATCGATCCGTTATTAAACAGAATGCAACAAAAATACCAAAAACAAGCAAATGATTTAGGTTTAACTATGAATTTAAATCCCAATACTCAGAATCAATTGTGGTATTTTGATACAGATAGAATTGAACAAGTGCTAACTAACCTTATTGATAATGCTACTAGATATACTGAACCTGGCGATTTAATTTCAATTAGTTATGGCGAATCTGATAATGAAAATATACTTTATATCACTGATACTGGTTCTGGTATAGCACCTGAGCATTTACAGCAGGTATTTGATCGTTTTTATAAAGTTGATACTGCACGTAAACGTGGCAAACAAGGTACTGGCTTAGGGTTATTTATTTGCCGTATGATTATTGATGAACATGGAGGCTCTATAGAAGTAAAAAGTGAACTAGGTGAAGGTACGACTTTCATTATTAAACTACCAAAACCAGTGGATCACGATATTAGTAAATAAATTTGCTAACATATAATTGTAGCAATCTCTCTTAATATTAAATAATTCAGAAATAACGTATTTAATTTAGAAAGAATGGGCAATAAGTTAAACCTGTATCATTTTATAACCATTCCATATTTGTATTTAAAAGTACATGGATACCTTCATCTAAAGTCGAGGTTAGAAATCAGTTAACATATTCTGTTTTCTAATCTCGTTTTTAATTTTATAAATGCTACTGTTTTAATGAATAAGAGCATGTCTGTTGTTTTTATCTGAGTAATAGGCTATGATATATTTATAAAAATTAAGAAATTCATCTTCGGGGCAGGGTGTGATTCCCAACCGGCAGTAAATAAAGCCTGCGACCTATTTATCTTTTAAAGATAGATGGCTGATCTAGTGCGAATCTAGAGCCGACAGTATAGTCTGGATGGGAGAAGATGGAGGGTTTTTGTTATGCAATTAAATCCTCCTTTTCTATGCAAGGTGAATGGAAGGAGATAATTTAATATGCAACAACAAACCAAAAGACTTATTACAATAAGTATGTTAAGTGCGGTTTCATTTATTTTAATGTTTATCAAATTTCCGATACCATTTTTACCACCGTATTTAACGTTAGATTTCAGCGATATTCCAGCATTGTTAGCTACTTTTAGCTTAGGCCCAATAGCAGGAATTATTGTATTGTTTATAAAAAACTTGCTTAATTTTTTGTTTAATATAGGCGATCCAGTTGGCCCTATTGCCAACTTTTTAGCTGGAGCAAGCTTTATTTTAACAGCTTTTTACGTTATCAAACATAAATCTACAATTAAAACACAAGTGGTTGGCTTTAGTATAGCTACGATTGTCATGACAATCGTCTTAAGTATTTTAAACTATTTTGTTTTATTACCGCTTTACGGAATGATAATGAACCTTTCTAATGTAGTTGAAAACATTAAAATCGTTGTTGTTTCAGGCGTTATTCCTTTTAATATTATTAAAGGAATCATTATTTCATTAATATTTATACTTTTATTCAAACGTTTAAAGCATATTTTACCTAAATAAATATATATAATAACCATAAGAAAGCTGGATGAAACCCATTTTATAAATAGGAGTTCAAAGTCCAGCTTTTTTTATGATGTGGTCTTATGGATACAATTATAAAACTAAATTGATTATTTAAAAATAAAAAAACCCAGCGTTTTCATTTGTTTAATGACTACACTGAGTTTTATAAGATGTTTTATTTGAATAGATGCTTTATTCAAATTTTAAAGGGTCTCCGTCAAATGATTCTTCTTCAATTTTAATGGAATCTGTTGGGCAACCTTCTAATGCGTCTTCCATATCTTCATATAATTCTTCTGGTACTTCTGCAGTACCTTGGTTGTCATCTAGTATAACGTACGCGATACCTTCGTCATCGTAATCATATATATCAGGGGCAGCAGCACCACAAGCACCACATGCAATGCATGTATCCATATCAACAATTGTATATTTAGCCAATTTCTTCGCCTCCTTTAACAAACATGCTACACTAATAACACAATTAGTATTGTAGTTACTGTTTTAAATTTTTTCAAATGTTTTCGTTTTATAAAATGAGGGAGTAAACATGTATAATATAATTCACTTATCACTTACACAAGCACACAATTACAAAACTGAAAAAAGCATATATAATATTATCACAGGGAAAAAGTCTCATCAAACCTTTTTTGACGCCTGTAGTCAGCAACTCTTATCATTGTATCATAGCTTACCCAACCTAAAGTATCCATCATTTGTGGGAAATGTTCATGATTTCAAAATGAACGAAGATTCGGAACAACGTATACGCGTTCATCCGCGCCATACATACGATAGCTTATTAAATACATTTAAAGCAATTCAACTGCTAGTCCAAACAGTTTCTAATACAGAACATGGGATGTTTCAATTTATCCCTGTTACCCATCACAGTACAATTCAACAACGGGTAAAAGCAGTATATAAGGAAATTAAAAACGCTGACACACAATATAAATTAATTGAAGAGTTAAATGTTTTATTCAAATCGATTATAGAAAAAAATAACACACTTTACATACACTATTACTTGCAAGGTTTTGAAGAAAGCATGTATACACGACAGCAAATCAGCCTAATAGAAAATGTCTCTCAAAAAAGACTGTTTGAATTAGAATTAAATGATTTGGTCATGATGATGTTTGAATTAGAAGAACAAGCAAAGTATCCCATTTTAAACCAGTTAATCATACTACCGACACTATTATTTAAGACTGAACAAACGTTTAGCGGAATTAAAAATGGTCTGAGCTTTAATCAATTAGCAAATATGCAAAACGTTAAGCCTAATACAATTGAAGACCATATATTAGAGTTATTTATAAAAGGTTATTTATCTAAATACAAAGATTATTTAAATAGTCAACATGACACTTCATTTTTAAGATTTTATATCGGAAATCGTGGTGAGCGGTTAAGAAATTATAAAGAAAAATTTCCAGAACTCAGTTATTTCGAAATTAAATTATTGATTGTTGGATTTGAAAGAGGTGATTTAAATGTTACAACATGAATTACAGAAGTGGTTCGGGTTTGACTCGTTTAAACCTGGACAGCAAGCAATTATCGAACATGTACTCAATGGCAAAGATACTTTAGGCATATTACCTACAGGTAGTGGGAAGAGCCTTTGTTATCAATTGCCAACTTATATTAAGCAAAAACCAACACTTATTATTTCACCCTTAATATCTTTGATGGACGACCAAGTTATGCAATTAAAACTTCATGGTGAACACTATGTTTCGTGTATTCATTCTGGTTTAGATGAAAATGAAAAACAACAAAATATGCAATTATTAAAACATAGTCGTTTTATATTTTTAAGCCCAGAATTTTTGTTGCAACCGCATAATTTCAAACTCATTCAAAACTTGGATTTAGGCTTGATTGTTTTAGATGAAGCACATTGTCTTTCTGAGTGGGGATACGATTTCAGACCTCATTATGCGCTTGTGGGCAAAATTATCGACCATTTTCCTGAAGCCAATGTACTTGCATTAACTGCTACAGCTCCGCCATATTTAACATCTGACTTAAATCAGATGCTAAATAAAAACTTCATTATTGTAAAAACTACAATGAATAGAGAAAACATATCTCTAACCCATAAAAACTTCGAAGACGATCATGCTAAGTTAAAATGGTTGCTACCACTTTTAGAACATTCAGGACCGACTATTATATACGTTTCATCAAAAAAAATGTGTCTCAACTTAGCAAAAGCAATTTATCAGTATGGGTTTTTAACAGGTATTTACCATGGAGATTTAACTTATCAAGAAAGGCACACAGTTCAACACCAATTTATAAACAACGAAATCCCAATTATTGTTGCAACAAGTGCATTTGGGATGGGCATCAACAAAAAAGATATTCGCACTATTATACATTTCCATTTAACTACTAGTCCATCTAATTATATGCAAGAAATTGGACGTGCTGGCAGGGATGGTGCATATAGTCAAGCTATAAGTCTTTTCCAGCCAGATGATAGTTACCTATTAGAAACGTTGCTGTTCGCTGATGTTATTACAGAAGAGGATGTAAACACTTTTGAGTTAGGCATGTTTTTGCCTCCAGAAAAGATAGAAATATTAGAGGTTTTATTTAGCTATTACTCTATTAAACAATTACGGCATATCTTTGCGACTGCGTTTCAAAGGAAAAAACAAGGTTATCATCGTATGCTGGGCTATAAACAGTTAGATCAATGTCGAAGAGCTTATATGGTTGAATTTTTTGGAGAGGAATTATCAGAAAAACCAAACCACTGTTGTGATAATGATTCAGAATTAATTGATATAAATATCGTAAATAGAAAAAAAGTAAAAAGAAAAATGGATTATAATGAAAAATTACAAAATCTTTTCAAATAAAAGATAAATGCTTTACTTCCGTTTTTCAATCAAGCTATAATACTAAATACATACTCATTTTATAGTTGTTTTATATATATAATTTATACATATTTACTACTTTTCAGGGTAAAACTGTATATAATAAATTAAAATACGGAAGGATGATGAATTTGTCTAATAATAATTTTAAAGATGATTTTGAAAAAAATCGTCAATCCATTGATCCAAAAGAACACAAGGATGATGTAGAGAACTCTGTCAATGATTCCGTTGACAATGTAAAAGAGGAAGTTTCTGATAAAAAAGACGAACAATTCCCTCCAAGAAATGCTCAAAGGAGACAGCGTAGAAGAGAAACCGCAACGCATCAAAATGAAGATAATCAATCTAATATTGATGAAAAAGACAGTACATCTAGTCAAGTTGACGCCGATCAACAGCAAGATAATGATACATCATCAAAATCAAATGAAATGAATAAAAACCAAGACCCTTCGGAAAATAATAATATTAATCAAAATCGCAGTGAAAAAGAAAATACAGCAGCTCAAGACAAGCAAACTAAAGATCAAAGTAGCAAGAAAAAAGGCGCTGCTGCCACTGGTGGTGCTGCCGCTGCTGCAGGTGCTGGCGCATACGCTGCGAAAAAACATAAAGATCAAAATAATAACGATGGAAAACAAAACAATGAAAATGAAGTAAAAGAAAGTAAGAAAGAGCAATCAAATAACGCTGCTGCAGGCGCAGGTGTTACCGCTGCTACAACGAAGAAAGATAATCAATATGATAGTTCTGATAAAAACAATACCTCTGAAGATAATAATCAACATAGTGATAAGAAAAAAGGCGCTGCTGCCGCTGGTGCTGCAGGTGTTGGCGCTGCAGGTGCGAGTGCCGCTCATTCAAATGCTTCTGGTGGTAATGATGGCAATAATGATAACAATAACGATGATAAAAATGATGACGACAATAATGATGAAAATAACAAGAAAAAAGGCGGTTTATTCAAAAAAATATTGCCTATTATTGCTGCAATCCTCATTTTAGCTGCAATTGGAATTTTTGCTGGTATGGCCTTAAATGGTAATAATGACGATAGCAATAGTGATGATAAACAAGTAGCTGATAATAAAGATAAAAATGATGATTCTGATAAAGACAGCAAGAAAGATTCTGATAAAGATTCTGGTAGCGATAAATCTGATAAAGATGATGACCAATCAGCATCAGATAATAGTAATGATAGTTCAAACCAAGCAAATTCTGGTTCAGAAAGTAATGCATCTAACAATCAAGATCAAGCTGCTACTTCTGACCAAAATAATCAAAACAATCAAAGTGACCAATCACAACAAGAAGATCAAGCCACTAATCAAAGTGACGGTTCAAATGGTTCATATGACCAAAATCAGAATGCGAACTCGCAGAACAATCAGCAAGATAACCAGCAAAATGATCAAGCATCAAGCAACAATTCAGGCCAACAAACACATACTGTAAATGGGCAAAACTTATACAGAATAGCAATCCAGTATTATGGAAGTGGCTCAACTGAAAATGTTGAAAAAATTAGAAGAGCAAATGGCTTACAAGGCAACGATATTCATAATGGCCAGCAACTAGTTATTCCAGAATAATGTTTGCTTATGATTTAGCAATAAGAGTAGGAATAGGAAATCAAATCTAATTTTGATTTTTGTCCTACTCTTATTTTAATTGTAATTAAATTTTCAAATTCTATCTCTTGGCTTTTTTTTATGTCCTGGTATAATAAATGGGTGGTAAAAGGAGGACAAAACTATGCAAACAGTAGAAAGTATTATCATAGGAGGCGGTCCTTGTGGTTTAAGTGCCGCTATTGAACAAAAGAAAAAGGGAATCGATACATTAGTAATTGAAAAAGGGAATGTTGTAGATGCTATTTATAATTATCCAACACATCAAACTTTCTTTTCTTCTAGTGATAAATTAAGTATTGGGGACATTCCATTTATTGTCGAAGAAAGCAAACCACATCGTAATCAAGCACTAGTCTATTATAGAGAAGTGGTCAAACATCATCAATTGCGTATCAATGCTTTCGAAGAAGTCCTTACTGTTAAAAAAATCAATAATCGATTTACGCTTACGACTACTAAAGACGTTTATCAATGTAGATTTCTGACGGTAGCTACAGGGTATTACGGTCAACATAATGCGCTTGAAGTAGAAGGTGCAGAGCTACCAAAAGTGATGCATTATTTTAAAGAAGCACATCCTTATTTTGATCAAAATATCGTCATTATCGGTGGTAAAAATTCAGCAGTAGATGCAGCACTTGAATTAGAAAAAGCAGGCGCTCATGTGACGGTAATCTATCGCGGCTCTGACTATCCGAAGGCCATCAAACCTTGGATATTACCAAATTTCGAATCATTAGTAAGACATGAAAAAATTAATATGGCATTTGAATCTGACGTTACGAAAATCACTGAAGAAAGTGTCATTTATGAACAAAATGGTGATTTAATTGAAATTCCTAATGATTACGTTTTTGCTATGATTGGTTATCATCCAGATTACAATTTCTTAGAATCAATCGGTATAAAAATTAATAGCAATGAATATGGAACAGCACCCGTTCACAACAAAGAAACTTATGAAACAAATGTCGAAAATTGTTATATAGCTGGTGTTATTGCTGCAGGAAATGATGCTAACACAATTTTTATTGAAAATGGTAAATATCATGGTGGTATTATCACTCAAAGTATATTAGCTAAAAAACAAACACCACTGGAGTCTTAATTTATTAAAAAAGAGTGAGACAAGTTACATAAACTTTAAAATCGGTTTATTCTAAAGTTTGTAATGTGACAAGTCTTACTCTTTTTTGATTTATCTTATAATGGCGCTTCAAAATATTTTTTTAATTGTTCGTCATTTAAATGATTACTTAAACCGATTAAAAGTTTTAATCTTGCTTTTTGGCCGTTTAAGCCATTTGAGAAAATGACGCCTTTTTCTTCTAACGTTGCTCCGCCCCCTTCATAAGCATATATAGGACCTACAATACCGTTAAACGATCTCGACACAAGTATAATAGGGATATTATTCCGTAAACATTGATTTAAACCTTCTAAGCAAGTGGGAGGCAAGTTGCCTTGACCCAATGCCTCTATAATGATGCCATCAACTCGGTTATCACTATGAAAAGTTAGTACGTCGCTTTTCATACCCATATACGATTTAACAAGTGGTATATTTAGATTTTGGTTTATCTCCGTTAATACTAAATGTTCAAATGGGCGGTGATGAAATTGTACACTTTGTTTAGTGATTACACCTAATGGACCGTGATTCGGGCTCTGGAAAGTATTTGTATTGGAAGTATGGGTTTTGGTAACATTTCTAGCTGTATGGATTTCATCGTTAAAGACAACCATAACACCCATGTTCATTGCTTCATCACTTATAGCTACTCTAATTGCAGACAAAAAATTATAAAGTCCATCTGCGCCAATTTCGTTTGAGGAACGCATTGCACCAGTTATAGCAATTGGCTTAGAAATATTTAGTGTTAAATCTAATAAATAAGCTGTTTCTTCTAAAGTATCCGTACCATGCGTGATAACGTAACCATCATAATAGTTCTCTTTTTCAGATTTTATGATAATTTGTTTTAATTCCTCTACATATTTAATATTCATGTGTGGCGAAGGTACATTAAAAGGTGTTATTTCAGTCACATCAGCATATTTTTTTATAATATTTTGATGATTGGAAATAGGATTATCAGTATTCGTTACGACTTTATTTGATTCATCTTGAGACATGCTAATTGTACCGCCAGTATGTATGACAAGAAGTTTTTTCATGTGTGCATTCCTCCTATTTATAAAATACATATTTATGATAAAATATTATTTATAAAACAACAAGGAAGGGTTACTAAAATGAAACCAATTAATATCGCATTAGATGGACCTGCAGCAGCGGGTAAGAGTACAATAGCTAAGCGTGTTGCAGCTAAATTATCTATGATATACGTAGATACTGGCGCAATGTACCGCGCCATTACATATAAATATTTACAATTAAATAAGACTGAAGATTTTTCAAGTCTTGTTCAATCATCAGTATTATCTTTGACATATGATGAAGAAAAAGGACAAAGGGTAATTCTAGACAACCAAGATGTTACGGATTATTTAAGAGAAAATGATGTAACAAATCATGTTTCTTATGTAGCTTCAAAAGAGCCTGTACGTACATTTGCTGTAGAAAAACAACAAGAATTAGCAGAAAAAAAAGGAATAGTGATGGATGGAAGAGATATAGGCACAGTTGTGTTACCTGAGGCAGAATTAAAAGTATATATGATTGCTTCAGTGGAAGAACGCGCCATTCGTCGTCAAAAAGATAATGAATTAAGAGGTATTCAATCTAATGTTGAACAATTAAAGCAAGAAATTTCTGACCGTGATCAATATGATATGAACCGAGAAATATCTCCGTTAAAAAAAGCAGAGGATGCAATTACTATTGATACTACGGGCATGAGTATTGAAGATGTTACAAATGAAATTTTAAATTTAGTCAGTAAACTTTAACCAATTTATTGCACGTTAACCTTTGATTAAGATTTAGGTCTCTTCTATTAAAATAATGTAAAAAAGTTATAAAATACCAAAAACAGGGTATAATATCATAGAACATTTTTTATTAACGGGTACTGCATATATATCAATGTAAATTGCTATTGAAATTAGAATATTAAATAAAGCAAAATATCAATTTACATCATTTTAACGATTGGAATTAGGATGCCTACTATAAAGTGGAATTTCTTGACAATTCTGTCAAATTATAAGATGTTATAAATATGTAGTGTAATAAGGAGGCAGACAAGATGACTGAAGAATTCAACGAATCAATGATTAACGAAATTAAAGAAGGGGATAAAGTTACTGGCGAAATTCAAGAGATTGAAGAAAAACAAGTCGTTGTACATGTAAATGGCGGCAAATTCAATGGTATTATCCCTATAAGTCAACTTTCAACGCATCATATTGACAACCCAAGTGATGCTGTAAAAGTTGGAGACGAAATCGGTGCTTATGTTACCAAAGTAGAATATGATGAAGAAAATGAAACAGGTGCTTATATTCTATCTAAACGTCAATTAGAAACTGAAAAATCATATGAATTTTTACAAGAAAAATTAGATAATGATGAAATCATTGAAGCTAAAGTCACTGAAGTTGTTAAAGGTGGGTTAGTTGTAGATGTTGGTCAAAGAGGATTTGTACCAGCTTCATTAATTTCTACTGATTTTATCGAGGATTTCTCTCATTTTGATGGACAAGTTCTAAAATTAAAAGTTGAAGAATTAGACCCAGCAAATAATCGCGTCATTCTTAGTCGTAAAGCTGTAGAAGCATTAGAAAATGCAGAGAAAAAAGAAGAGCTACTAAACAAATTGGATGAAGGCGATGTAATTGACGGTACCGTAGCACGTTTAACGAATTTTGGCGCATTCATAGATATTGGTGGCGTAGACGGTCTAGTACATGTTTCTGAATTATCACATGAACATGTTAAATCACCTGAAGATGTCGTTTCAATTGGTGATAAGGTGAAAGTTAAAGTTAAATCTGTAGACAAAGATTCTGAACGCATTTCCTTATCCATCAAAGATACGTTACCAAGTCCATTCGAATCACTAAGAGGCGAAATTAACGAAGGTGAAAACATTGAAGGTAAAGTAGTTAGACTTACAAGTTTTGGCGCCTTTGTTGAAATTAAACCTGGCGTGCAAGGATTAGTTCATATTTCAGAAATTAGTCATTCACATATTGGTACGCCTGGAGAAGTATTAGAACCTGGAGAAGTAGTAAGTGTTAAAATACTAAGTATTGATATTGAAAAAGAACGTATTTCACTTTCTATTAAAGCAACATTACCAGATGAAAATGTCGTTGAAAGCGATAGTGAAACGACACAATCTTATTTAGACCATGGTAATGACGACGAAGACAATCCAACATTAGGAGACGTTTTCGGAGATAAACTTAAAGATATTAAGTTTTAATAGATACACTTGAGACCAATTTTAAATCTTGTCCTATTTGAATTAGGGCAAGATTTATTTTTTTAATGTACATAGAAACAACTACGTAATTATTCTATCACTGAATACCAAAATGAATTCATTAATAATTTCTTTTGAAATACTTTCCCCTTATGATAGAATTATAGAGATTAAAAAAGAGAGGAAGTTAGTTATGACTAAACCTATAGTTGCTATTGTAGGAAGACCTAATGTGGGTAAATCTACAATTTTTAACAGAGTCGTAGGTGAACGTGTCTCTATTGTTGAAGATACACCAGGTGTGACTCGCGACAGAATTTATTCATCAGGTGAATGGTTAACGCATGACTTCAATATCATTGATACAGGCGGTATTGAAATTGGAGATGCACCATTCCAAACACAAATAAGAGCGCAAGCTGAAATTGCCATAGATGAAGCTGATGTCATCATTTTTATGGTTAATGTACGAGAAGGATTAACACAAAGTGATGAAATGGTAGCACAAATGCTATACAAATCAAAAAAACCAGTTGTTTTAGCTGTCAATAAGGTCGATAATCCTGAAATGAGAAATGACATATATGATTTTTATTCACTTGGTTTTGGAGACCCATATCCAATCTCTGGTTCGCATGGATTAGGATTAGGGGATTTATTGGATGAAGTAGTTAAACACTTCAAAGAAGAAGAACCAGACCCATACGATGAAGATACCATACGTTTGTCTATTATCGGTCGTCCTAACGTCGGTAAATCAAGCTTAGTTAATGCTATACTAGGTGAAGATCGAGTGATTGTGTCCAATGTGGCAGGTACAACCCGAGATGCCGTCGATACTGAATATAGTTATGATGACCAAGACTATGTACTTATTGATACTGCTGGTATGCGTAAAAAAGGTAAAGTATATGAAAACACTGAAAAATATTCAGTGTTACGTGCACTTAAAGCGATTGAACGCTCTAATATCGTATTAGTAGTTATTGATGCAGAACAAGGTATCATCGAACAGGATAAGCGTGTTGCTGGCTATGCTCATGAAGAAGGTAAGGCTATCGTTATAGTTGTTAACAAATGGGATGCAGTAGATAAAGAAACAAATACAATGAAAAAATTTAAAGATGAAGTTCGTAAAGAATTTCAATTCTTAGATTATGCTCAAATTGCATTTGTTTCAGCTAAAGAAAAGAAACGTTTATCTACGCTATTCCCTTATATCACTGAAGCTAGCGAAAACCATAAAAAACGTGTTCAAAGTTCAACATTAAATGAAGTTATTACAGATGCTATTTCTATGAATCCAACACCAACTGATAAAGGTCGTAGATTAAATGTATTCTATGCTACTCAAGTGGCGATAGAACCGCCTACTTTTGTCGTATTTGTAAATGACATAGAACTAATGCATTTTTCTTATAAACGTTACCTTGAAAATCAAATAAGAGCTGCTTTTGGATTCGAAGGCACACCTGTGCACATTATATCAAGAAGAAGAAACTAATAAATGGAGGGGTTACATGTCTAATATAACTGTATTTGGTACAGGAAGTTTCGGTACGGCGTTAGCAAATGTCTTAGCGGAAAATGGACATCAAGTATTAATGTGGGGAAAAAATAAAAATACTGTTCAAGAAATCAATGAAGAACATTTAAACACAAAATACCTTAAAAATGCACAACTTGAAACATCGATTACAGCAACTCATGATATTAATGCTGCGATAACACATGCAGATGTTTATCTAATGGCTCTACCTACGAAAGCAATGAGAGAAGTGGCTAATGAAATTGATTCACACTTAACCACTCAAAAAATATTTATACATGTAGCAAAAGGAATTGAAAACGATACTTACAAACGTGTATCTGAAATGTTAGAAGACAGCATATCTGAGGAGCATAATGGTGGCATAGGTGTATTATCAGGGCCAAGCCATGCCGAAGAAGTTGTAATCAAACAGCCTACTACAGTCGCTGCTTCTTCTAAATCACCAGAAGTGAGCAAGCTTGCACAAGATTTATTTATGAACGATTATTTAAGAGTATACACAAATGATGACTTAGTAGGGGTTGAACTGGGTGGCGCTTTAAAAAATATTATAGCCGTTGCGAGTGGCGTGATTTCTGGAATGGGCTTTGGAGATAACGCAAAAGCTGCATTAATGACTAGAGGTTTAGCTGAAATTAGTCGCTTAGGTGAAAAATTAGGCGCCGATCCACTTACGTTTTTAGGGCTCGGTGGTATTGGAGATTTAATTGTTACTTGTACTTCTACACACTCTAGAAACTATACACTCGGCTATAAGTTAGGCGAAGGTAAATCTTTAGATAAAGCGTTAGAAGAAATGAATATGGTTGTAGAAGGTGTATATACTACCAAATCTGTTTACAATTTAGCTGAAGCGCACAATATTGAGATGCCAATTACTACTGCTTTATACAAGGTTTTATTTGAAGATCAACCTGTCGATGAAAGTGTAAAAGACTTAATGGGACGTGGCAAAAAGTCAGAATAAAAAAGTACTATTACACTTTTTTGCAAATATATAACATTTTGATATTAAAATCCTATTAATTCAACGTTTTTTGCACATAAATCATTGCAGTTGCAGTAATCCTTGTGTTAAAGTCATAGCATAATGATATTAAGATATCATTATAGACCCCAGGGGAGGTGAATTCATAATGAACAAGACAGATTTAATCAATGCTGTTGCAGAGCAAGCCGACTTAACTAAAAAAGAAGCTGGTTTAGCTGTAGATGCAGTATTCGAATCAATTCAATCATCACTTTCTAAAGGTGAAAAAGTACAATTAATTGGATTCGGTAATTTCGAAGTACGCGAACGTGCTGCTCGTAAAGGTCGTAATCCACAAACTGGTAAAGAAATTGATATTCCTGCAAGTAAAGTTCCAGCATTCAAAGCTGGTAAAGCTTTAAAAGATGCAGTTAAATAATTCTTTACTTAAAAGCGAAGCCCTTTTAAAGGGGCTTTTTCTTTTTTTATAAGCTCTTTTAAATAAATAACTAAAAATTGATTGTTAACTATGCCTCTTAATATGATATCATTCGGTATAATGGTGTTATATTAAGAGCTTTTTAAAAATGATTAAACATAAACTTTTAATATATCGTTTTTCTTCAAAAATAATCAGTAAAAAGCTCATGGTTTATTTCACAAATTTTATAATTCACAAAATACATAAAACGTAAATATTTATCACTTTGAAAACCGTCGATTTTAATTTTCCTTATATAATGTTAATATGTATATTGATAATAACGTGAGGTGTGAACATGGAAACGACATTAAGCATTTTTGAAAAACAAATTACCCAGCGCTTGAAAGGTGTACATTATCATGACACTATTTATGTAAATAAAATGTTAGCTCAAATTCTTGATACCTATGATATACCTGAAGATGCTAAATTAGCTTGCCTCACTATAGATACTGCGATGCGTCATTTAGATGAGGTTTCTAAAAACCTATCCTCTAAAAAATCCATTTTGATTGGCGATTTGCTAAGCGCTCACTTTTATACATTATTAGCTAAGTTAAATGATCCAATTTATCAAAAGGAAATGAGTAAAGCGATTGTGGAAATCAACGAAATGAAATCATCCATTCATAATGGCGCAATTCCAGAAAAAGATATAGGGCATTACATTTTAAAGATAGAAAACAAATTTCCATTTATTACAATTAATCGATATGTGTCCAATAGCAAAATAGCAAATATCGATCAAAAATTATTAACTAACTTGTTAGAAAATCATCCTTCATATTTAAAAAATTATTCAAAAGATGAATTAAACACAATTTTAGAAGAAGTTAAATCAGAAATTTATTCAAAAAAGAGGTAATCAAACATGGCAGATAATAAAGCGAAAAAAGAACAAGTCCATAATGTGTTTCAAAATATTTCTGGAAAATATGATCGTCTCAATAATATCATTAGCTTTGAACAGCATAAAACATGGAGAAAACGTGTTATGAAAGAAATGAATGTTAAACCAGGTAGCAAGGCATTAGATGTTTGCTGTGGAACGGCAGATTGGACTATTTCTTTAAGTAAAGCAGTGGGGCATACTGGTGAAGTATTAGGTGTAGATTTTAGTGAAAACATGTTGGAAGTAGGTAAAAATAAAACAAAGGATATGCAAAATATTCAGCTTATTCACGGCGATGCTATGAATTTGCCCTTTGAAGATAATGAATTTGATTATGTCACTATCGGCTTTGGTTTACGTAACGTACCTGATTATTTAGCTACGCTTAAAGAACTCAATCGAGTTCTAAAACCTGGTGGCATGGTTGTTTGTTTAGAAACAAGTCAACCGAGTGCTCCAATATTCAAACAGTGTTACAAATTATATTTTAAATTTGTTATGCCTGTATTTGGAAAAATATTTGCAAAATCAAAAGATGAATACGAATGGTTACAACAATCTACTTTTGATTTTCCAGATAAAGAAAAATTAAAACGCTTATTCTCACAAGCTGGATTTAGTAACATTAAAGTACGTAGCTTCACTGGTGGCGTTGCAGCGATGCACCTAGGCTATAAATAAAAATGAAACAACCAAAGGTGATTACTGTGTCAAAGTTAAATATAAATAATGAAATTAAGATAATTGAAAAACAATTAGAAAAATCATTGATAAGCAAAGACCAAATCCTAGAGAAAGCTTCTTATCATTTATTTTCATCAGGAGGTAAACGTGTAAGACCTGCCTTCGTTATTTTGAGCAGTCAATTTGGTGAGGAAATGAATGAAGACGTGTACCGTGTAGCTGTTGCGCTTGAATTAATACATATGGCGACATTAGTCCATGACGATGTTATTGATAAAAGTGATAAACGCCGAGGTAGTCTAACAATCGCTAAAAAATGGGACCAGGATACAGCAATACTTACTGGAAACTTTTTATTAGCTGTGGGTTTAGAACATATTTCGAACATTGAAGATAACCGTGTACATAAAGTAATATCTAGTGCAATTGTTGAAGTATGTATGGGTGAGTTATACCAGTTTCAAGATCAATTTAACGCGAAGCAAACGATCACTAATTATTTAAGAAGAATCAATCGCAAAACGGCATTGCTAATCCAATTATCTACAGAAGTAGGCGCTATCGCTTCTCACGCTGATCACAAAACCATTCGAAACTTAAAAATGATCGGTCATTACATCGGGATGAGTTTTCAAATTGTGGATGATATTTTAGATTTTACTAGTACAGAAAAGAAATTAGGAAAACCAGTAGGTAGTGATTTAATGAATGGTCATTTAACGCTTCCAGTATTACTAGAAATGCGTAATAATCCAGATTTCAAACTAAAAATTGAACAACTTAGTCCTGAAAGCGAACAATCATTATTCGATGAATGTATTCAAACAATCAAAAACTCAGATGTCATTAAGCAATCACAAGCGATAAGTGATCGATATTTAGAAAAAGCACTTTATCTCATTGATCAGTTAGAAAAAGATGATGCGAAACCATTATTTAAAAAAATAATCAAAAAAGTAGGGAAAAGAAACGGGTAATTATGTGAAAACCATTGAAAGCGTTTTAATTAACTGTTAATATATTAATGTGCTATAAAACATAATAATGTTTTGTTTTATATTTTTGTTCAAAGTATTTAATTTTATCTTTGTACATTATACATAATTAACAGGGGGATAAACACACAATGGAAAGAACATTTCTAATGATTAAACCGGATGCGGTTCAACGCAATATGATAGGAGAAATTGTTTCTCGTATAGAACGTAAAGGGCTTAAACTAGTAGGCGCTAAATTAATGACAGTACCTAAATCACTTGCTGAAGCACATTACGCTGAACATACAGATAAACCATTCTACGGTAATTTAATCGACTTTATTACTTCTGCGCCTGTGTTTGCGATGGTAGTAGAAGGTGAAGATGCTGTCCATGTCGCTCGTCATATCATTGGCGCAACAAATCCATCAGAAGCAACACCAGGTACTATTAGAGGGGACCTTGGTTTAACTGTCGGAAGAAACATTATCCATGGTTCAGATTCAGTAGACTCAGCAAATAAAGAAATCAATCTTTGGTTTAATTCTGAAGAGTTAAGTGAATTTACAGAATCACGCGAAATGTGGTTGTACGAATAATCGTTTACAAGATAACTCAAATAATGTAGTTAATATGAAAATAAATAAAGTACATAAGTGTAATTTTAAGCGCAAACATATTAAACATTTGAAAATCTACTTTTACTTTCCATTACATTAAAAGTAAATAGGAAAGAGAACAGCTGACTGTATAGATTAAATTACAGTCAGTTTTTTTATTTTAAGTATCATACTATTGGAATAGCAATATTGCTTTCTAAAATAACAATTGAAATCCATGCTCAAGTCATTTAATATCATAAGTTATTACTGAAAAAATATTCAAATGTTATCATTGTACGTAGGTATATCATATAAACATTAACAATTTTGAAATTTTTCTGTTAATTTGAACTATTGAATATGATAAGATAAAGGACATATAATCATTTAAAGTACTAAAGAACGGAGTGGGTAAATAATGAGATATTTAACTTCAGGAGAATCGCACGGTCCACAATTAACGGTAATTATTGAAGGTGTGCCATCAAATTTAGAAATCAATGTATCAGATATTAATGAAGAAATGTTTAAACGTCAAGGCGGATACGGTAGAGGGCGTCGTATGCAAATTGAGAAAGATAGTGTTGAAATTGTATCAGGCGTACGTAATGGGATTACACTTGGTAGTCCAATTACGCTTATTGTTACAAATGATGATTTTAAACATTGGAGAAAAATTATGGGGGCAGACCCAATAAGTGATGAAGACCAAGAAAACATGAAACGCGTCATTACCAAACCACGACCAGGTCATGCAGATTTAATTGGCGGTATGAAATATAACCACAGAGATTTAAGAAATGTATTAGAACGCTCTTCTGCTAGAGAAACAGCAGCACGCGTAGCTGTAGGTGCAGTTTCTAAGATTTTACTTAAACAACTTGATATTCATTTTTATAGTAGAGTCATGGAAATTGGCGGTATTAAAGATGATTTAGAATATGACCTTGAAACAATTAAATCTAATGTTGATAAAAATGATGTCCGTGTAATTAACGATGAAATCGCACAACAAATGAGAGATAAAATAGATGATGCGAAAAAAGCAGGTGACACTATAGGTGGAGTTGTCCAAACAGTTATTGAAGGTGTACCTGTAGGCGTTGGTAGCTATGTGCATTATGATCGCAAATTAGATGGTAGAATAGCTCAAGGTGTAGTGAGCATCAATGCATTTAAGGGTGTGAGCTTTGGTGAAGGCTTTAAAGCAGCAGAAAAACCTGGAAGTGAAGTACAAGATGAAATACTTTACGATACAACAAACGGCTACTATAGAGGGTCAAATCATTTAGGTGGGTTTGAAGGTGGCATGTCTAACGGTATGCCTATCGTCGTTAATGGTGTGATGAAACCTATCCCAACATTATATAAACCGCTTAATTCAGTAGATATAAATACAAAAGAATCTTTCAAAGCCTCTGTTGAACGTTCTGACAGCTGTGCTGTACCTGCTGCAAGTGTTGTAGTAGAAAATGTAGTTGCTTTCGAACTTGCAAAAGCGTTGCTAGAAGAATTCCAGTGCAATCATATCGACCAATTAAAAACACAAATTGAAGAACGTCGTTTATTAAATATTGAATACTAAGATTAATTTAAAAATTTTAAGATTAACTAGGTGATATCTATGAAACTACAAACCACTTATGAATCAAATAATTACCCTATAATTATAAAACATAATGCTTTAGATCATTTACATCAATACATTAAGCAATATAAGGATATTGTGCTTATCGTCGATGGTACAATTGATAAAGAATGGAATGAAACTTTAAATTTCATCACGTCTGAATACGATGCACACAAACTTGTTATACCATCTGGAGAATCTACTAAATCTCTAGATTTTTATGGACAGTCAATAGAGACCTTGCTCAGTAACAAGTTAACTCGAAATACTTGCATTATTGCAGTGGGCGGAGGCGCTACTGGAGATTTTAGTGGTTTCTTAGCTGCTACATTGTTAAGAGGCGTCGACTTTATCCAAGTACCTACAACGATATTGGCGCATGATTCTAGTGTAGGAGGAAAAGTAGGCATTAATTCAAAACATGGCAAAAATTTAATAGGCGCTTTTTATAGACCTAAAGCAGTTATCTATGATTTGAATTTTCTTTCAACATTACCTTATACAGAAGTACTCAGTGGTTATGCTGAAGTATATAAACATGCTTTGTTGAACAATGATAATGATGTAAATGAGATTGAAACTCATTTTACAAATAAAAAAACATTAGCTTCTTTAAATGAAATTGAATATTATATTTATAAAGGTATCGAGACAAAATTGAATCTTATTGTCCAAGATGAAAAAGAATCGCATGTACGTAAATTTCTAAATTTAGGTCATACGTTTGGTCATGCAGTAGAGTATACATTTAAAATTCCACATGGCCATGCTGTGATGATAGGCATTATTTTTCAATTTATTGTAGCGAATAAAGTTTTAAACCAAAATTTTGATATAGCCCATTATATTAATTATTTAAAATCTTTAGACTACCCTTTAAATATTATAGAATCATTTGAATTCGACCCGCTTTATGAGCTTATGTTAAAAGATAAGAAAAATGATCAGTTAGGTGTGCAAATGGTCTTATTAGATGGCATTGGTCATCCTGTGGTTAAGCACGTAGGTAAATCAACTTTGTTAGAGAGTTTTAAAGATTTACAAACATATTTTAAAAAGTAGGTGGCATATTTGGTTAATAGTAAAACAGTTGATATAAAAGGGCCTCTTGTTGGAGATATAGAAGTCCCTGGGGATAAATCTATGACGCATAGAGCAATTATATTGAGCTCACTAGCATCAGGAAAGTCAACGATATATAAACCACTATTAGGCGAAGATTGTATTCGTACTGTAGAAATTTTTCGTTTGCTTGGCGTCGAAATAGAGGTCTTAGAAGATAAGATTGAAGTTAATTCCCCTGGATACAAATACTTCCAAACACCACACCAAGTACTTTATACCGGTAACTCTGGTACTACGACACGTTTAGTTGCTGGTTTATTATGTGGGCTCGGCATCGAAACGGTACTCTCCGGAGATGCTTCTATTGGGAAAAGACCTATGGATAGAATTATGAAACCTTTAGGCTTAATGAATGCTAATATTACAGGCATAAATGATAACTTCACGCCATTAATCATTAAACCCGCACGTATTAAAGGGATAACATACCAAATGGAGGTTGTCAGTGCGCAAGTAAAAAGTGCCATATTATTTGCGAGTTTATTTGCAAATGAGAAAACAATGGTTTCTGAAATAGGCATTACACGTAATCATACAGAAACGATGTTCGAACATTATCAAATTCCAATCAAAACAGACGGGCAGACAATAACATTGCCTGAAAATAGCATTGAACACATTAAAGCAGCAGATTTCCACGTACCTGGTGATATTTCATCAGCAGCTTATTTTATCGTCGCGGGCTTGATAACACCTGACAGTGATATTACAATTCACAATGTTGGCATAAACCCAACTCGTTCAGGTATTATTGATATCGTGACACAAATGGGTGGAAATATAACACTATTCAATCAAAATGATAATCCAGAACCAACCGCTTCTATCAGGGTACAATATACACCAGATATGAAACCATTACATATCAAAGGTGATTTGGTACCAAGATCGATTGATGAATTGCCAGTCATCGCTTTACTTTGTACTCAAGCTAGTGGTACAAGTATTATAAAAGAAGCAGAAGAATTGAAAGTTAAAGAAACAAATCGAATTGACACAACAGCAAACATGTTGAATCTATTAGGCTTTATGTTACAACCTACAAGTGACGGCATAATTATTCATCCATCTGAATTTGAACAAACAGCTACAGTAGATAGTTTTACCGACCATCGTATTGGCATGATGCTTGCTGTCGCTTCATTATTGACTGATGATTCATTAACAATTGGTCAATTTGATGCTGTCAATGTTTCCTTCCCAGGTTTCTTACCTAAATTTAAACAATTAGAAAACGAGGGATAAAAGTATGGAAGATATCTATAAACTTATAGATGATATCAACTTACAGAAGTTAGATAACTTAGATACACGTGTAAATGACGCGTTAAGTTCTCCAAAAGACGATGCACTCTTTATTCTTGGTGAAACATTATACAATTATGGTTTAATGCCACAAGGACTTGAGGTATTCCGCACGCTTTACCACAAATACCCAGACGAAAGTGAGCTCTTAATCTATTTTATTGAGGGACTTATTGCTGAAGATCAAACTGATGAAGCTTTAGAATACCTTAGTACAGTGGAATTATCTACAGAGCGTTTGATGTTAGAAGCAGATCTATATCAACAATTAAATATGCTTGAAGTAGCCATTGATAAATTAGTAGAAGCCATTGACATTGAACCCAATGATCCAATTATACATTTTGCATTGGCAGAATTACTTTATTTTGATGGCCAATATCTACGCGCTTCTTCAGAATATGAAACTGTGCTTGAAACAGGCGAATATCAAATAAACAACATTAATCTATTCTCACGTTTGGCTATTTGTAGTTTGCAAAGTGGTAATTATGGTGATGCGATTAAAATGTTTGATGAAATTAATGAAGATGAAATGGACTCTGAAATATACTTTAAAAAAGCGATTGCATATGAAAAGAATGATTTAACTCAAGAAGCCATCAAATTAGTTCAAACATTATTATCAAAAGACCCAGATTTCCTCCAAGGCTATTTTTATTTACAACAATTATATGAAAACGAACATAACCATGCAGATGCGATTGAAATTGGTAAAGAAGGATTACGACTAAGTCAATTCTATAAAGAATTAATGGTCTCAACAGGTAGTATTGCTATTGAACATGGTGATGCAAATGAGGGTGTAGAATTGTTATTACAAGCTTTAGAAGTAGATAACGCATACCAAGAACCACTCTTAATCTTAAGTGATTTCTTTAGACAAGAAGAAGATTACAACGCACTTATTGGACTATTGCAACATGTTGACGAAGAAGACTTAGATCCAGTGTTCATGTGGCATTTAGCACATGCGTTAGGCCAAGAAGAACGAGATAAAGAAGCTCAACACTTTTTTGAATTGGCTTATCCAACAATGCGTACACAATCTGCATTCTTAAGCGACTATTACTTCTATCTTGTAGAGATTGGTTATATTAAACAAGCTCAAAATATTTTAAATCAATTACTTGAAATGGACCCGTCAAATGAAACTTGGCACGATGAAGCTGAGCGATTGCAATCATTCTAATTAGTTAGGAAGGTGAGTATAATGACTGATACACTACAACAAGTAAAGGCTAGTTTTATTGAATATATATTATTCCAATATCGTTTTAAATCTAGAATAAGTGTATGGGTATTGAATTTAATAAAATCCTCACCTGAGTTATTGCAACACATTCACTTTGTTGATGCATATATTTCTAATCACAACACGCTAGAAATCGCGACAGATAATACAAGTCAACCAGCGATAAAATTCACAATGCAAAATCAAGTAATGATTAACAATGACAAAATATTTGATTATATCGCGGATCAAAAGATATCTTTTGATATTAAATTATATTTAAATCAAGAAGAAGTGCGAGATACAAAATTAGATGAATTATTATTAACTCAATTGCTAAATTCGCCATATTATGCGATATATATTCAAGATATATATCGCATTCCATTATCGAAACAAAGCGAGTCTTCTATCATCAAACATTTACAAGATAACATTGACCTTAGTTTACAATTGCACGACAAGGATTTATTTTATCAATTATCTCAAATTCTTAATACTTTTAAGTTAAGAAATTTAAATATATTACCGAAGGATTGACAGTATGAATATGAATACGCTCTGGCAACTTATTATTTATAACAAAGGTATGTTGTATTTCTTATTAGTATGTAATTTATTAGGGACAATTTATGGGTATATTTGGTATGGTTCACAAATAAGTATTACACAATGGCAATTCATACCTTTTGTGCCCGATAGCCCAACTGCATCGCTTTTTCTATGTATTGCTATCGCAGGTTTGATTATAGGCAAGAATTTGCCTATTATTGAAGCGCTCGCATTTGTTTCACTCATTAAATATGGTGTATGGGCTGTCATTATGAATATCATTTTATTTATTCAATACGATATGATTACAATCACAGGTTGTATGCTCATACTATCTCACGGTATTATGGCAATTGAAGCTTTCATTTTTTATCCAAGATTTAAAGTGACTATCGTAGCATTTTTTATAGCGATGGTATGGGTTTTCCACAATGACATCATCGATTATGTATTTATGCAATATCCTTATTATGATTTTATTGCGAGTCATGTCGAATCAATAGCTTATTTGGCATTTTGGTTAAGTATTATGCCTTTAGTGTTATATTTAAGTTTAACTCGATTTAAAAAGGATAAAATATTTGACCATTATTAACGTCCACAGTAAAATATTAATAAAGGAGTGAGGATTTTTGTCTTTTATTTATATGATTATATACTTTGTTATTTTAATGGTCTTGCCTCTATGGGCACAGCACAAGGTTAAATCTAACTATGAAAAGTATTCACAAGTAAGATCTACTAGTGGTAAAACAGGGCGAGAAGTGGCTCTTGAGATACTTCATTCAAACGGTATTTACGACGTAGATGTTGTAGAAGGAAAAGGTTTCTTAACAGATCATTATGATCCTAGTAAAAAAGTGCTTGTCTTATCACCAGCAAACTTTAGCAGACCTTCAGTAGCTGGTACTGCCATCGCAGCGCATGAGGTAGGCCACGCGATTCAACATGCGCAAGGTTACTTCTTCTTAAGATTTAGAACTTCGCTGGTACCTCTAGCTAATATTGGTAGTTCATTAGGTTATATGGCAGTATTTGCTGGTATTATTTTAACTAGTTTACAGAGCACATTAGGCTCTACCGCACTTTGGATTGGTATTGCTTTAATGTCATTTGCAGTATTGTTTTCAATTATCACATTACCAGTTGAATTTGATGCAAGTAGTAGAGCGATGAAACAAATTAAAAGTTTAGACATCGTTAACGAAAATGAATATCGACATGCTAAGAAAGTACTATCTGCAGCTGCTATGACATATGTAGCATCAACTGCTGTAGCATTAGCAGAACTTGCACGTTTCATTTTAATTGCTAGATCAAGTGAATAAACTATTAAGATATCTCCTATCATGTTTACATGGTAGGATTTTTTTATACCGCAAATATGATTATTGATTATAAAGACAGTGAAAATCTTAGATGTGCCACAAACCGCACTATGTTTCGTCCTTATTTGAAGTGTACGTGTAATGAGTCCTTTTTAAATTATCCAAAATGAATAAACTATCAACTGATTTTTAAATATAATCTAAGGGTTGCAGGAATAATGCATGAAGCATAAAATTAGTCTATACTATATAAGAAACCGTTAGAATGTGAGGCGTTTAATATGAAATCAATGAAAGATATGCAAACTGAAGTTGATACGTATATCAGTCAGTTTAAGACAGGTTACTTTTCTCCTCTAGCAAATCTGGCAAGATTATCTGAAGAAGTAGGGGAATTATCAAGAGAAATCAACCACTATTATGGGGAGAAGAAGAAAAAGGATACAGAAGAGGTTAATTCAGTAAAAGCTGAGCTCGGTGATAATTTATTCGTGTTATTGTGTATTGCTAATTCCTTAGATATAGATATGACTGAAAGCTTTAACGAAACTATGGAAAAATTTAATACACGTGATAAAAATCGTTTCGAAAGAAAATAGATTAATATAATCAAAGAAAGGGTGTTCCACCTATGAAAATAGGCATTACATGTTACCCATCTATGGGTGGTTCTGGTATTATCGCAACTGAATTGGGTATCAAGTTAGCGGAAAGAGGTCATGATATCCATTTTATAACATCAAATATACCTTTTAGAATTCGCAAACCTTTATCGAATATTACATTTCACCAAGTTGAAGTAAATCAATATGCAGTGTTTCAGTACGCGCCATATGATATCACTTTAAGCACAAAAATTGCTGAAGTCATTAACGAATATGATTTAGATCTATTACATATGCATTATGCTGTACCACATGCGGTTTGTGGTATATTAGCTAAACACATGTCTGGTAAAGACATTAAAATAATGACAACACTACATGGAACTGATATTACCGTATTGGGTTATGATCATTCTTTAAAAAATGCAATAAAGTTTGGAATAGAAGGTAGCGACATTGTTACAAGTGTAAGTAAATCACTTGCACAACAAACAACAGATATCATTGAAACTGATAAAGAAATTATTCCTATTTATAATTTCGTTAGGGAAAAAGAGTTTCCTACAAAAGGTGATACACCAAGCAAAGCAGATTTAGAATTAAAAGCATGTTATGGTATAAATCCTGAGGATAAAGTGATTATCCATGTTTCTAATTTTAGAACTGTCAAACGCATTGACACAGTTATTGAAACGTTTGCTAAGATACATCAACAGTTACCTTCAAAACTTATTCTTTTAGGTGATGGCCCGCAATTAATGGATATGAAAGAAAAAGCACGTGAACTCAATATAGAAGATTCGGTACTTTTTTTAGGTAAACAAAACTGGGTAAGTGAATTTTATCAGATTTCTGATTTAGTGTTATTATTAAGTGAAAAAGAGAGCTTTGGCCTCACGTTACTTGAAGCAATGAAGTCAGGTGTCTTACCTATTGGTTCAACAGCAGGTGGCATCAAAGAAGTCATCAAACATAAAGAAACAGGGTTTATTGTTGATGTAGGAGATAGTAACACGGCAAGTACATATGCATTGGAATTACTAACGAATGATAAATTGTATAACGAAATGCAACAACGTATGTTAGAAGACGTTGCAAAACGCTTTTCTTCTGATTTAATCGCTGACCAATATGAATACTATTATAAAAAAATGTTAGAGGATAATAATGACTAAATCAATATTTGAACAAGCAAAACCTATTTTAAAAACTTTACAATCAAATGAATATCAAGCATTTTTTGTTGGTGGGTCCGTCAGAGACTTTTTAATGCATAAACCAATTCATGATATCGATATTACTACAAGTGCGATGCCTGAAGAAATCGAAGCCATATTTGAAAAGACAATCCCTATTGGTAGAGAGCATGGCACTATTAATGTAGTTTATAATGGCGAACATTACGAAGTTACAACTTTCCGAGCAGAGGGTGACTATGAGGATCACCGTAGACCTAACGAAGTTTTTTTCGTTCGCGAGTTATACGAAGATGTTAAAAGACGTGATTTTACGATGAATGCTATAGCAATGGATGCAGACTACCATATCCTCGACTACTTTGGTGGTCAACAAGATATCGATCACCATATCATAAGAACTGTGGGAAATGCACACGAACGATTTAATGAGGATGCTTTGAGAATCATAAGAGGCTTACGTTTCCAAGCACAACTAGGTTTTACAATAGAAAAGAACACTTTTCATGGTATGAAATCACATATCAGTGATATTAAATATCTATCAATTGAACGTATTGTTATTGAACTTAAAAAATTAACATCGGGTCGCTATATCGATCGTAGTTTCCAAAATTTACAATATTTTAAAGCGTTTAACTACATCCCATTTTTTAAGCACTATGATTTATCGCAAATGATTTTAGATGAATCGGTACCATTTTCATTGTTTATAGCTTTATTAAAAGTACAACAACCGAATGTAAAAGGTCATCTTAATGACTTAAAAATAAGTAACAACGAAAAAAAACATATAGGTAAGTTAGAAAGCATATTGACCCAGTTACCGAACATTAAATCAAAATCGGATTTTAAATTATTTGTTTACGATTATAGTCAAAAAGACATATTAAATGTATTAACCTTTACAACGTTAATCGTCAAAAATAATTTGCCAAATGTTTCACCGTTAATCGTTAATGCACAATCTGTCAAAGAGATCGCTAATCAGCTCCCTATTCAATCTAGAAAAGAAATCGACATAAATGGTAAAGATTTGCTTAATCTCGTAAATAAACCAAGTGGCCCTTGGCTCAAGACAGCGCTAAGAGAAATTGAGTGTGCCATTATAGATGGAGACGTCCAAAATATTAAACCAGAACTCATTAAGTGGGTGAAAACGCATGTCTAAATATAGTAAATATGTGATGCAACTGTTATATCAACATCAATCCAATTATATTTCTGGTCAATTTATTGCGGAACATCTCTCTATATCTCGAACAGCAGTTAAAAAGGTGATTGATCAACTTAAAAGCGAAGGGTGCGATATAGAATCTATTAACCACAAAGGTCATTGTTTAATTGAACTCCCAGATAAATGGTATAGTGGGATTGTAGAGTCTTTAATTGATGCACAAGCGATGTTCAACCATGTCGAGGTGTTAGAACAGATTGATTCCACACAATTATTAGCCAAACAAAAACTGGTAGGGAATTCAGAGACCTTTATGATTTTAAGTGACGAGCAAACAAACGGTAAAGGGCGTTTCAATAGACCATGGGATTCACCCCGTGGTAATGGGCTATGGATGTCTATCGTTTTGCGTCCCAAAGTATCATTTGAAATGATTACTAAATTTAATTTGTTTATGGCATTAGGTATTAAAGATACAATGCAACGATTTTGTAATGATAAAGTAACTATAAAATGGCCGAATGATATCTATATAGATGGTAGAAAAGCATGTGGTTTTTTAACTGAAATGGTGGCTAATAGTGATGGTATAGAAGCAGTTATATGTGGTATTGGCATCAATATGAATCATTTACCTGATGATTTTCAAGGCGAGCTACAACAGAAAGCTACAAGTATGAGAATACATGCTAACCAAAAAATACATCGTTATCAATTATTAGAAGTATTGATTCATCAAATCGAAAAACGTTATAACCAATTTCTAAATCAACCATTCTCTACTATTCGAAAAGAGTATATTGAAGCTTCGAATATTTGGAATAGAACCCTAAAATTTACTGACAATGGAAACCAATTTCAAGGAGAAGCAATCGATATTGACGACGAAGGTTATCTTATCGTTATTGACAACCAAAAAGAATATCATAAATTAATGAGTGCGGATATTGAACTTTAATATAAAAGAAAGGAGGAATGCATATGACACAACCTTGTTATGCTGTTGTTGATTTAGAAACAACAGGTAATCAATTGGATTATGATGAGATCATTCAAATAGGAATTACTTTTGTGCGTGAGAATAAAATCATTGGCACCTACCATTCTATGGTTAAGACAGATTTAGAAATTCCTCCTTTTATACAGGCATTAACTTCAATTGAAGAAGAAATGCTAGATCAATCACCATATTTCCATGAAATTGCCGAAGATATTTATAAACAAATTGAAGGTTGTATTTTTGTAGCGCACAATGTAACTTTCGATCTAAATTTTATCAAAAAATCTTTTAAAAATTGTAATATTAAATATCGACCAAAGAAAGTGTTAGATACTTTGGAATTGTTCAAAGTAGCTTTTCCAACAGACAAAAGCTATCAGTTGAGTGAATTAGCTGAATCGCACGGCATCGCTTTAAACAATGCGCATCGCGCTGATGAAGATGCGGCTACAACTGCACAGCTTATGATTTTGGCATTTAATAAATTTGAAGCATTGCACATAGATACTTTGAAACAACTATATTATCTAAGTAAAAATTTAAAATATGATTTACATGATATTCTTTTTGAAATGGCAAGAACTCATACAAATAATGTATTAGAGGACGATTTTACACAATTCGAACAAATTATTTACAAAAAACAAAAAGATTTTAAAGCGCCAACAGCAAACTTTAATGGCACACTAAAAGATTTATATTCCGACCTCACAGAGAAACTCAATTTGACCTATCGGCCACAACAATTATATTTATCTGAAATTATATTAGAACAATTGATGAATAGCGAAAAAGCAATGATAGAAGCACCGTTAGGCAGTGGTAAATCATTTGCTTATTTACTTGCATCACTCATGTATAATATTGAAACAGGCAAACATGTAATGATTTCAACTAATACAAAATTGTTACAAAATCAATTATTAGAAAAAGATATTCCAGCAATTAAATCAGCTTTAAATTTTAAAATAAATGCGTCGTTGATTAAAAGTAAACGAGATTATATTTCTTTGGGATTAATGAGCCAAATTTTAAAAGATGAGTCTAATAATTATGAAGTCAGTATTTTAAAAATGCAATTACTCATATGGATCACAGAAACTAATACTGGTGATATTCAAGAGTTAGACTTAAAAGGCGGTCAAAAAATGTATTACGAACAAAAATTAGAGACTTATGTGCCAGTTCGTAATGATATCAATTATTTCAACTTTATTAAACGCAATGCTCAAAATATTCAAATCGGTATTACCAACCATGCTCATTTAATCCACGCATCACACGACAATACAATTTACCAATTATTCGATGATTGTATTATAGATGAAGCACACAGATTACCAGATTACGCATTAAATCAAGTCACAAACGAATTAAGTTATGCTGATATTAAATATCAATTAGGTCTGATTGGTAAAACTGAAAATGAAAAATTGTTAGCAGCTATAGACCATTTGGAGCAACAACGTATCCTCGAAAAGTTAGATATACCTCCAATTGATGTTTTTGGCTTAAAAACGAATATTAATGAAATACATGATTTAAATGAGCAACTGTTTAGCACTATGTTTCATATGATACAACAATCGGAAGTTCACGATGATGACGCACATAAAATTCATTTCGTATATCATTTTGATGTAACTCCAATTTTGAATGATTTACATTCTATTATTCATAAATTAAATATGACATTAGAATTCTTCAATGGTATGAGCCACAAAACAATTAAAACAGTTAGAAAGCAACTATTATATATCACTGATAGGTTTAGAGCGATTGAAAATAGCTTAAAAAATAGTCATATTAGTTATTTATCAATTAAAAATATCCATCAAAAATCTACAATAAAATTGAATGTTAAAGATTACGATGTCAAAGAGATATTAACCAAACAAGTATTAGATAAATTTAACGCTTTAACCTTTATCTCTGGTACATTAACATTTAATCACTCATTCGAAAATTTCAAACAATGGTTTAATAAAGATATAACATTCAACACCTATGAAATTGATACTTCTTCAGTGTCTCCGAATCAAACAACTGTCTTTATACCAAATGATGTAGCGTCATATAACTATAAAAATATAGACGATTATGTGAGTTCTATCGTTAATTACGTTATTGAATATACTACTATCGTTGAATCAAAATGTTTAATACTATTTACAAGCTACAAAATGATGCACATGGTACAAGAATTATTAAATGAGTTACCTGAATTTGAAGATTATGTCGTATTAACACAGCAACAAAACCAAAACTATAAAATTGTACAACAATTTAATAGTTTTGATAAAGCAATTCTATTAGGTACTGGCACATTTTTTGAAGGCTTTGATTTCCAATCCAACGGAATAAAATGTGTTATGATTACAAAATTACCTTTTATGAATCATAACAATACAAAATATTGGTTAATGGAATCTGAATTTACTTCAACATTTAAAGACTTTGTTTTACCGGATGCCGTTACTCGATTTAGGCAAGGTTTAGGAAGGTTAATAAGAAATGAACAAGATAAGGGTATTATAGTCTCTTTCGATGATCGTTTAATCCGAAGCAACTACAAACAATTCTTTGAACAATCATTAGAAAATTATCGTCAAAGAAAAGGCGATATCAAACAATTCTCAAGTTTACTTAAAAAGTTACAAAAAGAGACAAAACGCCGCTAAAAGTTGATACACGCAACTAGAACTTGCAACTTGATTTTGTTAAAATATATAAGGATTAATAAAAGAAGATTACAATAAAATTAGGAGTTTAGTTATGAAGACAACGATAAAAGAAGCAAAACATTATATTAACCAAGAAGTAACTATTGGTGCTTGGTTAACAAACAAACGTTCAAGCGGTAAAATCGCATTCTTGCAATTAAGAGATGGCACAGGTTTTATGCAAGGCGTTGTGGTCAAAGCTGACGTAGATGAAGATACTTTCCAATCAGCTAAAGATATTACGCAAGAATCTTCACTGTATATTACTGGTGTTATCACTGAAGACAACCGCTCTGATTTAGGCTATGAAATGCAAGTTAAATCAATTGAAATCATTTCAGAAGCACACGATTATCCAATCACACCTAAAAATCATGGTACAGAATTTTTAATGGATCACCGCCATCTATGGTTACGTTCAAAGAAACAACACGCGGTTATGAAAATTAGAAATGAAATTATTCGTGCAACATACGAATTCTTTAATAATAATGGTTTTACAAAGATTGATCCACCAATATTAACAGCAAGTGCTCCTGAAGGCACAAGCGAATTGTTCCATACCAAATACTTTGATCAAGATGCCTTTTTATCACAAAGTGGACAGCTATATATGGAAGCGGCTGCGATGGCACATGGCAGAGTATTTTCATTTGGTCCAACATTCCGTGCGGAAAAATCAAAAACACGTCGTCACTTAATTGAATTCTGGATGATTGAACCAGAAATGGCATTTTGTAACCATAATGAAAGTTTAGAGATTCAAGAACAATATGTGTCACATGTTGTTAAATCAGTTTTAAATCATTGCAAATTAGAATTAAATGCATTAGAGCGTGATACATCTAAACTTGAAAAAGTCGCGACACCGTTTCCACGTATCACATACGATGATGCAGTTATATTCTTAAAAGAACAAGGCTTTGATGACATCGAATGGGGTGAAGACTTTGGCGCTCCCCATGAAACTGCAATTGCAAATCATTATGATTTACCTGTATTTATCACTAACTATCCAACAAAAATCAAGCCTTTCTATATGCAACCAAACCCAGAGAATGAAGAAACAGTCCTTTGTGCTGATTTAATCGCGCCAGAGGGTTATGGTGAAATCATTGGTGGTTCAGAACGTATCAATGATCTTGCATTGCTAGAACAACGTATCAATGAATTTGAATTAGACCCGGAAAGCTATAGTTACTACCTAGACTTACGTCGTTATGGTAGTGTGCCACATAGTGGTTTCGGATTAGGGCTTGAAAGAACAGTCGCATGGTTATCAGGGGTAGAACACGTGCGTGAAACCGCGCCATTCCCTCGTTTATTAAACCGTTTATATCCATAGTACAATCAATGAAACTAACTACGTCCAGTCTATTTATGGCTGGACGTTTTTATAACAACTATATAGGTAGGAGGAAATCATTTGGATAAAGATATACTTAAAACAAGGCCTGTGGTTATTCGTAAAGAATTATTAGATCACTACAATGAGTTAGGTATCAATGAGCGTGAACTAGTCATTCTAATTAAATTAATCTACGCATCTGAAACTACGAATAAACAGCCGCCCATTGAATCTTTACAAAGAGGCACATCACTAGATTCAAGAGAAACTACTTCTATCATACAAAGTCTGATTCAGCACGACTTATTAGAACTAAATGTTAATAAAGATGAAGAAGGTAAGTTCACTGAATATATGAACCTCGACCAATTTTATAATAAATTAAGTGATATAATCGATCAAATTAATGTAGATAAAAGTCACAAGCAATCTGAGCTTGAATTTAACACGCTTTTTCAAAAAATTGAGCAAGCATTCGGTAGGCCTTTATCACCATACGAAATTGAGACTTTAAACCAATGGTTGGATGTAGACAAACATGAATTAAGTATCATTCAAGCAGCTTTGGATGAAGCACAAAGTCAAAATAAACTTAATTTTAAATATATTGATAGAATATTATTAAATTGGAAAAAGAACAATGTAAAAACCATTGAAGATTCAAAAAAAATAAGCCGACAATTTAACCAACCTAAAATGAAACACACAATTAAAAAAGTACCTAAATTTGATTGGCTTAATGAGGAGAATCAAGATGATAAGTAATAAAAAAGCATTAGAAATGATCGATGTTATTTCAAATATGTTTCCAGATGCAGAATGTGAACTTGTACATGAGAATCCATTTGAATTAACCATTGCAGTATTGTTGTCAGCACAAACTACAGATGTTTCAGTAAATAAACTGACTAAACATTTATTTAAAAAGTATAAAACCCCCGAAGATTATATTAATGTTGATATTTCAGAACTCGAAAACGACCTTCGCACCATTGGTTTATATAGAAATAAAGCTAAAAATATTCAAAAGCTATGTCAATCATTGTTAGAAAAATTTAACGGCATTATCCCAGAGACACATGCTGAACTTGAAAGTCTAGCAGGTGTGGGGCGTAAAACAGCAAACGTAGTTATGAGTGTAGCTTTTAATGAGCCTTCGTTAGCTGTGGATACACATGTAGAACGTGTATCTAAACGATTGGGTATATGTAGATGGAAAGACAACGTAAGACAAGTTGAAGATAAATTATGTAAAGTAGTCCCAAGAGAGCGATGGAATAAAACACATCATCAGCTCATTTTCTTTGGACGCTATCACTGCCTAGCACGCAGCCCTAAATGTGATATATGTCCATTATTTGATGTATGTAGAGAAGGACAAAAACGATATAAAGCAAGTTTGAAAGAAGTGTGAACTGATTGATTTCAAAAGAAGACTTTAAAGACATGGAATTACAAATTGATGCATTTTCTAAACAGAAAAAATTAAAATCACCACAAGCTAAAGCATTATTAGATCAATATTTTGATATGATTGAAACTTTTTTTTTACAAATCAATGGTATTAATACAATTGACTTTAATCATTTATCCGACTATCCTATTGTGCCTATGAATTTTGAAGAGCGTTATCATTATATGGTTGCTCGGAAGTATCATTTTATGGGCTATAGACAAATGAAAACACTCAAATCAGAATTAATTAAAATGAATGCTTCGTATCAAATTCGTCAAAAAAAGAAGGGAACGGGACAAAAATCACATTTTTCTGAGTAGATGACGAAGATTGGTTATGGCTTTGGTTACTAAATAGAATATAAACGTACTGCTATAAAAGTAATTGTCTCCATAAAAGGTGTGTAAAAGAAATTTTAGACGTAGACGCTTAACCTATTATTATGGTTACGCAGCCCTTGGCTCATGCGTAAGTATGCTTTATATAACCACCAAAATAAAAGAGAGGTCTTTGAAGCATAAATGTCTCTAACTCATAAAAAAACGTCAGTTTGTATTGTCACTGAACCAGATTTCTACGCTTTTTTTACCAAAAAACAGGACTGATTTTTGTATCAGTCCTGTTTAGTATAGAGCCTATAAAATGAGCCCCAAAAAGTTTTCTAACTAAAGCATTCTTTTTGGGGCTAAATTTTGGGATGGGTATCCCAAGCACTTCTTATTGTTATGAGTTCATATTAATAACTATTTCACTCAAAACATTTAATTAATCGTTACTCGAACTATTTCTATTAGAATCGGATGATGAGTCACTGTTACTATTACTGTTACTACTGCTGCTTCCACCTTGACCTTGTGGTTTTTTGCTCGTTGTATTGTCATCAGAATGACCTGCAACAGATAAACTATCTTTACTATCACCATTTACTGAATCAGGTTTTGTAAAGTCTTGACCATCTCTAGGTGAAATTGTACTCATTACATCTTCAAATAAAAATTGTGGATATTCTTGTTCTTCGTGACCAACAAATGAGTTGACGCCACCTTGTTTAACTTCATTGAATCCCATCCAAACGGACATACTATATTTTGGTGTAAATCCATTCATCCAAACGTCTTTTGCGGCATCATCAGGTAATCCGTACTCTTGATATGTTTGGTTACCATAAGTACCTGTACCAGTTTTGGCGCCAACATTCACACCAGAAATATTATGACCATAAGCAGAACCATATGCTTCGAATGTACCTTTAAGTACCTCTGCTAGCATGTAAGAAGTAGAGTTTTTCATCGCTTTTTTACTAGTGTGATCATAATTAATTACTTCTCCGTTTTCTTTTTCTACTTTTTTAATTGAATGCGCATTATTATATTCGCCGCCATTTGCAATAGCTGCAAATGCTGATGCTAATTGAGTAGGGGAGAATTCTGATGATGAACCACCTAGTACTTCAGAAGGCCCAATCTCTCCTTCATAATCTAAACCTACATTGTTAGCAAATTGTTTTGGTGCATCATTACCAGCATTTTCTTTGGTAGATTGCCAAGTTTTTAACGCTGGTATATTGAAACTTTGACGTAGGGCATCATATAACTTAACTTCTCCGTGACCTTCCATATCATAGTTTCTAAATGTCACGCCATCTACTTGATAAGATTCTTCGTCCTGGATAGCATGATTTGTAGCCCAATTCATATTTTCTATAGCTGGGCCATAAGCTAAGAACGGTTTTAATGATGAACCAGTAGGGTGCGCGTCAGTAGCCAAGTTTCTATCAACAACATCTTTGTAATTTCTACCACCAGATACTGCAACTAATCCACCAGATTCACTATCTACGATAGAAGCACCAACTTGTTGGTCTTCATTTTTATAGTAGCTACCATTATTTACACGATCTTGTAAAGTTTGTTGAACATCTTTATCCATATTTGTGTAAATTTTAACACCACTATTTAGAACTTCGCCTAAGTTTTTACCTTTAAATTCCTTATTATTCATTAATTCTGATTTTACGAAGTTAATATATGAGTCATATTCTTCAGTTGAATTATCTTCGCTGACTTTGCGTTCTTCAGAACTTCGGTTAACTAAGTTATCTTCTATAGAGGTGTCTTGCGCTTCTTCTTTTTCTTTCTTAGAAATTCTATTATGATATTCCATTAAATATAAAACAGTGTCTTTACGCGACTCTGCTGCTTCTGGATGATCATAAATATTATATGTGTTCGGAACTTGCGGCAATCCAGCAAGATATGCTTGTTCAGCTAAATTTAAATCTTTTAAATTTTTATCAAAGTAATACTTAGCTGCAGCTTTCACACCATAAACACCGTCTGAATAGTAAATTTTATTTAAATACATTTCAAAAATTTCATCTTTACTATATTCTTGTTCGAGCCTATACGATAAGTAAGCTTCTTGAGCTTTACGCGCAATTGATTTTTGATCCGTTAAGAACGAACGTTTAACCACTTGTTGCGTTAGCGTTGAAGCACCTTCTGAACCAAATCCACCTGTAAAGTTTTTAGCTACGGCGCCAAACAAACGTTTGTAATCAAGTGCACCATGATCATAGAAACGATTATCTTCAGTTGCTAATACTGCAGCTTTCATGTTTTTAGGCACTTCGTCTAAATCAACATGTTCTCGTCGTTGTCCATTATCAATGGTTTTAATCAAATCACCGTCTTTATCGTATATTTTAGCAGGAATTGGATCTTGTAATTTTGATTCTGTAAATGCAGGCGCTTTCCAAGCATAATAAGCAAATAACAAAATACCAATTAATGCTAGAACAATAAATGCTATGATGAGAAATCCAATTATCTTGATAATTGTTCTTTTTATATTCCTATTCTTTTTTTCTCCAGACTTACTATTCTTATTAGAATTCGTAGTCCTTTTCTTCTCCGTCATACGCGGTCCTCACTTTCATCTAATATCAACTTATCAACTGCTTTGAGGTAATTCAATCTTGGTTGATACTGATAAGGAATATAGTAACCATTTTTTCTTATTTCTTCAACCGTAATCGACTTTTTAATCTCTTTTTTAAACCGATGCCAATAATATTTAAATTTGCTATAAGGCAATAAATAAACTTCATCTATTAATTTAAAGCGTATTAATAAAAACACTGTACCTCCTTGTTCAAAACAAGCATCCATATGTAACACTTGATGTTCATGCATGTTATTTAATGGAAAGGAAGTTTTATTTTTTGTTTCCTTCGCTTCAAAATCTAAGTAATGCCCGTTATAAATACCATTATAATCAGTAGTCGAAGGCGTTCTGAAATAAGCCTCATTAATCACTGCCTTACTTCTCATAGGATAATGAACGTTTACTATTTGTACCGGCGTTGGCTTTTTATGTATAACAGCTTGTCCGAGTTTCAAATAGTGGGTGTTTGATAATTCAATATCATTCTCTAGTGACATGCCTCTGCCACCATAGTTTATTTTACCCTTTTCTTCCTTATGAGTTCGTCCGACTTGAGACTTATTTCCATAAAATGGTTTCCCATTAGGATAATTCATCGTTTTTCACCACTTTAATTTGGTTTCAAAAACTTTTTTCATTATACCTGAAAACTGTCTTTTTTTCCAAACTATGATATATAAAGCAATGTATCTGTACATACATCATGTATATTTTAACGTGCTTTGTTCAATTAAACAATATTAGACGTTAAATATGCTTTATATATGACATAAATGTAAGGTGTGCATTTCAAAAATGACTATTAAATTCATTTGTGGTAAATTTAGTATGTAGGAGGAAACTTCATGCAACAATTATTCACCCAACTATTAAATGATGTACAAGTTATGCAAGACAGATATGAATTTGTCAAAGCAGATGTCGTAGACTATGACTTTTATAAAGACGTTGTACCATTCACTAGAAACATAGATGAACTATTAGTTTCATTAAAAGCTTACGAAGCTAAAATGCTTCAATTACCTTATATGAATAAGAGAAAATTTGATTTATTAATATCAAACATTGAAGCTTTATCAGTAGAATGTCATTTCAAAAGAACAAGCCGAAAGCTATTCACTGAAAAAGTGAAAGCTGTACAATATGATTTAAGTTATATACAAAGAAGTGATATCAACTTATGATAAAAACAATTTATGTCACAGGTTATAAATCGTTTGAACTTAATATTTTTAAAGATGACGCACCTGAAGTTTCTTATTTAAAAAAATTTATTGCTCATAAATTAAAACAGTTGATTGAAGAAGGACTTGAATGGGTATTAATACAAGGACAGATGGGTATAGAATTATGGACGGCTGAAGTGGTTATTAATTTGAAAGCAACATATCCTGATCTCAAACTTGGTATCGTTACACCATTTTATGGCCATACTGATAAATGGAATGAACAAAATCAAGCAAAATATAACCGAATTGTACAACAGTCTGATTTTGTAGATAGCGTGTTTCACACGCCTTATGTAGGGCCACATCAATTTAAACAGACAGATCAATTTATGCTCGATCATACAGATCAATCGCTACTCATTTACGATGAGGAACAAGAAGCCAGTCCAAAATACTTTAAGCAAATGTTAGTTGATTTTATGGAAAAAACAAATTATACTTGTGACATTGTTTCGTTCGATGAATTAACGGAATTTATTAACGATTTGCAGTGGTCTCAAGAACAAAGTTTCGAATGAGGTGGGAAAATATGTCAGATATTTCATTAAAATTATCAGCTAAAGATATTTATGAAAAAGATTTTGAAAAAACTATGACACGTGGCTATAGAAGGGAAGAAGTAGATGCTTTCTTAGACGACATCATAGCTGATTATCAAAAGATGGCAGATTTAGATAATGAAGTTGTTAAACTTTCTGAAGAAAATAATAAACTAAAAAAAGAACTTGAAGAATTGAGATTACGTGTAGCCACATCTAGACCACAAGAAAATAAAAACTTTTCATCTAATGGTAATGTCAATAACAATTCTAGCAATAATGGGAACAACGTAGATATTTTAAAAAGAATTTCCAACTTAGAAAAAGCTGTGTTTGGAAAGTAATACAACCATTATAATTTAAACGAATATACCAACGTAGATTTGTAGTATCTACATAAAGATAAGTTTTGAAAAATCAAAACTTATCTTATTTTATTTGTTTTGAAATGTTAAAAATGATATACTACTAAGGATGGTGTTTTGGGTAATCGCTATAGCGATATAGAGGAAAGTCCATGCTCACACAATCTGAGATGATTGTAGTGTTCGTGCTTGATGAAACAATAAGTCAAGGCATTAAGTTGACGGCAATGAAATAACCTAAGTCTTAGGATACGGTTAAAATAGTTTGAAAGTGCCACAGTGACGTAGCTTTTATAGAAATATAAAAGGTGGAACGCGGTAAACCCCTCGAGTGAGCAATCCAAATTAGGTAGGAGCACTTATTTAACGAAATTCAACGTATAAATAAGGCATACTTTTTATAGTATGTAGACAGATGGTTACCACCGGCGTACGAGTGTAACTAGTACACGTTGGCAGTACAAAGGTACAAAACATGGCTTATAGAAACATCATTACTAGGCCCAAGCTCTCCCATACAGGAGAGCTTTTTTAATTGTTAAAAATACGAATTTAAGATAAATTATAACTTTCTAATAAAAACTTCTTACACAAAGTGGGCAAATACGTCATAATTGTGATTGAACAGACTTGAAATAATCATAATTTTAATTCAATCATTTTCTGTTAAAAAGATATTTGAGACTAAGATATTAAGTTACATCATAACCTCTAGAATATGGTCATATCTATTTAAAATAACTTTTGATAAAATATAATTAAAACAATATAAAAAAGGAGCAAAACAATGTATCAATTACTAGCTGTATGCCCTATGGGATTAGAAGCCATCGTTTCAAAAGAAATTCAAGAGCTTGGTTATGAAACAACTGTGGAAAATGGCAAAATCTTTTTTGAAGGCGATGAAACTGCAATAGTTAAATGTAACTTATGGTTGCGTACTGCAGACAGAATAAAAATTGTAGTAGGTCAATTTAACGCTAAAACATTCGATGAATTATTCGAGAAAACGAAAGCATTACCTTGGGAAACATTAATTGAAAAAGAAGGGAATTTTCCAGTACAAGGCCGTAGTGTTAAATCAACATTGTTTAGTGTTCCAGATTGCCAAGCAATCGTCAAAAAAGCGATTGTAGAACGTTTAAAAGAAACTTATCAAGAAAAAGGTTGGTTAAATGAATCTGGTGCTAAATACCCGATTGAAGTCTCACTATTAAAAGATAGCGCCTTACTCACAATCGATACTTCTGGCTCAGGGTTGAATAAACGTGGTTATAGGTTGGCACAGGGCGAAGCGCCAATTAAAGAAACGCTTGCTGCTAGTTTGATTAGACTAGCAAATTGGACTGGAGATACACCCCTAATTGATCCATTTTGTGGTTCCGGGACAATCGCAATTGAAGCATGCCTAATTGCTCAAAACATTGCGCCAGGCTTTAATCGTGACTTTGTTTCAGAAACTTGGGAGATCATGCCTGATGGATTATATGACCAATTACGAGATGAAGCAGATCAACAAGCGAATTACGATAGACCATTAGAAATCTATGCGTCCGATATTGATCCAGAAATGATAGAAATAGCTCGCAGAAATGCTGAAGAGGTCGGTTTAGCAGATATTATTAATTTTAGCGTTAAAGATGTTAATACATTATCGATAGAATCAGAAGAACCAATCGCATTAATTGGTAATCCACCTTATGGTGAGCGTATTGGTGACAGAGAAGAAGTTGAAGCAATGTATCGCTACATCGGTAAGTTAATGCAACAACATCCTTATTTATCATCATATATATTAACAAGTAACAGTGAATTCGAATTTTTAGTTAATAAAAAAGCAACTAAAAGAAGAAAATTATTCAACGGTTATATCGAATGTACATATTATCAATATTGGGGTGATAAAAAACCTAGAAAGTAAACCATTTTAATTTTTAGAAAGAGGTGCCACAATTGAATAGTGAATTTAAAAAAGGTATATTATTTGCTTTTAGTGCCTACATATTATGGGGGATCCTTCCTATATATTGGGATTTAATAGAAGACATTGGCGCATTTGAAATATTAGCGTTTCGGATCATACTATCAATGATATTTATGTTATTGGTTGTCGTATTCACTAAAAATACCGCGCCTTTCAAACGCGATGTCCAACAACTGATAACTAACCCTATACAACTTGTAGCTATAATTGTAGCTGGTTATGTAATCACGGTTAATTGGGGGACGTTTATATGGGCAGTTACAAATGGTCACGTGTTGCAATCGAGTTTAGGATATTACATCAACCCACTTGTAAGTATTTTACTAGCGTTGATATTTTTAAAAGGACGTTTTAATAAATTCGAATGGATAGCTATTGGATTTGCAGTAATTGGTGTATTATATATGACTATTAAGGTAGGAGTATTTCCTGGCATTTCATTACTACTTGCTTTTTCATTTGGTATATATGGCCTGATTAAAAAGATTGTACCTATAGATGCGATTAGCAGTATTACAATAGAATGTATCGTTACTGCTCCAGCTGGGATTATATATTTATGGTATATATGGCAACAAGGTAGTCTAACATTTGGGTATAATAGTTCTTCATTTTGGTTGATTTTCTCAGGTGCCATAACTGCAATTCCGCTTATACTATTTTCAGCAGGTGCTCGAAGAATACCACTTTCTTTAACTGGTTTCATTCAATATGTTGGTCCTACAATCATGTTTATATTAGGTGTTTTCTTATTCAAAGAACCATTTAGTATGGACCAATTTGTTACATTTATTTTTATTTGGGTTGGTATCATTATTTATAGTACTTCTCAATATATTAAGATCAAAAAAAATAAAAACCCAGCAATCAATTAAAAACACTCATTATTTCTCTAAAGGTAATGCTCGTATAATTACCCTTAGAGATTTTTTATAATATATTAAATCGATATATACATTTAAAATGCACAAGCTATTAACTCTTTTTTAAAAAATAATACACCAAATATATTATTAGTATAAATAGCTTATTTGTAGTATTGTTAAAAGAGATAGAGAAAACGGTTGATTCAAAATAAACATTATATTATCAAGATAATTAAAAAATAAAATTTATTTCGCTATTTTTAAAGCATATATAATAATGGAGTGATTTTATGACAAGAGTATTAATATTAGGGGCAAATGGAGCTGTTTCTAAAGCCGCTATTAATTCATTTTTAGAGAACACATCTTATACATTGAGATTATTCTTAAGGGATGCGAATAGATTACCTGACTATGCATCAGACCGTATAAGAGTACGTGAAGGCGATGCTACAAATTTTGAAGACGTTAATCATGCGATGGAAGATGTTGATATCGTCTTTGCCAGTCTCTCTGGAGAATTAGACAAAGAAGCAAGCAATATTGTTAAAGCAATGGAACAAAATAAAGTTGACCGTTTAATATTTGTGGCTGCTTTAGGTATATATAATGAAGTTCCAGGTGAATTTGGACAGTGGGTCGATGAGCAGATTAGAGATTATTTACCTGTTTACAGAAAAGCAGCCGATATCATAGAAAATTCAAATATTAATTATACTATTTTAAGACCAGCATGGTTAACAGATACTAACGAAATTGATTATGAAATCACACATAAAACAGATCAATTTAAAGGGACAGAAGTTTCTAGAAAAAGTGTGGCTGCTGTAGCAGTTAATATCGCTAAAAATCCCAAACTTTATTTAAAAGACAACATTGGTATTAGTAAACCAAACACCAATTTTAATAAGCCGAGATGGAAATGAATAACGTTTATAAATAAACGAGGCATCATTTCAATCTAATTTTTCTCTCGGTATGTAAATGCCACCATTTTAGGTGGTATTTTTTAATTTGGAGTTTATAATATATTGCGCATATTTTTCAGTAATAAAATATATTTTCACAGTATGCCAAAGAAATACTAAATACAATCTAATTTCATAAACTTACTTTAGACCCACATTAATTTGTTATACAATAGAAATAATTACATAAAAGTAATAAAGGGGATACAATCTTATGTCTAAAACGAAGCAACTCGATATTTTATATAAATTAAAAAAAGAGGTTGAAAAATCCAAAAATCATAGACTTGTCCATATTATAAACCAAGTTATTAAAAAAGTGTTTTTAGAACAATATACAGCGACTTTCGTAGGGCATTTTTCAGCAGGTAAATCAACATTAATTAATTTATTATTAGAAGAAAGTATACTACCTAGTTCACCTGTACCAACAACTAGTAATACAGCTATTGTTTCAGTAGCTGAAGAACCAGGCATAATCGCAAACTTAACTAATCAGAGGTATACATTATTAAATAGTTATGATGAAGTTAAACAAATGAACCGCGAAAATATAGATGTGGAATCAGTAGAAATTAAATTTCCATCCAAGAAGTTTAACAAAGGGTTTACGCTACAAGATACACCAGGTGTAGATTCGAACGTCACAACGCATCAATCTAGCACTGAAGAATTTATGTATACAAGCAATGTATTGTTCTATACAGTAGACTATAATCATGTCCAATCAGCAATGAATTTCCAATTTATGAAACAACTAAACCACGCAGGTGTTCCTGTCGTTTTTATAATTAACCAAATCGATAAGCATAACGAAGACGAAATACCTTTTGATTTATTTAAAGAAAGAGTTGAAAAATCAATAAACGAATGGGGCATTGATTTAGATCAAACTTTTTATGTTTCTAAATTTGATCATAAACATAACCAAATCCAAACATTGTCAGATTATCTCGTTAAAAAAGATGAAGATAGAGAGCAAATGTCAGATTATGTCAATCGTATTGTTAATTTTATAACAGAAGAACAATTATCATTTATTCAACATGAAATTCAACACATATTAACAGAACTTGATATTTTTGAAGAAGATTTTGACCAAGCATATTTAAATTTTCAACAGCATCAACAAGTTAGCGAAGAAGCCAAATTATTAAATAATCCAGATAAACTATACGACTTCTTGAAACAAAAACGCAAAGCTATCTTGGATAATGCGTATGTAATGACACATGACACTAGAGAAAAGATAAGGACTTATTTGGAAAGCCGCACAAAAGATTTTAAAGTAGGTGGCATATTTAATAAAAAGAAAAAGACTTTAGAAACACAACAAATTAGACGCCAAGTGCTTCTTGAACAATTACAAGAAAAAGTTAATCAAGAAATACGTCAACCTTTAAGAGAAGACATGTCATTTTTAACTAGATTTATCAATGCTTCAAAAGTGAACGACGCGATTTTAAATCAACATTATACTATACCATCTAAACTTATAGATGACTTATATCAAATGCAGATTTCAATTAGTAACCAGTATGTATTAACTTTTTCAGACGACTTAATGAAATCTATTAAACAGTTTATCTCTAAAGAAACGGAACCATTATTTAAAGAAGCAATCCACCATTCTCAAGCCAATGATATCGGTATTGAGCAAGAAGATGATTACAATGATTATGTAAAATTTATTGAAATGCGTAATTTAAGAGACTCCTTAGAAACGCAAAATTATATGCATTACTACATCCATATTGATGATTCATTAGACAAGTTGATAGATAGAGAAAAGATCACCTATCAGCCCAAACCACAGCAATCAGAAACTAAAAAACGTAACAATGTGAAAACGAATGTCGCTTCAAACGATCAACCATCAACACAAGACATTAGATCTTCTTTAAAATTAATTAAGGATATACCACTGTTTGAACAAACAAAAGAAGACATTCATAATACATTGGAACGGCTTGATAATCAAACAGTTAAAATTGGTGTTTTTGGCACGTTTAGCGCTGGAAAAAGCAGTTTAATTAATGCACTTCTGGGAGGGACGTATCTTGTAAGTTCTCCAAACCCTACGACAGCAGCAATGACAGAATTAAGCTATGGTGATGAAAGTCAAATTACACTTAAGCCCGAAGCGCAAATCCTAGAAGAACTAAATCAATTATTTGAAGTTGATAACCGAAGTTTCGACACAATCGAATCATTTTTTAAACAAAATACAAATAAGCTAACATCTTCATTAGAAAAAAATAAATTAGCCTTTATCAACGCCATTGAAAAGCACTATGCAATGTATCAAGATATGTTAAAAGAAGGTCTGACGCACGCAATCAATCAAGATGAAATTAAAAAGTGGAGTGCAGAAGATGAATTCGCAACATTTGTGAATACCGTTCATTTGAAATTACCTTTAGAATGGTTAAAAGACAAAATCATTGTAGATTCACTCGGTTTACATTCTAATAATCAACGTCACACAAACGAAACAGAAAAGATTTTGACTTCTTCTGATTTAATACTTTACGTGAGTTATTTTAATCATTCTTTCACGGAAAATGACAAACGTTTCATTGAACATATGAAAGAAATGAATCAATTAAATGAAAATCAGGCCTTTAAGATGGTGGTAAATGCCACTGATTTAGCAGAAACTGAAGAGGATCTAAACGCTGTTATTGAATATGTAAGTGATGCGCTTAACCAAGTGAATATGCATTCTGATATTTTTGCTGTTTCTAGCCGAGAAGGCCTGAAAAATGGTGATTCAGGTATTGAAAAATTAAAAAGTAGCGTAACATATTTTACAGAAGTGGCATCAAAAGGTATCTTACAACAACAAATGGTCAAACAACTAACACACATTTCAAAAGCATTTGACCAAATGATTGAAGAAGCACAACACAATCAAACTCAAATCAAGCAACGCAAAAGCAAACTTGAAAATTATCAAAATCAAACGATAATGAATTCTAATATCTTACAAATTGCTGAACAACGTGCTGCAAATGAAGTGGAAGATCAAATTTATCATTTAAATGAACGCTTAAAAATACAATTATTGGACGAAGTTAAATCCATTTATAATGGTCAAATGACTCGAAGTAATAATTTTAATGAACAGAAACGTAAATCTACAAAATCATATTTAGATCAAATTCATCAAAGGTTATATCTAGAGCAATCTTTACTCGTTGAACGTGTTAAAAAATATTTTATCCAACAAATACATGAAGAACTTGCCCCTTTAAAACAAAAATTAGCACAGGTACATGTATTTATTGAGCCTGAATTTAATAAATCCAATATCGATTTAGAAAACCCTTATCTAAAAATTGAATTAAGTGAAATGATTTCATCTTTACCTAAAACACTTACGAAAAAAAATATAATACAATCTAAAACACAGAATGAAATCCAAAGAGCAATTACTCAAAATACAATAGAATTGCTCAAACCATGTATTGCTGATTTAAGAAAAGGACTCATAGAGATTATAGATATCTTAAACCAAGATATTGAGAAGAAATTCACCCACTACGAAAAAGATATCCATTCACAAATTAAACAACTATTATCATTTGAAATGGACAACACATTAATTCAACAGCTTCAAGAAACCAACCATAAATTAAAAGCACAATTGTAAATTGAGAAAGAGGTACTCACAATGTCTAAAAAAATATTATTAATAGATGGCATGGCTTTATTATTCCGCCACTTTTATGCCACAAGTTTGCATAAACAATTTATGCGTAATTCTTATGGCACTCCTACAAATGGTGTTCAAGGATTTGTTCGCCATGTATTCACAGCAATAAATGAAATTCAACCTTCACATGTAGCTGTATGTTGGGATATGGGAAAATCTACTTTTAGAAATGATATGTATGATGGTTATAAACAAAATCGCCCAGCACCACCTACAGAACTGATTCCTCAGTTTGATTATGTTAAAGAAATTTCAAAACAATTCGGTTTTGTAAATATCGGGGTTCAAAACTATGAAGCGGATGATGTTATAGGTACATTAACTCATCAATATTCAGATCAAAACCAGATTTATGTAGTTACCGGAGATAAAGATATCCTACAATGCATTAATCCAAATGTAGAAATATGGCTCACTAAAAAAGGATTTAATATTTACAATCGCTACACGCTGGATCGGTTTCAAAGTGAATATGGGTTAAACCCATTGCAACTAATTGATGTCAAAGCATTTATGGGGGATAGTGCTGATGGCTATCCTGGCGTTAAAGGAATTGGAGAAAAAACTGCTATAAAGCTCATTCAAAAACATGGTTCTGTTGAAGCAGTTTTAGATGCACTACACGAATTAACGCCTAGCCAACGTAAAAAAATTGAAGACAATATATATAACTTAAAATTATCAAAGAATTTGGCGAAAATTCATACCGAAGTGCCATTAAATACAAATGAGTTATTAAGTGATATGAAATTTGGTACTGATTTAGCAGAGGTGCTAAATATTTGTAAACAGCACGAACTATACGTATCTGGCAAATATTTATCGACACATTTTAATTAATACAGGTTGAAGTATAGCGTAGTGATCTAATCTTTATTATTACATTTTTGATTCGTCCGACTTAAAAACGGATCCAAGTTAAGAAGTATCGATATAATGATTTGAGTCAATCTCGTGTATATACGATGCTAAAGCAAAAAAATGATATGAACCAAGGATTATATTTACTTACCGTTAATGTATGAAGAAAATGTACAACATTCAAAGCACTCGCGTAAGTATTATTCGTTTTCACAAATAAAAAATAGTCATTTAGAAATGAGTTTATGCGTTTTTATCCAAGCCATTTACTGTCCATATGTGATGGAAGCTGAGACATGTTTATTTATGTCTCAGCTTCTTCTTATTAGTTTGGGTGATTTTATATAATGCATTTTTAGCATGATGATTTGCTTCTTTATTTTGGTTTCTTGGAACCCATCTCACAAACAACAAATCAAAATTTTTTTCTAATGCTTGAATTTGGTCAAAATAGTGCTTGAATTTTTTGTTTTTTACTTGTCCTTTGTTCATACTATCTTCTATTAATTTTGAATCTGTATAGACAAGCGCTGTAGTAATATAATGTGCTTTTGCACATTTTAATGCATATACGAAAGATGCCCATTCCGCACTATGGTTATCTGTTATACCTAAATCAAAATCAAAATGAATTCTTTCGTGTTCAGTAACCAATACTACTGCGCATGCACTTTGTCCAGGATTTCCTGCAGTAGCTGCGTCAAAATATATTTTTGCCATAAATTCACCTTCAAATATAAAAGTTAATTTTATATTAACAAACGAATACGATTTAGACTAATAAAGGGCGGGTATTTTTCTTGAAAAAATAGATTAAAATAACGTAAGCTATGAGAGTTAACAAATATATACATAGCTAAATAACTTAAAAAGGTGATTAAAGTGAAAAATATGTTTATTGTACATGGTTATCAAGCTAATACAGAAAGCCATTGGTTTCAATGGTTAGCGGATCAAATGAAGCCCTATGGTTACAATGTGGAAATCGTATATCTTCCAGATTCAGATTGTCCTTCTTTTGAGGCGTGGTACCAGGCTATTCAAAACAGTATGCAAAATAATTTAAATTCAGAAACGATTATAGTGGCTCATAGTTTAGGTGTTATTTCAACGTTAAATTATTTAACTTCTATGCATAACGTCCCAACAATCAAAGGGCTTTTTCTCGTTTCTGGTTTTAATGAAAAATTATCGAATTTAATAGAATTAAATCAATATATAGATTGCATCAATATTAATTTAAATAACTTGCATGCACAACATATTGTTACTATCGGCGCAATAAATGACCCTGTGGTTAATATCGATGCAACAGATAGATTATCTGAACAATTAAATGTCAAAACGACTTATGTCAATCATAATGGCCATTTTTTAGCTACAGAAGGTTATAACTCTTTTAATTTCTTAAAAGATAAAATTATCGAAATTTTATAACTCTATTAAATATGAAAACTGAGCCGTCAAACCATAAGTCTTTGTTTCAAGATCTGAAGATGGCAAATGTGTATCTACGTATAAATTTTTTAATATCCTTTTTATCCATCAGGCACCTAGTTATTCAATTTATTTGATTGTGATTTTATTACAAGGAAGTGTCTTATTTTTTATCTATATTTATATAATCATACTGCTTCCGTAATAAACTTATACCCAATGAAAAGTATGAATGAGAAATTTTCGCTCGAATGGTAACCATAAACAAGCATATAAATACAAAATCTGAAGATTTTAAGTATAAAACGCATTTCCATTAAAATGGAAATGCGTTTTATACTGCATATTGACGTATGAATATTTGTGGCTGTGGTTTGTTTTATTGATTATCTTTAAGAAATGATATTGAGTGATTAATAACCCTCATCTAATTTTTGTATTTTTCCTTTTCTATACATAGATTTTGCCCAGTAGCCAAAAGGAACGTTGAATACGGTAGAAATGATTTTTAGTAAGTAAGTTGTTATAAAGATTTCAAATACTGCTTCATTTGGCATTGCGCCAAAAAAGGCTATAATAACAAATAATGCTGTATCTACAATATTACTTAAAATCGTACTACCATAGGCTCTTATAATAAACGTTTTGTCAGAACTAAAAACCTTTTTAATTAGTGAAAATAGTAAAACATCCAAATGCTGACCAATAATATACGCAATAACAGAGCCTAAAGCAATTCTTGGAACAATATTAAAAATGGATTCTAATGCATTTTGTGTATTATCTACTGGGGAAGGTACAAAATGAAGTGAAAATTGCATTACTATAATCATTACTAAGGTTGAACTAAAACCTAACCAAACTGCACGTTTAGCAATTTTACGACCATATATATCATTTAAAATATCAGTTGCTAAATAAATTGAAGCAAACATCACATTTCCTAGTGTGGCCGAAATAGTAAAAATATCGATTGTTTTAATAACTTGAATATTGGCAATAATTGTTCCAATTGCAATCCATGCAATTAAGCCATGTTTACCAAATAATCGATACATAGCCACCAATAACAAAAAAGTTACTAAAAAGGTAATAACTCCAAATATTTCATTAAACAATTTTATTCCTCCTAAATTTTGATGATGCGGGTGTTTAGAAACCGCAAAATAAGCAACTACATTATTTTACTAGAAAAAACAAAAAAATCAAGTTCTATTTATAATTGAATATTTAACGTTTTATTAATAGTTAGAATTACAAATTAATGATTAAACAATCGTTGTTACAAATGATATAATGTCAGTAAGTCTCAAATCTTAATTTTATGATTTATTTGGTACTTATATTTCATTTTTAGCAATACAGGAGAGTGAAGCGTATTCTAACCTATTCTGAAAAAGAGGCGATTGATGCAATTGATCAATTGATGAACACATATTGTAAAACGTGCTTGTTAAAACGTCATATCAAAAATACAAAAGGGAAGACACAAGCACATCATTTCTGTATAAATGAATGTTCTGTTGGAAAACAAATAAAACAAATTGGTAATGAATTACAATAAGGAGGAGAATCTATAATGGAAATTTTAAATGTAGCAACTACACCAAATCCAAACACAATGAAAATCGATTTAAAGTTAGAAAGCGGGGACAATAAACCAAATACGTATACTAAGGTGAAAGAAGATCAACCTGATTTTATCAATGCAGTACTAGAAGTAGAAGGTGTTAAGTCGATATTTCAAGCGATGAATTTTATTTCTGTAGATAAACAATCAGATGCTGAGTGGGATCAAATCCTACCTAATATCACAACAGCACTGGAAGAAATATAAGATAGGGAGGCTGCCTTAATGGAAATTGTACGTGTGGAACCTACGCCAAGCCCCAATACGATGAAAATTGTATTGACTAAAAAAAGGGAAGACAACCAATCTAATACTTATACATCAATTAATGAAGGGCAACCTGATTTTATCAATGATGTTTTAGCGATTGATGGTGTTAAATCTATATTTCATGTAATGGATTTTTTAGCAGTCGATAAAAAACCAAAATTCGATTGGGAAGAAGTATTACCTAAAGTAACAGCAACTTTAAATGACGAAGAAACCACCTCTGCTGAGCAGCTTCCAGATGAACATTTTGGTGAGATAAAGGCAGAAGTATTAAAATTCAAAGGTATTCCATATCAGATTAAACTAACAACAAGTTCAGAAGAAAAACGCAAACAATTGCCTGAAATTTATGTTGATAGCATGTTAGCTGCCCAAAAAGATAATGACAACGTGGTATTTCAACGTAAATGGGAAGATTTAGGCATACGGTACGGCGAAATGGATGAAGTTTTAGAAGATGTGTTAGAGGAAGTTACTGCTATGTATCCTAAAGAGCAATTAAAGCAACGTGTGGATGAAGCTTTAGCAACTGATATAATTATTCCAGAAACAAAATATAAACATGTCTCATTAGAAGACTATCAAGCAACTGAAAATTGGAAAGAACGCTTAAGAATGTTAAAATCATTCCCAACGCCCACTATCGAAGACTTACCATTGTTAGGCGACGTTGTCAGTGAAGCGCAGAAAACACCTTTAAGACGGGAAGCTGTCATATTGCTTGGAATGATTGAAGATGAAGTTGTGTTGCCTTACTTATATAAAGGGTTACACGATAAAAGCCCTGGCGTAAGAAGAACAGCTGGAGACTGCTTAAGTGATTTAGGTTTTAAACAAGCCTTACCTGAAATGGAAAAAGCGTTAAGCGATCCACATAAAATTGTCAGATGGAGAGCTGCCATGTTTATGTTCGATGAAGCTGGACCTGAACAGTTACCAGCTTTACGTGAACATGCAGATGATTCAGCTTATGAAGTCAAATTACAAATAGAAATGGCAATCACTAGAATTGAAAATGGGGATGAAGCATTAGGCTCTGTTTGGAAACAAATTGCCAATAGAAATAAAGCATAAATTAAAATGTACCCAAAGTATAGGAGTGTTATATATGAATGCATATGAAGCTTATATGAACGAACTTGCTACTCAAATGCGTAGCGAATTAACAGAGCATGATTTTAATAGTTTAGAATCTGCAGATGAAGTAAATGATTTTATGAAAAACGTACCTGAAGATGAAACTACTTTTGTTGTAATTAATTCGACTTGTGGATGTGCTGCTGGTTTAGCGAGGCCTGCAGCAGTAACAGTTGCAGAGCAAAACGATAAAAAGCCTACACATAAAATAACTGTTTTCGCAGGTCAAGATAAAGAAGCGACTGAAGCAATGCGTTCTTTTATACAACAAGCACCATCTAGCCCATCTTATGCGCTGTTTAAAGGAGAAGAATTAAAACACTTTATCCCGCGTGAACATATAGAAGGAAGAGATATTCAAGATATTTGCATGGATATTAAAGATGCATTTGATGATTATTGCGATTAATCATCAACCTATCAAATCATTTTATACGTAGTTACTTAAACGAGGCTGGGGCATAAATAATGTCTCAGCCTCAAATAGCATATAGAGAACGCAAAGCTAGCATAAAATATAAAGCGCTGCGCTAAAGCATTACTTTTTCTTTTATGTTATTTATAAAAATATGTAGTCCTTACGTGCGTGTTCTAACACTTATATTCCTTCTTCTTAAGTTAATGATACTTATGTATAGAGCCTTGAATTATGTTGTTCTCTATGAAAAAGAATCAGCACCTTAAATCTTGTATGCTTTTTATGAACCATCTTTGCTTAGTGAGATAACAAAAACCATTAAAACGGTAATTTCGTTCTCGACTCTGCTTAATCACTTACATACATTCATTTTATTTAAACTTGTATATTATTTTTTACACTATCAAAGGTTATCTCTTTAAATTATCCGCATTTTAAAATATGATTAAACCTAAATAACATTACTATTGAAAGGAGTGTGGGAGTCATGTTAAATACATTTGACCAAGCATACCACAATCTTTGTACGGAGATATTAGAAATTGGCAAACAAAAAGATGACCGCACAAATACAGGTACTATTTCCAAATTTGGACATCAATTGAGATTTGATTTATCAAAAGGATTTCCCTTATTAACGACTAAGAAAGTATCTTTTAAATTGATTGCTACTGAACTACTTTGGTTTATTAAAGGCGATACAAATATCAAATATTTACTTCAATATAATAATAATATATGGAATGAATGGGCGTTTGAAAATTATATAAAATCGGACGAATATACAGGACCTGATATGGCAAATTTCGGTCACAGAGCTCAAACAGATGATGCATTTAAAGAAGTATACCAAGAAGAAATGCGTAAATTTAAAGCATTAATCTTAAACAATCCTGATTTTGCAACAAAATATGGCGATTTAGGTAATGTTTATGGTAAACAATGGCGAGATTGGGAAGATAAAAATGGTAACCATTTTGACCAATTAAAAACAATAATTGAGCAAATTAAAAAAAATCCCAATTCAAGACGCCATATTATTTCTGCTTGGAATCCTACAGAAATAGATACAATGGCTTTACCACCTTGTCATACAATGTTCCAATTCTATGTCCAAGACGGTAAATTAAGTTGTCAACTATACCAAAGAAGTGCAGATATCTTTTTAGGTGTACCATTTAATATCGCAAGCTATAGTTTATTAACTCATCTAGTCGCTAAAGAATGTGGTTTAGAAGTTGGGGAATTTATCCACACATTTGGTGACGCGCATATTTACTCAAATCATATTGATGCGATTGAAACACAATTATCTAGAAATAGCTTCGAACCACCACAACTTAAAATTAATTCAAATGCTTCTATATTTGAAATTAATTATGAAGATTTAGAAATAGTTAATTATCAATCTCATCCTGCAATTAAAGCGCCAATCGCTGTATAAATTTGGCCACTGTTTAATTTTAGCTTTAGCTAATCTATAATATTTAAGTAAGTATAATATCAGATAAACGAGATCATACTCACTATTAGGAGGATCATTATGACACTTTCAATACTTGTTGCTCATGATCAGCAACGCGTTATCGGCGTGAACAATCAATTGCCATGGCATCTACCAAATGACTTAAAACATGTTAAAGAACTTTCAACTGGCAATACGCTTGTTATGGGGCGTGCAACATTTGACTCTATAGGAAAACCTCTCCCTAATAGAAAAAATGTAGTTCTAACAAGAAATAAATCATTTAAACACGATGGTGTGGATGTTATTCATTCTATTGACGAAATCTATGAATTGCCTGGACATGTCTTCATTTTTGGGGGTCAAACATTATTCGAAGAAATGATTGATAAAGTAGATGATATGTATATTACGGTAATAGAAGATAAATATAACGGGGACACTTTCTTTCCACCTTATACTTTTGAAGATTGGGAAGTTGAATCTTCTATTACAGGAAAGCTAGATGAAAAAAATACGATTCCGCATACATTTTTACATTTAGTTCGTAAAGAAACGGCATAGGAGGATAAGATAATGAAAACAAAAATTGTGACTGATTCAACATCAGATTTATCACATATTTATTTAAAAGATAATGAAATACACGTCATCCCGCTTAATTTAACCATTGACGGTGACACTTTTGTAGATCAAGTAGATATTTCCTCTGAAGCATTTATTCAAAAAATAGAAAATGATGCCGACGTTAAAACAAGTCAACCTGCAATCGGTAAATTCATTGAACTATATGATGAATTAGGTAAAGATGGTTCTGCAATCATTAGTATTCACATGACTTCAGGATTAAGTGGCACGTATCAAACAGCATTACAAGCAAGCCAAATGACCGATAGTAAAGTAACAGTGATTGATTCAAAATCTATTTCATTTGGACTCGGTTACCAAGTTCAACATGTTGTAGATTGGAATAATCAAGGGTTTTCATCAGAAGAAATTGAATCGAAAATTAGTGATTTACAAAAAAATATAAAGTTATACGTTGTGATCGGACAATTAAACCAATTAATTAAAGGCGGTAGAATTAGTAAAACTAAAGGATTAATTGGAAATATGATGAAAATTAAACCAATTGGCACATTAATTGATGGTAATATTGAATTAATTCATAACTCACGTACTCAAAATGGCAGCATTCAATTTTTGAAAAAGGAAATTAGTGCTTTTATCGGGGACAAGAAAATTAAATCCATTGGTATTGCACATGCTAATATTATAGAATTTGTCGATAAAATTAAAAAGCATTTTTCTGAAGAATTTAATTTTTCTCAATTTGATACGAACGTCACGACTCCTATTATATCCACACATACTGGCCAAGGTGCGATAGGCTTAGTTGTATTAAAATCATAAATTCATATATAATAGTATCAAAATAAATTATTTATTTTGATGCTTTTTAAACCTTTAAAACAATTTAATGGCGTATCCCTTAAAATAATGATAACTTTATGACAAGATAGTAAAAAGGAGGTATATCATGGCATATGCAACATTAGCTGGAGGGTGTTTCTGGTGTTTGGTAAAACCATTCACTTCTTATCCGGGTATAGAAAATGTTGTTTCAGGTTATAGTGGTGGACATGTCGAAAATCCTACTTATGAAAGTGTGAGCACCGGACAAACCGGACACGTTGAGGCAGTACAAATCACGTATAATCCTGAAATTACTTCCTTCGAAAACATTTTAGATGTTTACTTTAAAACATTTGACCCAACGGATAATGGCGGCCAATTCTTTGATAGAGGGGAACATTATCAACCAGCCATTTTTTATCATAACGAAGACCAAAAAAAAGCTGCAGAAGCAAAAATTCAAGATTTAAACGAACAAGCTATATTTAATAATCCTGTTATTACGCCCGTAAAACCATATAAAAATTTCTATCCAGCTGAATCATATCATCAAGACTATTATAAAAAGAATCCATTACATTATGAACAATATCAACGAGGTTCTGGCAGAAAAGGCTTTATAGAAAAACACTGGGGGAAACAAAATGATTAAAAAAAATAAAAGCGATTTAACAGAAATGGAATATTTAGTTACTCAAGAAGCGGGGACCGAACCACCTTTTCAAAATGAATATTGGAACCACTTTGAAAAAGGTGTATATGTTGATAAAATTTCTGGGAAACCTCTATTTACCTCAGAAGAAAAATTCGAATCAGATTGTGGTTGGCCTAGTTTCTCTAAAGCTTTAGCTGATGACGAAATTATAGAGCTTGTAGATAAAACATTTGGTATGGTGCGTACAGAAGTAAGATCTGAAGATGCTAACAGTCATTTGGGACACGTTTTCAATGATGGACCAAAAGAAAGTGGCGGTCTAAGATATTGCATTAACACAGCAGCAGTACAATTTATACCATACGAAAAGTTAGAAGAATTGGGTTATGGAGATTTAATATCACATTTTGAAAAATAAGGAGCGAACAAGACATGTTTAAAAAATTATTTGGTAAAGGTAAAGAAGTTAATAAAGAGATTGCTATTTATACACCCATTACTGGTGAATATGTGAAAATAGAAGACATTCCAGACCCTGTTTTCGCACAAAAGATGATGGGAGAAGGCTTTGGTGTCAATCCTACAGAAGGTGAAGTAGTATCTCCAATTAATGGTAAAGTAGATAATATCTTCCCAACTAAACATGCTATTGGGTTACAAGCTGATAACGGGCTTGAATTGCTCGTACACGTAGGTTTAGATACTGTACAGCTTGACGGTGAAGGTTTTGAGGTACTAGTTGAAAGTGGTGACACTGTTAATATCGGAGATCCGTTATTACGTTTTGATTTAAATTATATTAAAGAAAATGCTAAATCAGTTATTTCTCCTATCATTATTACAAATTCAGACAACACATCTGCAATTGCCGTTGCAGAAGATTTAAATTCAGTATCAAAAGGCGAAACTAAAATAGTTGATGTGACAATGAATTAATGAAAGATCATTCATTTTATCAATTTGCATTAACCGCACGTGGTAGAAAAGATGAAAAAGGCGAATTAGCAGAAGAAATATTTGATGATTTGTCTTTTCCAAGACAAGAAAAAGATTTTCACATATTATCAGATTATATTGAAATGCAAGGAAACTATACTGTTTCAATGTCTGTATTTGATAGTTTGTATGAAGAGTATACTGAATGGTTAAAATTTTAATTTTAGTTTATATTTGAGAGTATATATCAAAGTGTATTAAAATAATAAAGTATCATAGAGAGTGCTGGGGTTAATCTTTAATGATTCAATCCCAGCTACTTTTATTTCCAACTAAATGAAATTTTGATATGAATTATACATACGCATTAGGAAGTGATTAAATGTCGGAACGTTCAGACATCCAAAATGAAAATAATAAAGCGCCCGGTAACGAAGAGACAAACACACAATACTTACCAAAAAGAATGAATTTCAAACGTAAACACTTTATCTTAATATTAATAAGTACGATACTTATCACAGCAGTCATAACTGTGTTTGCAACTATAGGTATTAGTCATTGGGCTAGCGGTCTTGATGGAAATCAAAGAACAGAAATGAAAAAAGTTGAAGAAGTTTATAAAATTTTAAATAATGAATATTATAAGAATACCGATTCAGAAAAGCTATCTGAAGCAGCAATTAAAGGTATGGTTAAAGACTTAGACGATCCATACTCAGAGTTTATGACCAAAAAAGAGACTAAATCATTTAATGAGGACGTTTCAGGTGATTTTGTAGGGATTGGTGCAGAAATGCAAAAAAAAGGCGATACCATACAAATTACAAGTCCAATAAAAGATTCTCCTGCTGATAAAGCAGGCATTCAACCAAAGGATACCGTGACTAAAGTAGATGGCAAATCTATTAAAGGCCAGCCTTTAGAAGCTATCGTCAAAAAAGTGCGTGGTAAACAAGGTACGGAAGTAACCCTTACAATCGAAAGAGAGGGTCAAGCACATGAAATTTCAATTAAAAGAGATAAAATACATGTTAAAAGCGTAGAATACGAAAAACAAGGCAATGTAGGTGTATTTACAATAAATAAATTCCAAAATAGTACATCTGGTGAATTAAAATCTTTAATTATCAAAGCACATAAAGATGGCATACGTAAAATTGTTTTAGATTTACGTAATAATCCAGGTGGTTTACTTGATGAAGCTGTGAAAATGGTCAACATTTTTGTAGATAAAGGTAAAACTGCAGTACAACTTGAAAAAGGCGACCATAAAGAACAAATTAAAACTTCAAATGATGCTTCAAAAGAAGCTAAAGACATGGATGTTTCTATTTTAGTAAATAAAGGCTCCGCTAGTGCTTCAGAAGTGTTTACAGGTGCTATGAGAGATTATGACAAAGCAAAAGTATACGGTTCAAAAACGTTTGGCAAAGGGATTGTACAAACTACACATGAATTTAATGATGGTTCCCTGTTGAAATTTACTAATATGAAGTGGCTGACACCTAAATCTCATTACATTCATGGTAAAGGAATCAAACCTGATGTAAAAATTGATGAACCTGAATATCAATCATTAAATGTTATTCCGAATACTAAGACATATCAATTGGATGATCAAGACAAGCATATTAAAACGATAAAAGTAGGGCTTTCAGCTTTAGGTTACCAAACAAATAATAAATCTCAAACTTTTGATGAAAATTTAGCAGATGCTATTAAAACATTCCAAAAAGATAATCGACTAACAGTGAATGGAAAATTTGATAAACAGACAAATAATAAATTCACTCAAGCTTTAGTTGACAAAGCGAATAAAGAAGATACCGTGTTACAAACTTTACTAAAAAAATTAAAATAACATCAAAGAGGTGTAAATTTTATGATTAGACTTGGTACAAAAGCAGACTTACCAGCAATTTTAAACATTGTTAACGAAGCAAAAGCAATCATGAGACAAGATGGCAATCATCAGTGGGATGAACAATATCCCTTAGAAACACATTTCGAAGAAGATATTAAAAAAAAATCACTCTTTGTGCTTGAAGCAAATTCGACTATTTTTGCATTTATAGTTGTCGACCAACAGCAACCTGAATGGTATGATGAACTAGCGTGGCCAATTGATAGAAATAGCGCGTATGTTATTCACAGATTAGCGGCTTCTTCAAAGTTAAAAGGTGCTGCAACAAAGTTATTTAATTATGCAGTTAATCTTGCACTAAATAACGATATTCATGTAATATTAACAGATACTTTTGCATTAAATAAACGCGCACAAGGTTTATTCAAAAAATTTGACTTTACCAAAGTAGGTGAAGTCAATATTGATTACCCTCCTTTTGATAAAGGAGAACCATTCTATGCCTATTATAAAAATTTAGAAGAATAGAGGTAATATTATGACAAAAATCGCATTCACCGGCGGCGGCACTGTTGGACATGTTTCAGTAAATCTAAGCTTGATACCAACAGCTTTAGAAGAAGGTCATGAAGCTTTTTATATCGGGTCCAAAAAAGGTATGGAGCGTGAAATGATTGAGTCTCAATTACCACAAATAAAATATCATACAATCTCGAGTGGTAAATTAAGACGGTATATCTCTTTTGAAAATATAAAAGATATTTTTAAAGTATTAAAAGGTATTTTCGATGCGCGCCGTATTTTAAAAAAAGAAAAACCTGATTTATTATTTTCAAAAGGTGGTTTCGTATCTGTACCAGTAGTTATTGCCGCTAAATCCTTAAAAATACCAACAATTATCCATGAGTCTGATTTAACACCTGGACTAGCCAATAAAATCGCGCTCAAATTTGCTCAAAAGATTTATACAACATTTGAAGATACATTACAATACCTTCCAAAAGACAAAGCAGATTTTGTTGGTGCAACAGTCCGAGAAGATTTAAAATCTGGCGATAAAAATAGAGGGTACCAACTTACAGAATTTAAAGATGATAAAAAAGTGTTGTTAATCATGGGAGGCAGTCTCGGTAGTAAAAAGCTAAATGAGATTATTAGAGATAATTTGGATGCACTACAAAAAGATTACCAGGTTATCCATTTAACTGGTAAAGGGTTATTAGACCAAAATTTGGTAAATAAACCAGGTTACGTTCAATTTGAATTTGTTAAAGATGATTTAACAGACTTACTAGCCATTACAGATACTGTTATTAGTCGTGCTGGTTCTAACGCTATTTATGAATTTTTAGCACTTAGAATCCCTATGCTATTAATTCCTTTAGGCCTTGATCAATCTCGTGGAGATCAGATTGATAACGCGAAAAATTTCGCGTCTAAAGGCTTTGGTAGAACCATTCCAGAAGACACATTAACTGAATATCAACTGATAAATCAGTTAAATGACATTGAAAATAACCGTGATTCAATTATAACTCAAATGCAAACATATAAAGAAAGTTTTACACGTCAAGATTTATTTCATAAAATTATTAAAGATGCAACAAAATGATGAAAGGGAGGTTTTGCAATGAGTCGTTGGAAAAGAATAAGCTTACTTATCATTTTCACCTTAATATTTGGTATCATTGCATCCTTTCATGAATCTAGATTAGGAAAATGGATAGATAATGAAGTCTATGAATTTATATATGCTTCAGAAAGTTTTATCACAACTACTTTTTTTCTAGGAGTAACTAAAATAGGTGAAGTATGGGCAATGGTTTGTTTATCACTTCTATTAATTGCTTATTTAATGCTCAAAAAACTAAACATTGAAGCATTGTTTTTTGCAATTGCTATGAGTTTATCAAGCACATTAAACCCTTTGTTAAAAAATATATTTGATAGAGAACGCCCTACACTCTTACGTCTGATAGATATTTCAGGTTTTAGTTTTCCAAGTGGGCATGCTATGGGTTCTGCAGCGTTCTTTGGTAGCACAATATACATCGCTAATCGTGTCCTGAAAGGAAAAACAAAGGGTGTCATGATAGGTCTTTCAGCGTTATTTATACTCTTGATATCATCATCAAGAGTATATCTAGGCGTTCATTACCCTACAGATATTATTGCTGGTATTATCGGAGGCACTTTTTGTGTGGTATTATCCACGTTGATCCTAAGACACAACTTAAAAATATAAGCATTTATATGCACCCAACTAGAAAACGACATGCGTTTATCATCAATTAAAACGCAATAAAAAATAAGCTAGACGTGAAACCGTCTAGCTTATTTCTATTGTGTCAAAAATTATTACAAAAACCGATTTTACACTGTAAAACCGGTCTTTATATATACGTTGTCTCGCAACGTTAGTCTTTTACGGGCATATAAAAGGGGATATTTGTGAAAATGATCAATCCTATTAAACAAATATGTGTGGGGGGAATGTCTATATAGTATTGATAATCATTTTCAATTACATTATACAACATTGAGAATAATTGTCAATTAGAATCATGAAAAAATTTAACATCAATTTTTTAGTTTTTTTGTATCAATGCCAATCATCATTTTATGCCTTTCACACCTAGATACTTTCTCTATACAGTCATTTCATATATTATATATTTTGAGGTGTAACTAATGACAAAAATTTTAATAGTTGAAGATGAACAAAATCTTGCACGTTTTATTGAATTAGAACTAGAACATGAAAATTATGACGTAGATATTGAATATGATGGAAAACCAGGTTTAGAAAAAGCATTAAATAATGAATACAATTTAATCTTGCTAGATTTAATGTTACCGAATATCAATGGTTTAGAAATTTGTAGACAAATTAGACAAAATAAAACAACCCCCATTATTATTATTACTGCTAAAAGCGACACATACGATAAAGTAGCAGGGTTAGATTATGGTGCTGATGACTATATTGTAAAACCATTTGATATTGAAGAGTTATTAGCTAGAATAAGAGCTATGCTACGCAGGCAACCACAAAAAAACGTGATTGATATGAAAGGCATAATCATAGATAGAGACGGATTTAAAGTCACAGTAGACGGAGAACCTTTAGACTTAACAAAAACAGAATACGATTTATTAACATTACTAGCAGAAAACCGTAATCATGTATTGCAAAGAGAACAAATCATTGCTGATGTATGGGGATATGATTCAGAAGTTGAAACCAACGTTGTTGATGTTTACATTCGTTATTTAAGAAATAAACTTAAACCCTACGGTAAAGATAAGTACATAGAAACCGTTCGAGGAGTAGGTTACGTGGTAAGAAAATGAAACAACGTAAATTAAAAACAAAATGGATGATAATCACAACAACGATTACATTTTCAACAATCTTTATATTCAGTTTAATCATTATTTTCTTTTTAAGTAATGCGCTACGCCATAATGAATTAAACGAAGCAGAAAGGAGTTATACAGATACTTTACAATTATTCGAATCAAAACAACTAAAAGAGATCACCCCATTAGATTTGAATGCATCTTTAGGAAACTTTCAAAAAGTTATACTCTTCAATAAAAAAGGAAAAAAACAAATTGAAACAACAAATGATAATTCAATAACATATTCTCCTAAGTTTAACCCTAAGGATATTAATACTGCTACGATTAAAAAACGTCATAACAGTGATTATCTAATTATTACAAACCAAATTGACACAAGCCATTTCCAAGGATATAGCATTATTGTACATTCTTTAGATCGCTATAATGCACTTGTTAATTCTCTATATTTTATTGCATTGATATTTGGAGTGATTGCCACTTTTATTACTGCAATGGTTAGTTACTTTTTCTCTGCACAAATTACGAAACCTTTGATATTAATGTCTAACAAGATGCAACAAATACGTCGTGATGGTTTCCAAGAAAAAGTGGATTTAGTAACAAATTACGAAGAAACAGATAATTTAATTGTAACTTTCAATGAAATGATGTTCCAATTAGAAGAGTCATTTAATCAACAAAGACAATTTGTTGAAGATGCTTCACACGAGTTACGAACGCCCTTACAAATCATTCAAGGCCATTTAAATTTAATTCAACGTTGGGGAAAAAAGGACGCAGCCATTCTTGAAGAATCACTTGATATCTCATTAGAAGAAATGGAAAGAATTACTAAATTAGTAGAAGAGTTATTATTATTGACTAAAGACAACAATAATAACAGGGAAAATGAAATTGAAAGCGTAGAAATCAATCAAGAAATTACTTCTAGAATTAAATCTTTAAAGCAACTACATCAAGATTATAAATTTGAATTTAGCCCTTATAATAAACCACTTAATATTAAAATGGACCGCTATCAATTCGAACAAGTATTAATTATCTTTATTGATAACGCTATGAAGTATGATCAAGTAAATAAAAACATCCTTATTCAAACTAAACTAAGAAACAAACAAATATCTATAGAAATTACAGATCATGGCGTAGGTATACCCAAAGAAGATATTGAGTTTATATTTGATAGATTCTACAGAGTAGATAAATCACGTTCCAGAAAACTGGGCGGTAATGGATTAGGGCTCTCAATAGCTAAAAAAATTATTGAATTAAATAACGGCACCATCCATGTCGAAAGTGAAGTAGGCAAATATACAACATTCAAAATTACATTTTGACCTATGTTACCGGTTACTAATGCATCTAAACTATGTTACGCTATTAAATGAAAATTCAATTAGCAGAGCCAAATTATATGAGGTTCTGCTTTTTTTATATAACCAGTTATTGGTACTTTAATTTGGTTATATTTAATGCTATTATTGATTTGTAAGCGTTTTAACTATTTTGTGGAGGGTGTAATATGAGCAACGAAAGTCAGGTTTCCCAGGCACCTGTAAATTTCGGGGCTAATCTTGGGTATATTTTAGATTTATATGATATGTATCTCAATGATCCAGCTTCAGTTCCTGAAGATTTACAAGTCCTATTTAGCACAATCAAAAACGGTGAAGCAAACATCGCAACAAATACAGCTGAAGGGCAACATAACGTGACCAAAGCTGATAGCACAATCAAACGTGTTATGCGTTTAATTGATAACATACGTCAATACGGGCATTTATTGGCAGATATTTATCCAGTTAACAAACCTGTAAGAGAAAATGTTCCAAAATTAAATATCGAAGACTTTAATTTAGATCAAGAAACACTTGAATCTATTTCTGCAGGTATTGTATCTGAACACTTTAAAGACATTTACGATAATGCTTATGAAGCAATTGTTCGTATGGAAAAACGTTACAAAGGACCTATTGCATTTGAATATACACATATCAATAATAATAGGGAACGCGTATGGTTAAAACGTAGAATAGAAACACCATACAAGGCGACTTTAAATGACAATCAAAAAATAGAATTATTTAAAAATTTAGCGCATGTAGAAGGTTTTGAGAAATATCTACATAAAAATTTTGTAGGAGCAAAACGTTTCTCAATAGAAGGTGTAGATACACTAGTGCCAATGTTACAACAAACGTTAAGATTAGCTAGTGATGAAGGCATTCAAAATATCCAAATAGGCATGGCTCACCGCGGTAGATTGAATGTGCTTACGCATGTATTAGAAAAACCGTATGAAATGATGATTTCAGAATTTATGCATACTGATCCAATGAAATTTTTACCAGAAGATGGCAGCTTAGAATTAACTGCAGGTTGGTCAGGTGATGTAAAATATCATCTAGGCGGTGTGAAAACAACCAATTCATATGGCAGCGAGCAACGCATCTCTCTTGCAAATAACCCGAGCCATTTAGAAATCGTTGCACCAGTTGTTCTAGGTAAAACACGTGCAACACAAGATGATACAAACAAACCAGGAGCTGTTCAAACAGACTTCTATAAATCAATGCCTATTTTAATACATGGTGATGCAGCGTATCCTGGTCAAGGCATCAATTTTGAAGCGATGAATTTAGAAAACTTAGATGGCTATTCAACGGGTGGAACGCTTCACATCATTACTAATAATAGAATTGGCTTTACGACAGATCCTGAAGATGGGCGTTCTACAACGTATTCATCAGACGTGGCTAAAGGTTATGATGTTCCTATTATGCATGTAAATGCAGATAATGTTGAAGCTACTATTGAAGCGATTGAAATAGCGATGGCATTTAGAAAAGAATTCCATAAAGATGTTGTGATTGATTTGGTTGGTTATCGTAGATATGGCCACAATGAAATGGATGAACCTTCAATCACGAATCCATTACCTTACCATAATATTCGTAAACACGACCCAGTAGATATTTTATACGGCAATCAATTAGTTGAAGATGACATCATCTCAGAAGATCAAATGAACAATATATTTGATGAGGTTCAAAAAGAACTACGTGCTGCTCACGATAAAATTGATAAAAATGATAAAATGGATAACCCAGATATGCAAAAACCAGATAGTCTTGCAGAACCTCTTGAAAGCGTCGGTATCGATATAAGTTATGAACAACTTAAAGAAATTAACGATGCCATGTTATCATACCCATCAAACTTCAATGTACTTAAGAAGCTAAATAAAGTACTAGAGAAACGTAGAGAACCTTTTGAAAACGAAGATGGATTAGTTGACTGGGCTCAAGCAGAACAATTAGCGTTCGCAACAATAACACAACAAGGTACACCAATCCGTTTAACAGGTCAAGACAGTGAACGTGGCACATTTAGCCATCGTCACGCGGTATTACATGACCCAGAATCTGGTGAAGAATTTATCCCATTACACCATGTACCTGGCCAAAAAGCGACTTTTGAAGTACGTAACTCACCATTATCAGAGGCAGCAGTTGTTGGTTTTGAATACGGTTATAATGTTCAAAATAAAGATTGTATGACAATTTGGGAAGCACAATATGGAGATTTTTCAAATATGGCTCAAATGATATTTGATAACTTCTTATTTAGCGCTAGAGCTAAATGGGGTGAACGTTCAGGTTTAACTCTATTCTTACCTCATTCGTTTGAAGGACAAGGTCCTGAGCATTCATCAGCTCGATTGGAAAGATTCTTACAATTAGCAGGAGAAAACAACTCAACTGTTGTAAACTTATCAAGTTCAAGCAACTATTTCCATTTGTTAAGAGCACAAGCAGCAAGTTTAGGTACGCAATCTATGAGACCTTTAGTAGTTATGTCTCCTAAGAGTCTATTGCGCAATAAAACAGTAGCTGATCCAATCAATAAATTTATATCTGGACAATTTGAACCAATCTTACCAGAAGATCACAATAAAGAAGCTGTTAAAAAGGTTATTCTTGCTTCAGGTAAAATGTTCATTGATTTAAAAGAATATTTAGAGAAAAATCCAAACGAATCCATTTTATTGGTTGCTGTCGAAAGATTATACCCATTCCCAGCAGAAGAAATCGAAGCACTGCTCAGTACATTACCTAACTTAGAAAATGTCGCTTGGGTACAAGAAGAACCGAAAAACCAAGGCGCATGGTCATTTGTTTATCCATATCTCAAAGAATTGACTACTGATAAATACGATTTAAGTTATCACGGTCGTATCCAACGTTCAGCACCAGCTGAAGGCGATGGTGAAATACACAAACTCGTTCAAAATATGATTATCGAACAAAGCACAAAATTTAACTAGGGGGAAGTTAAGCATGCCAGAGGTAAAAGTTCCAGAATTAGCAGAATCCATTACAGAAGGTACCATTGCAGAATGGTTAAAACAAGTTGGTGATAGTGTAGATAAAGGTGAAGCTATACTAGAATTAGAAACTGACAAAGTCAACGTAGAGGTTGTTTCAGAAGAAGCCGGCGTACTTCAAGAATTACTAGCCAACGAAGGCGATACTGTAGAAGTGGGACAGTCAATTGCAGTGGTTGGTGAAGGAAGCGGTAATAATGCTCCAGAGACGTCAAAACAAGATGATTCTGAAAAGCAATCATCTGCATCTAGTAATGAAAATGAAGCAAACCAAACAAAATCAGAACCACAAAATGATAGCGCATCTGATAATGCACAAGATAAAGGGGCGCGTGTGAATGCTACACCATCCGCACGAAAATATGCGCGTGAAAAAGGTATAGATTTATCAGAAGTAGCAACACAATCAAATGATATTGTGAGAAAAGAACACGTTAACCAAACTCAAAATAATCAATCTAATTCACAACAAACTGCTCAATCATCAACAAAAGAAGAACCTAAAAAAACAGCTGAACAACAAAATCCAACTAAACCAGTTATCAGAGAAAAAATGTCTCGTCGTAAAAAAACAGCTGCTAAAAAATTATTAGAAGTATCTAATAATACTGCTATGTTAACGACATTTAATGAAATTGATATGACAAATGTTATGAACTTACGTAAACGTAAAAAAGAACAATTCATCAAAGACCATGATGGTACTAAACTTGGTTTTATGTCATTCTTTACAAAAGCAGCGGTAGCAGCATTGAAGAAATACCCTGAAGTAAATGCTGAAATTGATGGCGAAGATATGATTACTAAACAATTTTATGATATCGGCGTTGCTGTATCTACAGAAGATGGTTTATTAGTTCCTTTTGTAAGAGATTGTGATAAGAAAAACTTTGCTGAAATTGAAGATGAAATAGCTAACTTAGCTACAAAAGCACGCGATAAAAAATTAGGTTTAGATGATATGGTAAATGGTTCATTTACTATCACAAACGGTGGTATCTTTGGCTCAATGATGTCCACACCGATCATTAACGGAAGCCAAGCTGCAATACTTGGTATGCATTCTATTATCACGCGTCCAATTGCTATCGATGCAGACACGATTGAAAACCGTCCAATGATGTACATTGCATTAAGCTATGACCACAGAATTATTGACGGTAAAGAAGCTGTAGGTTTCTTAAAAACAATTAAAGAATTGATTGAGAACCCAGAAGATTTACTATTAGAATCTTAATTTACAACACAAAATAGTTTATTAAACCTAACACAACGGCGTTTTGCGTCGTTGTGTTTTTTATGTAAAAAATAATATTCAAAAACTACACAAAAAATGTTATATCACACCTTTTATTCCTGAAATCTCCCGGTAGAATATAGCAACCTTAAGTTATTTATAAGCTAAAAATACTATCAATAGTGTATAACTATATGTAATCGAATAGTTATATCATCTTCATTAGCATAATAGTGAAACATATTCGCATTAAATTGAATTGCCTCATCTTTATGTATCAAAAAGGTTTTTCCATCCAATACGAGCGTTAATGTGCCTTCATATACCGTTATATATTCTATTGCCCCAGAACCATGTGGTGAGCCGTTCATTCTTCCTTCAGGCTCAATGGTAGCCATATAACTTTCAAATTTCTTTTCAATATCAAATTTAAAGAAAGGGTAAACCTTACATTTCTGATCTTCAGACATCAAAGGTTGCATATCATCTAGAGTTACTTTTCTAATAATAGTGCTATTTTCTTGAGTTAATTCTGTAAAAGAAACTTTTAGACCATTTGCTATTTTCCACAACGTAGTAATAGAAGGAATAGATGTTTTACGTTCTATTTGGCCCAACATCGTTTTACTTACACCAGTGATTTCTGACAAATGTTCAAGTGAATATCCACTTTGTTTTCTGTATAACTTTAAATTTTCAGATATAATATCATTGATTTCTCTCATTATTTATACACCTCTTTTTACAATATAACGTATAAAAAAGAAACTTTAAAGTCTGAACTTTATAACGTAATTTTAGACGTTATAAAGATTCTATTGATAGGGTAGGGGGTAGGAGACTCTAATAATACTACTTATAAACGCTGTCTTGACAATCTTTATACCTATTTTAAATAAAATCGTAGCATTATTTTTTTAAATATTGGGGTTGATTTTGAATCTTTATTTTAATATGAGTATCCAGTATATGTAACACTGTCTTACATCATATTGCTAAAATTACATTTATAATGAAAATGCCACCTTTATTTATTCACTACTTTTTAACAGCGAACTCAATGTTTATCTCGTCTTTTTATATTCATTCGTTAGTGCAATTGAACTTCTTTATATTGTTGACTATTGCTGGATTTTAGATAGTTTAAGTTAGGCCGTATTAGACACTTTATTTAAAAACTTCATAATAAAAACAAACACTTATTTGACTTGTTAATGCTATTTGATTATTTTATGTTGTAATAAATATCCTAGTTAATTAAAAAAACGAGCATTGTATGACTTTACTTGCTCGTTTTATATATGTTTAATTGATTTTTCATTTTTTCACTATAACTATACTGCTGCAGATAGTCCCTTGGGCTGCAACCATAAGAATGTTTAAATCTTCTGTAAAAGTTAGAATAGTCTGTAAATCCACAGCATATTGCTACCTGTTGTGGATTCCCCCCATCTTTTAACATTCGTTGTGCGTTCTGTAAACGCAAATTCAATAAATACCGATAAGGTGGATAACCAACTAATTTAGTAAACTGTTGTGTGATTTTATGACGACTTACAAAAAATTTATTTTCAAGATGTTCCAGTGAAATTTCTTTATTATAATGCAATTCCATATAATCTAACACTTGTCTCACTAAATGAGTAGAAGGGTCATCAACATTATCAGATGTATGCTCATTTTCTATAGCAACTCTATTGAGGATAATTAAAAACTGTGTTAGCAACGATTTACCTGCTAAATTTTTGCCAAAAGCATCATTATCTTGCTCGTTGATTAAGCCCTGTAATAAATAATATAATTCTCTTTTCTGCGATTCAGATAATTGTAATAAATTTTTGAATTTCGAAGATCGTTTATTAAAACAAATACTTAAATCACAGTTCTCAACAGAAAGTTCATTTAATATATTTGCATCAAACCTTAATCCAATACGTTCAGCGTGGCCATCCATTTGTTCATCTAAACGATGAAATTCAAACGGTGGAATAATCAGCATCGACCCAACATCTAAATTAAATGATTCTCCTTCTATGGTATAGCGCATATTTCCAGATAATGAAAAAAATATTTCATAATGATCGTGATAATGTAATTCATTCCCAAAATGACCGTCACTAATTTTATGCCATGCAGCATATTCGCCATCAAATGGTAAAGATACCGTATCAAATTGATGCTCAAAATCCCCTCTATTTTTCATTTGAAATTCCTCCTACTCAAAAAACATACTTTTTTCCCTTATTTACAATGTTGTTAATTTTCACTCAAATTATAATTATATTATAGCATTTAAACATTAATATTTTTAAGAAGGAAGGATAAAAATGACAACAAATCAAATTGGCGTTCAAATGATGATGCTCAAACAAAAAGTACAAGAAGAAGGATTATACAATGTGTTAAAGAAAGTTAGCAATTTAGGCTATAATGCTGTAGAAATATCTCAAATTGAAATGAATACTCAGAATATTGAAGAAATGAAACAAGCTATAAATGATTTTGGCATGAATATAGCCGCAATGTCATGTGGCGTAGAGGATATCTCAGAAGATCAAAAATATCCTGGAGATACGTTGAAAAATGACTTTGATAAAATTGTAGCAGATTGTAAAGCTGTAGATTGTTCTATATTAAGAATTGGTATGCTTCCAATCAATTATATGGGGACAAAAGAAAGTACACTTGAATTCGCAGAAATATGTGATTCTTATGCGAAAAGATTAAAAGAAGAGGGCATTGATCTATATTATCATGCACATAATTTGGAATTTGTTCAATATGACGGCCAATTTATGCTTGATTTAATGCGAGACCATACACACTATTTAGGGTTTGAATTAGACGTGCATTGGATTTGGCGTGCAGGGTTAAACCCTATTGAAGTTATACCTAATTATGCAAACCGGATTCGTGCAATACATCTTAAAGATTACCGTATTGGTGAAATAGATATGTCTCAATATCCAGGAGAAGGAAATGAAAAGGTATATTATATGCTACATATGATTACTCAATTCGCTGAATTAGGACAAGGTACATTACCGCTTAAAGAGATTATTGAAGTCGGCCGTGAAAGTGGAAGCGAATATTTCTTTGTAGAGCAAGATGAACTATATGGCGCAGATCCATACGATTGTTTAACTATAAGTCGTGACCACTTAAATGACTTAGGTTATCAATCTTGGTTTTAAAACTTTCAACACAATTTAAAGTTAATTCGTACTTAACACTAACATTAATGTAAGCGCTAACAAACAAAAACAAGGAGTTGATTCCATGCTTGAAAATATAGCAATTTCAGGGTTTTCAGATGAGATATCATCAGATTTGAATACACAATTAAAAACGGTAAACAAGTTAGGGATGCATTATATATCATTAAGAGGTATAGATGATAAAAATATCAGTAAATATTCAGTAGATATGATAAAAAACGACGTATTACCACGCTTAAGTAAATGGGATATAGGTGTATCATCAATCGGTTCTCCTATTGGTAAAATTTATGTGGATGATGAGACAGCGTTTCAAGAGCAATTAGCACAACTGAAAACATTGTGTGAAATAAGCCAATTGCTCAATTGTCGATATATTAGAATCTTTAGCTTTTATATACCGAGAAATGAAGATTTCGATAAATACAAAGATAGTGTTATCGAAAAGTTAAAACAATTTGCGGAAATTGCAGAACAATACAACGTTATCCTGTTACATGAAAATGAAAAAGATATTTTCGGTGATATAGCGCGTCGATGCAAGCTTATTTTTGACGAAGTTGGCTCGACTCATTTCAAAGCCATATTTGATTTTGCAAATTTTGTACAATGTGGAGAAAATACACAAGCATGCTACGAATTACTGTCAGATTATATTGAATACATCCATATAAAAGATGCAGTATACAAAGATAATGTGAATGTATTATGTGGCACAGGAGATGGGCAAATAGAAAGTATTTTAACTCAAATATTTAAAGCTGGTTACAAAGGATTCTTAACGCTTGAACCTCATCTCGTTGTTTTTGATTCAATTAAAGATTTAGAATTAGAACATTCAACTGAAACAATTCAAAATTCTGTCGCAAAAGATGGGGCGGAAGGATATAAAATGCAATACGAAGCTTTATTACAAATATTAGCAAATATTAATAAAAAGGGGAATGTATAATGGAAAAAGTTCGTTTAGGTATCATTGGTTTTGGAGCACAAGGAAGTACTTACGCAGGATTTATAAACGAAGGTAAAATTCCACAATTAGAAATAGGGGCGATTTGTGATATTGATTCTGAAAAGCAAAATATAGTAGAAGAAAACTACCCAAATGTGCCTTTTTATGAAAATTATATTGATATGTTAGAAAGTGGAAGCATTGACGCTGTTGTTACTACTGTCCCTCACTATTTACACACAGAGATAGGTACAGAAGCTTTAGAAAGAGATATCCATGCACTTTTAGAAAAACCAGCTGATATATATGCTGAAAAAGTAAAAGAGGTTAGCGAATTAGCATCCTCAAAACCGCATTTAACATTTGGTATATTTTTTAATCAACGAACAAATCCGCTTTATCAAAAAGTGAAAACACTGATTGATACTGGTGAAATAGGTAATATCCGACGTACTAATTGGATCATAACGACTTGGTGGCGCCCGCAAGCTTATTATGACCAAAGTTCATGGAGAGCTACATGGTCAGAAGAAGGTGGCGGTGTATTAGTAAACCAAGCTCCCCACCAAATAGACTTACTCCAATGGTTATGTGGTATGCCAAAATCTGTATTTTCAAATATTAAATATGGTTACCAACGCGATTTGAGTGTAGATGATGATGTTACTACCATTTTAGACTATGGTAATGGGGCAACCGGCGTATTTATTACATGCACCCATGATGTTATTGGTACAGACCGTTTAGAAATTACTGGCGATAAAGGAAAAATTTTAGTAGAAGATAGTAAAAAGATTACTTTAACGCGTTTAAAAGAATCCGAAACAGAAATGAATCAAAATATGACATGGCAAGAAGCATCTAAAATATTCCAAGGCAGTGGATTCGAAAATATTTACGACCAAGAAATATTTGAATTTGATAGTGTATGGGGTGAACAACATATAAATGTATTAGAAAATTTCGCTGCAAACATTAAGGATAATACACCATTGATTGCGCCAGGTAGCGATGGTATCAACGGCGTCAATTTAGTAAATGCCATTTATTTATCTAGTTGGACAGGTCAAGAAGTAGCCGTCCCCGTAGATCCTGAAGCGTTTAAAAATGCGTTACACGCTCAAATTCAAAACGAACAATCAGAACAAAGATAAACATATGGAGCTGGTATTATGTTAAAAATTGGAATAATAGGCTTAGGTGATATTTCAACTGTACACTTAAATGTGATTGAAGCTAATCCTCATGTCGAACTAACTGCTGCATGTGATATAGATACAACTTTACAAGTTAAAGTTCCAAATGCGCATTTCTACACAGATTTATATCAAATGTTAGAGCAAGAAAATTTAGATTGTGTACATATTTGTTTACCTCATTATTTGCATTTGCCTGTGACAACAGCTTGTGTAGAAAAAGGGATACATGTATTGCAAGAAAAGCCATTATCCCTCAACGCAAAAGAAGGTTTAGAATTAATACAATTAGAACAAAAAAATCCTGATACGAAAATATGTGTATGTTTTCAAAATCGATATAACGAGACTTTCCAAACTTTACAGAGAATTGTTCAAAGCAAAACGTATGGTGAGATAATCGGCATTAAAGGGTTAGTTACATGGTTTCGTCCTGAGTCTTATTATACTGACAAACCATGGCGAGGTAGTATGAAAACTGCTGGCGGGGGCGTATTGATTAATCAGGCGATACACACGTTGGATTTAATGCAATTACTCTGTGGCAAAGTTAAATCAATTAAAGGCAGCACATCACAATTATTGGATTATAATATAGAAGTGGAAGATACTGCTTCTGCTCATATTAAGTTTGAAAACAACGCAAACGGCATGTTTTTTGCTACCAATGCTAATGTCGGTAACTCAAGCATTGAACTCCAAGTTATTTTTGAAAATGAAAAATGCACTATTAAAGATAATATACTAACACGTGTAAATGAAGCAGGTTATAAAACTCAAATCATTGAAGATAAAAAAGCATCGGGTACAAAATCCTATTACGGACCAAGTCATGACACTTTAATTAATCAATTCTATGATTGTATTTTCGAGAATACGCAAAATTATATAAACGTTAAAGATGCATTACCGTCTATTGCAATCATCGATGCGATACAAAAATCTTCTCAAACAAATGAAACAATACAATTCGAAAGTGTATAAACGTTATATAAATAAAGATAAGCAAAAAGTGAGATAGAATTCATTAGAACTTCTATCTCACTTTTTATACAAAATTTAAACGACTAATGCGATTCAGTTAATACATCATAAAAACAAAAATAGAAATAAGCACTATAAATTTGTTCATTACTTCTATTTTTGTTAAATATACCGTATATAATAATTTAAAATGATGCACCGCTACTTCTATTAAATCTAACTATGCAATAAATACAAATAATTCAATGATTGCTAGAACTAAAAATACTAGGAAAACGACACCGTAAATATTATTTTTCTTAATACTTTCTTTACTTGCTTTTTGCTGTTTTGCTTTATTATTTATATTTGAAAAGAAAGTAATTCCAGAATACACTGCAATGAGCACTGTGATACCAAATAAAATCCATGTACCAACCATATTAAAACCTCCTTATTTGTAAAATAATATTATATTATTTGCGAATAAAAATAATAATTCCTAATATATATCCATATTAATACATTTCTTCTATTCCTCCAATGTCTAAAAATTACAATTTTGTAAATAGTTATGCAATCAAATACTTCATCATACAAATAAATCGCAAAATAAGTTATAATATATTGAAAAGATATGAATAAAGGGGTTAATATAATGAATGGTCTTAGAAGTGTTACTACAGGGACAAATGATTTAGTAAAAACCAAAGCATTATTTTCAGGTATACTTGGACTAAACGTGGCAAATAAAGGACAAGCTTTGCGTTTTGGTGATGCCGAATTAAATTCCGGTACACGTATACATTTTGTAGAAGCGCCGAACTATATTAACAGTAATAATCATATTGAAAACATTGGTTTAAGAGTACCCAGCGATGAAGGAATTGAAGAATATCAATCTATTTTAGAAAAAAACCAAATTACTCATGGGGAAACTACAGACTTAAATGGTCACAAGTGTTTCAATTTCCAAGACCAAAATAGTCAAACATTTAATATTTATTCCAATGAACATAACACAGGAACGCCATTAGGTATGCCTGCTTTTGAAAGTAATGTAAATCCGTTGCATCAAATACAAGGTCTAGGGCCAGTTATGATAAAAGTTAATGATTTCGCATTGACACAATCCATTCTGACAAAAGTCTTTGGTTTAGAACATTTTGCTGAATACGTATCTAGTGATAATGCTGAGTTCAATATGCAAGTATTTCGTATAGGAGATGGCGGTCTAGGTGGCGAGTTACATATCCATGCTTCACCAGATGAAATAAAAATGCCTGAACATGGTATATTAGAACAAATTGAATTTGGTACTGAATCTAAGTCTCAATTTCAACACACTATAGAACAACTTGAATCTATAGAGATTCCTTACCAAACGTTAGACCAAGATGGAGAAAGATCGGTACGTATTACTGAAAAAAGTGGTATCACCTTCATCTTAACGTTAGAAATTTCATAATAGTAAAGAGAGGATTTTATATATGTTACACGAAACTTGGAAAGATAATACACCAATCAAAAAAATAGAAGTTATTCATACAGACGCACAAAAATTCACTGTAGCTGATATGCTAACAGTAGGAAAACAATATGATGTAATAAACGAAACTGAAGAATACTATCAAATTGTCGATAATTCTGGTCTTGTTGGCGGCTATTTTAAAACTTATTTTAAAGAAGTTTAATTTAATGTGTTTCACATGTACTAAATATAGAATGAAACTTTAAATATGGATGATTTGAATAGGACTAGGGCGAAAATATAAACCGTTATTTAAGCCCCAGTCTATTTTTAATGATATAAATTTTGATGAATTATTTATTTTTAAAAGGAGTATTAAACCATGACAAATTCACAATATATAAACAGAGATGAAACTGTTTTTAATGATGCAAAATCATTAATGAGATTGAATAAAAACATTCTTTTGAAGGGACCAACAGGTTCAGGTAAGACAAAACTTGCCGAAACTTTAGGAGAAACGCTTAATCGTCCTATGCACCAAGTCAATTGTTCAGTAGATTTAGATGCAGAAAGTTTATTAGGATTTAAAACAATCCAAACAAATGAAAACGGCACACAGGAAATCGTATTTATTGATGGCCCAGTCATTAAAGCTATGAAAGAAGGACATATTCTATATATAGATGAAATAAATATGGCGAAACCAGAGACATTACCCATTTTAAACGGTGTGCTAGACTACCGTAGAAAATTAACAAACCCATTCACTGGAGAAGTCGTAAATGCAGCACCAGGATTTAATGTAATTGCTGCTATCAATGAAGGATATATCGGGACGTTACCAATGAATGAAGCACTCAAAAACCGTTTCGTAGTCATTCAAGTTGATTATATTGACGGTGATATTTTAAGTGATGTAATCAAAAATCAAAGTCAATTATCAGACGATGCTACTATACAAAATATTATTAAATTTAATGCAGATTTACGCACGATGACAAAGCAAGGACAGATTTCTGAGGAAGCGGCTAGTATTCGTGCTTTAATTGATTTAAGTGATTTAGCAACTGTGATGCCTATTGAACGTGCTATTAAACGAACAATTATTGATAAATTAGAAGATGAACGTGAACAACAAGCTATTTTAAACGCAGTTGAATTAAATTTTTAGTGAGGGATATTTATGAGCGATCGTTTTATATTATTTAATGATGAACAGCTAGATGCTAAACAAGTCATGATGCTTCAAGATTTAGCTCGATTATTGTTAAAAAATGAACAGACACAAGTTAAAATTCAAAAATTCCCATATTACGATCCAATCAATAATATGTTAATTACAAGTTCTTTTTGGTCCCATAGAAGTAAAGACATTGAAACTAACGGCCTTAAAACAGATGTAATGCTTGCTGCTTATGGTTACCAAATGATGGATGAATCTATTGTCAACGAAGTAATTCATAATCACACATTTAACCATCCTAAATTTTACCAACAGCTATTTAAATTATTAGAAGATAAACGTGTGTTAAATGAAATAGTTAAACTTCGTCCATCTACTCAATCTGCTATACAATTACGTAACCAAATCAGACTAAACTACACGCACACTCAAATTAATGTCTATAAGACAAAAGCAACATTTACAGATTTACTATTCTTATATTTGGAAGCATCATTTTTAACAGAAAATTTTTACGACATACCTCAAATCAGCCCAGAAATAGATGACATTTTAACAAACATGTACCAATATCTACCCAATTTTTTCTATAACAATTCATCAGAAGATAATATGTATTTAGCTGAACGTATAATGTTCCAAATCGATGATATATTAAAAGAAGACATGTTAAACGAATATTATCATTTACCTAAAAAGGTATACGAATCTATCCATAATCTTAATTTTGAAGATTTAAAACGAACTGACGCGAGTAATACGGATAAAGCTTCTAATGAAAACCCCGAGGATGACGTCGTAAGTGAAGAAATTGAATCAAATTATCAAGATAGTTCGTCGCAAGGTGGTGCTTATTTAGAAATGGAACTACATGAAGGGGAAAATAGTGACGTCCTAGGAGATAATGATACAGCTCGAGAAGGTGATACGAGTGATGATATGACGGATATGCAAACTAAAAAAGGTAAAGGTTCGTCTAATCATATCGAAAGTGATGAAGGTGGTTCCGTAGGGAATAATTCTGCCTTTGCTTTAAAAGGCATTAATGAAAATGTAGAAATTAAATGGAATGTCCCAGATATTTTACCAGAGTATAAAGATTTGTATAATAATGTTGAAAAAGAAGTCCAATTTGAGACAAAAGATTTAACACAAATCATAAAAAAAACAATAGATAGAGAATACCAAGATGAACGTCGCAATTTAACTAAAGGGCGGCTCCAAAAAAACTTATTAAATTGGTTTATCGACGATCAATATAAACTTTTCTATAAAAAACAAGATTTAAGTCAAACCTTTGACGCCACGTTCACACTATTAATTGACGCTTCAGCAAGTATGCAAGATAAAATGTCAGAAACAATTAAAGGCGTTGTATTATTTCACGAAACTTTGAAATCGTTAAATGTGAAACATGAAATTCTAGCTTTTAATGAAGATGCTTTTGACGCCGACGATTCAAAACAGCCTAATATTATTGATGAAATTATTTCATATGACCATTCTATAATGACACAAGATGGTCCAAGGATTATGGCGTTAGAACCTCAAGATGACAATAGAGATGGTGTGGCTATTAGAATTGGGAGCGAAAGATTAATGCGTAGATCTCATAACCAACGCTTCTTAATTGTATTCTCAGATGGTGAACCATCTGCTTATAACTATAGTCAAGACGGGATACTCGACACTTATGAAGCTGTGGAAACCGCTCGTAAAATGGGTATTGAAGTGTTTAATGTATTTTTAAGCCAAGATTCTATTACTGAAGATATTGAAGAAACAATTCATAATATTTATGGAAACTATGCAATTTTCGTAGAAGGTGTAGAAAACCTACCGAGTCATCTTGCACCATTGCTTAAAAAATTATTATTAAAATCATTTTAAAACGTACTTTTTTTATTATATCGAACATAAATTTAAATATTCTGAATTTTATATAGACTACTTCTCATAAATCGTGATAGAATAGTAAATATTATTTTATAGGCAAGAAGGAGAACAATTTATGAATAAAAATACATGGATTATAGGGTTTACTTTGTTTGCTATGTTCTTTGGTGCTGGTAACCTTATATTCCCACCGAATTTAGGTTTAGATAGCGGTCAATATTTTTGGCCTGCAATTTTAGCATTTGCTTTAACGGGAATTGGTTTACCTCTATTAGGAGTAGTAGTTGGTGCTTTAGACAAACAAGGATATATCGGTTCTTTAAATAAAATTTCACCCAAATTTTCAGTAATATTTTTAATCATTATTTATTTGACGATAGGGCCACTTTTTGCGATACCTCGTACCGCATCAACGTCGTTTGAAATGACTATTACGCCGATTACTCATACAAATAGTGCATTAGCTCTATTGATATTTACAGTTATTTACTTTTTAATCGTATTATATTTATGTATTAATCCAAATAAAATGATTAACCGTATCGGTTCATTACTTACACCATTATTACTGATTACCATATTAGCAATGATTATTAAAGGATTTGTCGATTACGGTAGTAATGCACATAGTCAATCTGCTGAAGCTTTCACTTCTAATTTTTCTGGGTTTTCTCAAGGATTTACAAATGGTTACTTAACTATGGATGCCATTGCAGCAATTGCCTTTTCTATGATTGTAGTTAATGCAGTCAAATCAACTGGTATCTCGCATGCTAACCAAATTTTCAAACAAACACTTTTAGCAGGTATTATCGCTGCAATTGCACTTATGTTTATTTATATTTCCTTAGGCTTTATAGGTAACCACATGGCAGTGCCGCAAGAGAAAATAGCTAGTTTAACTGCGAATGATCAAAATATTGGTACTTATTTATTAACGACAATGGCTAGTACGGGATTTGGAACTTTTGGTAAATACTTATTAGGTATTATCGTCGCACTTGCATGTTTAACAACTGCCTGTGGGTTGATTGTATCTGTTTCAGAGTATTTCAATAGAATATTCCCAAAAATTTCATATAAACTTTATGTAATCATCTTTACGTTAATTAGTTTTATTTTAGCTAACCAAGGATTGAATTCAGTTATTACAATGTCTGTTCCTGTGTTAAGCATTGTATATCCAATTGCAATTACATCCGTGTTATTAATATTGATTGCACGTTTTGTACCAACAAAACCAATTGCGCAACAAATCCCTGTGGCAGTGGTGGCAATCGTTTCAATCTTAAGCGTTATTCACACACAAGGTTGGATTAACATAAGTATTATTGATAGTTTACCATTAAAAGATTATTCATTAGAATGGTTCCCAATAGCTGTTATCACAACAATCATTGGCTATCTCGTATCTTTAATGCTTAAAAACCAACAAACAATAGTTTATGAAAAAGAATAGTTAAATCAATAGGAGGCCGAGACAAAATAATGTCTTGGCCTCCTTTATAATACAAGCAGTAGAGGGGTTATTTAAAAATATTCTTATGCCAAGTTTTTGATAGAAATACTTTTTCTGAGGTATGTCTTAGAAAAAAGATAATCTCAATCTCGTTTTATTTGTAAGTTGTCTACAATATTTATATCACGTTCATTTTTTACGTAATATTTATTTGTTGTTTTTCATATCAAGTAATTGGTTTTTCATTTCTGTTTCTAACTCATTTAACTCAGTTTCAGCTTGTTTGCGTTTGTTACGACCTTGTTCTTGAATTTGTAATGTTTGCTCAATCGTGTCAATAATATCTTGTTGTGTCGTTTTTAATGTTTCAATATCTACGACACCGCGCTCATTTTCTGTAGCTGTAGCAACAGCGTTTTGTTTTAATAACTCTGAATTTTTGAGTAATAAATCATTTGTTGTATCAGTAACTGCTTTTTGTGCTGAAACTGCATTACGTTGTCTCATAAGTGTTAAAGCAATCGACATCTGATTTTTCCATAATGGGATGCTTGTTAAAATTGAACTTTGAATCTTTTCAGCTAGTGCGTGGTTCACGTTTTGTATCATTCGAATTTGTGGTGCAGTTTGAATAGCAATTTGTCTTGATAATTGTAAATCATAAATACGTTTATCTAATCTATCAACGAACTGTTCCATATCTGATACTGCTTGAACATCCATTTGATTATTAGTTGATTCAGCTTGTGACCTTAGTTTAGGTACTTCTTCTTGTTGTAATAAATGTTGTTTTCTTTTAGCTGCTTCAATATATAGGGTTAATTCATCAAAGTAATCTTTATTTAAATTATATAATTCATCGAGCATCTCTATGTCTTTATTTAAATTATTTTTATGCTTATCTAATTCGATAGAGATACGATCAATTTGTGAACCTACTGATTGCATTTTAGAGAATATTTCATTAACAGAAGCTTTAGTGCGTCTAAAAATACGTTTTAACTTAGACTGATTTTCTGGATTTAATTCATCAGGATTAACAGATTTAAGCTTACTCATCAATCCATTTAATGATTCACCTACAGGCCCTACATCCGTTGTCTTCACTTCGTTTAAAATACGATGTGAAAATTGAGACATATTGGATTGTGCAGCTGTACCATAGTTTAATAAAGTATCATTATCCATTGGTTTTATTTGTTCACTCAATTTGTCAATTTTCTGCTGATCTTCTTGAGAGTATTGTTTTGTGCTGTTGATAATCTCTGATTCATTTGTTGTCTGTTCATCAATATATTTATCCAATGGATGCGAATTTAAAAAGTCTTGTTCTCTAACCATTTAATTCCTCTCCATTTCATCGTGTATATTATTTATGTCTTTTTTGTTCAATTTTGTTCAATTCCATTTCTATATCTAATTGACTATAATCTTCTTCGTTGATTCTTTTTAAGTCTGCTACTAAAGTACGTTTAACTTCATCTAGAGTAATACGCGTTTGTGCTAACTTTTGTTTTTCTTCTTCAGACTTTTTTGGTGACTTTGATAATCTCGTATAGGCTTCAATTAAATTCAATGCATTATCGATATGAGAGTAAAAGAAACTCTCTACTTTGAAAAACGTTCGTGGCTGTTGTTTAACTGCATAATATATAGCTCGTGTGATCCGATATATTTCATTGACTTGCTTAAAATCTTTAATTGATCTTACATTAACAAAAGATTTTAAAATTCTTCTTATTTTATCTTGAGCGTTATTTAACTGACTATTGATAAAATGATAATCTCTACGTGATAAGCCAATTTCTTTTAAATATTTTCTAGAAGTTAAACGTTGAGTAGGGAAGTAGAACGCTACAAACGCTACCGCAGAAATAAGAAAATCAAAAATAAAATATACGTCTAATGCAAATACACTAGCAATCCATGCGATAACAGCTATTGGAAAAGCAATAATGGCCCCGTAAATACGCGAAATATTGTATCTCAAACTTCATCTTCCTTTATAATGTTTATAATGTTCTAAAATTTTTCCATGATGGGTTAGTTTCAATTTCTTCAATCTCATAATCTTCTATATGAGAAGCAGGTGAAGCACCCTCAATTACAGCATTGGTAAACGATGTTAACGAATTTTTATCGCCTTGGGCGTAAATGTCTACATAATCAGATACGTTTTGTACAGTACCTACAATATTATATTTTCTAGCTATCTTTTCAGTATAATAGCGAAAACCGACACCTTGCACTATACCAAATACTTTAATATGTTTGCATTGCATATAATCACCTCTTATTATCATTATACGAAATTTTAACTTACAAAACTAATATTTTTGTTTGGATAGTAATTGTCTATCGGCCAAAAGTATGAAACAGATAACTTGATTTTGTTCATGATACATTTAAAATATTATACATAGCTATTAATCAAATATAATAAGCATAACGACAATAAGACTTATTTTTTATATACAATACATATATGTAATGCGTGTGAACAAGTGAGTTCTAATAAAATAAATTTAATCATTCTAAAATAATGATGATACTATAAGTACCGTATACAATACTGGTATTTTTTAAGTTAAAGATGAAAGGGTGTAATTTACATGTGGACAGTTGCAAAGATTCGAGCTGATTATGAAGGCTGGTGGTTATTTAGTGACTGGACTGATCATATCGTCGAACAATATCATTTTGATAATTATGAAGAAATGTTAAGTTACTACCAATCAATAATAGGAAATAGTAAGCAGTTTTACGATAATTATTTAGTTGGCAAATACAATATTCATGCATTTTATAATAATTGTGAATTAGGTTTTTGTGAAGATTGTGATGAAGATTTACAGATTTTTTATAGTTATATTGTTTTAAATAATAATGAAGTTTATTATAAATTACCTATTATTTAAGAAATAGTTTTTTCACAATTGCATTGCATTTTTAGTTAAAATAGCTTATAATATGAGTCAAGCAATTGTTTTATTCCATATTGCAAAGAATATTGTAAAACAGATTTAGACTGTGAAATTGTATTTTTTGTAATATGCGAATAATGCATATTGAATGAATATTAGTCTTGGAGGTTTCACATTTATGAAACAAGGTACAGTAAAATGGTTTAACGCTGAAAAAGGATTCGGTTTTATCGAAGTTGAAGGAGAAAACGACGTATTCGTACACTTCTCAGCTATTAACCAAGAGGGTTACAAATCATTAGAAGAAGGTCAATCAGTTGAATTTGAAGTAGTTGAAGGCGACCGCGGTCCTCAAGCTGCAAACGTTGTAAAACTATAATATAGATTGCAATATTGACTTATCAAAGAACCTTGTTAAAGGTTCTTTTTTTTATAGCCTTCTCGCGATGAGCTAGGGGGCTTAATGTATGTCCTCTTCTATGAATAGCCGTTATATTTAATTACGGTGGCTTATTGTATACATAATACATATTATTTCATATCAGTATAAACTAAATGAAAAGTGGTTCCATCAACCTAAAGTAGGGGATAGAACCACTTTTTTAATTTATTTAGTATCATTTATAATTAATTGTCTTAAAGATTGACGTTTAATGACTTCTCTTGCTTTACTATCTTTCAAGAAGAATACTGAGGGCTTTTGCATTTGGTTATAATTTGAAGCCATTGAGTAGTGGTATGCACCTGTAGATAAGATAGCTAAATAATCCCCACGTTTTACTGTGCTAGGTAATTGGGCATCTTTAATAATAATATCTCCAGATTCACAAAGTTTACCTGCAATGGTTACAGTCTCATCTTTCGGGTCATTTCTATTAACTAACAAAGCTTCATACTGAGCATCGTATAACGCTGTACGAATATGGTCGCTCATACCACCATCTACAGACACATATTTATTAACATCGGGGATGTTTTTAATTGTACCTACTTCATATAGCGTTATACCTGCTTCACCAACAATAGATCTTCCTGGTTCGATTCCAATTTCTGGGAGTGGGTAGTCAAACTGCGTAGAAAATTGTTTAATAGCATCAGTAATCTCAGTTATACCGGTTTCAATAGGGAAACTTACATCTCCTTCAACATACTTAATGCTAAACCCTCCACCTAAGTTAATCAGTTCAACTTTTATATCATTTTCTTTCAACCATTGAATTACAATTTTAGCAGTTTCAATCATAGCTTCTGTACCTTCAATTTGTGAACCTACATGGAAATGGACACCTTTTAACTTCAAGTGTTTTGAGTTTATTACTTTTTCAACGCCTTGAATCGCTAAACCATGTTTGATTGATAAACCAAATTTACTATCTTCTTGCCCAGTTTGAATAAATTCATGTGTATGTGCTTCAACACCTGGGTTTAACCGTAATACTACATTTACTGTTTCACTTGCATATTTATCAATCAGTTCAATTTCTTCTAAAGCGTCAATCACAATATATCCTACTTTACTTTCTAACGCGTATTGAATTTCATGCTTTGTCTTATTATTACCATGAAAATGAATATGCTGGGGATCGAAACCAGCCTCTAAAGCTGTATATAACTCTCCCTCAGAAACTACATCAAGTTCAAGGCCTTCTTCTTGGACTAATTTCACCATTTGTAAACAAGTAAACGCTTTAGAAGCATATGAAATACTGTATTTTAAATTACTTTTTTGAAAGGCTTGATGAAATCGTTGCATTTGTGCCCTAATTTGATTTTCATCATAAACGATAGTGGGGGTGCCAAAACTCTGTGCTATTGTTTTAAGACTAGTGCCTCCCATTGTAAGCTCGCCATAACTATTATATTCTACTGCCATAATTTATCTATACTCCTTTATTAGTGAGTCATGATTCATTGCGCTTAACTGTTCAGAATTCGCGCCAACACCTTTAAACGTAAATTCATCAATGCGAATATCATTATTATATAATAATACTTCATCCTGTGCATGAACATGATGATCTACTTCAACAAACATATGACTCATCATCAGTGCACGAATGGGATAACGTTTGCCATTGATAAGCGCCTCATGTTTGGCCCTCGATTTAAGGATACCATCTCCATAGCCAATATCAACTACTGCTAATTGTGTATGATTGTGCGTAGCTTCAAATGCAAAGCTGTAACCACAATAATCACCTTCATTTACTTCACGTACTTGAATGACATTGCCTTTTACAGTCAAAGCTTGTTCAATGGATTTTTCATCAATTGTAGCATAAGGTCTTGAACCGTATAATGCTATACCCACACGAGCGTGTGTATGATTTTCAAAAACACCATGTTCTCTATAATAACTTGCACTATTTTGCGCATGTATCATATCAAATTGATAACCTTCATCTAACAAGTTTTTAACAACCTTTAACCACGCTTTACGTTCTATATCATATTCAGGCACGTCAAATTCATCTGCATAACCAAAATGCGTCCATAAACCTGTAATGTGCACTTTCTCATTACTTTTATCATTACGATGGTGAATGAGTACTTCTCTTATTTCATCAATGGTTTTCAAACCAGAGCGATGTAATAAATTTTCATATTCTAAATGAACTTCAATACCTTTTAAATCTTCTAAATGCTGATAATAAAATGCTAAAGATGGCAATGTCATTTGAATTTGGTTATCACGTACTTTATCAAATTCATATACAGCATTCATTAAAAATATAGTTGCGTTTGGCGCTAATTGTCGTATACGTATAGCTTCTCTTAAAGAAGTTGTACTAAACGTATTGATGCCTGCTTCTAAAAATTGATTAACTGCAAATTCCAATCCATAATGATAAGCATTGTTTTTTACAACTGCCATAAGTTGATTATTTTGAATTACTTTTAGCGCATTATTATAAAATCTTTCAGTGTCTACAGACCAAATTGCTGTCATTATGCTTCCACCTCGCCATAAGATTTTAAAATAGCTTCATAATAATCTGCAATCTTAATCAACATATATTCATTAAAGTTTAAATGAGCGGTATGCAACCCAGTTACATATCCTTTCGACACGTCTCGCACACCAACAAATACAAAATAACTTGGAGCAAGTTGACTATAAAAACTAAAATCTTCACCAAATAAATACGGTGTCGGTTTATCAATAATTGTAAAACCAGCATTTTCTAAGCCATGTTCAACATGCTTGCGTAGTTTTGGCGCATTATATGTAGGTGGATAGCCTTCTTCAAACTTCACTTCACATTCTACATTAAACAATAATTTGACACTTTCAGCAATCGTCTTCATTTGTTGTTTAACTGATTCTAAATCATTGATATCATAAGTTCTTATCGTACCTTCTAAATATCCGTTACTTGGCACTGTATTGATCGCTTCTCCAGCTACAAAGCGTCCCATATGCACAATATTTCTTTTTAATCCATTTAAATGGAATTGCTGTATTTGACCGACTTGACTTAATACATGTTGTAAGGCTTCTCCAGCTGAATAACCTTGCTCTTTATCCGCTACGTGGCTAGACAGGCCAGTTAAGTAAAAGCGATATTCGGTCGCACTTGCCGTAATTTCTTCATCTCGAATTACAACATGGCCTTCGTCTTCAAACGGCATAACATGGATACCAAACACTGCTTCTATAGGGTAATTTTCAAACGCACCTGCACGAATTAAACGGTTTGCGCCGCCGCCGGTTTCTTCAGCTGGTTGGAAAATAAAAACGATATTTTGAGGCAATGTCCCTTGATCTGCCATAGCTTTACATCGTTTAACAAATAACATTAACACAGTTGTATGTCCATCATGGCCGCACGCGTGCATCACATTATCAGTTAAACTTCGATAGGGAACATCATTTTCTTCAAAAATAGGTAACGCATCTATATCTGCGCGATAAGCAATTGTATGTTTTCCATTACCTGGAAGGTATGCAATTAATCCCGTATCAAGAGGGCGCTTATACTCAACGCTAAGATTATCTAAAAATGCTGCGATATAGTCTGTCGTTTCAAATTCTTGTAGGCTTAATTCTGGATGTTGATGCAAATGACGTCTATGTGTTGTTACAAATTCTAACTCATTCATTAAAATCAAATCCTTCTAGTTTATTAATTTGTTTAAACATAAAACTAAATCAACGTCTAAACTTTTATGTATAAAAAAGAGGAGGTTAGACGAACATCATAAATTGATATATACATATAAATTAATGCGTCTATCAATCATTAGATGTTATTTCGTCATAAACCTCCTATATAAATATTTTAATTTCAGCTTCTATTTATCATTTAAATCAATTATTAATCATTTAATTTTCTTAAAGCTGAAACAATTTCACGTTTTGAATCTTCTACTTCACTTGTTTGTTTAATGACTTTAGCTGGTGTGCCTGCAACTACCGAACCAGCTGGTACTTCTTGGGTCACAATTGCACCGGCTGCAACGATTGATCCTTTACCAACACGAACACCTTCCAAAATAACTGCATTCGCACCGATAAGCACATCATCTTCAATTATAACTGGTGAGGCACTTGGTGGTTCAATTACACCAGCTAATACTGCACCAGCACCAACATGAACATTTTTACCAGTAGTAGCACGACCACCAAGTGTAGCATTCATATCTACCATAGTACCTTCGCCAACAACTGCGCCAATATTGATAGTCGCACCCATCATAATAACTGCACCATCTTCAATAATAGCTTGTTCACGGATAAATGCACCGGGTTCTATACGTGCATTCGTATTTGTTAAGTCTTTCAATGGGATAGCTGAGTTACGACGATCCATTTCAATTTCTAATTCATCAATACTCGATTGATTATTTTCATAAAACTGTTTCCAATCATCCGCTTCACAAAAGATAACCTTTGAATCAGAACCGCCAAAAACTTTAAAACTTTCAGGGAAGGTTACATTGTCAAACTGCCCATTCACATAAACTTTAAGGGGTGTCGATTTCTTTGCATCACTTATATATTGAATAATCTCTTCTGCCGTTAAATGTTGTACCATAATTTAATTCTCTCCTTAGTGATTATAAATTATCAAATGTGTAAAAATCATTTGATTTATGAATTAATTTTTCTGCTGCGCCTATTGATCCATTAGCAAATATATCTTTTGATTGAGCACGATGCGTGATTTCAATTGTTTCATCCGTTCCCGCAAATAAAACATCATGTTGCCCCACAATAGTTCCACCTCGGACCGAATGTATACCAATTTCATCTTGTGTACGTTTTGCATTTGTTTCATGTCTATCATACACAGGCGTCGTTTTATCGCGTAATGACTCGATCACATCGTATAATTTCACTAATGTGCCACTAGGTGCATCTACTTTCTTATTGTGGTGTGCTTCTGTAAGTTCAATGTCGAAATCTTGAAGTAGTGGGACAGCCGCTTCTAAAATTTTAGTTAGCGCATGGACACCGTAACTCATATTCGCACTGAAAAATACTGGCATTTTACTGCTAAGTTCTTTTAATTTTTCAACGATTTCCTCTTTTTCCCCGGTTGTTGCAATTACCAATGGTAGTTTAAATTCATCATCTAATAATGGTAACAATAACTCTGGATTTGAGAAATCAATTGCAACATCTGCATCCTTAGCGTCTGAAATACGTTCAAAAGTCGGGTAAGGATACGTTTTTGATGAATCACGTACAATTACACCTTCAACTTCATGTCCCTTTTCTTCGGCTAATCTGGCCACGCGTTGATTCATGGCACCATAACCTATTAAAATGATTTTCATGCTTGGTCACCTGCTTTAAATTGTTCATATGCTTGTTCTAATGTTTCACGCTCAGCATCTTGTAATTTCACTAGCGGAAGGCGTACTTCATAATTACCAAAACCTTCAACTGCAGTGAGGGCCTTAATTGGAATAGGGTTAACATCAATTGCTAAAGCGTCTAATAATGTTTGAATAGGGTGAAATTGTACTTCAATATCTTCTCCCTTTTGCTTAGCATTATATAATGATTGGAATGCGTTTGGTATTACATTTGAAGCTACTGAAATAACACCGTGACCACCTTTATCAAAATAGTCAACGACATTATCGTCATTTCCACTATATAAAGCAAAATGATTTAGATCTAAACGTTTTTTTAGTTCGTCCATATATTCAAAATCATTAGTAGCGTCTTTTAAGGCTACAATATATTCATTATCACTCAAAGTTTCAACCGTTTCAGGATTAATCGTCATATTTGTACGTGATGGTACATTATATAAAATGACTGGTAATTTCACTGCATTAGCAATAGTAGTAAAGTGTTCAATTAAACCGCGTTGATTCGTTTTATTATAGTATGGCGTGATAAGCATAATACCATCTGCACCAATTTCTCTAGCACGTACTGAAGCTTGTATAGACTTTTCAGTATTGTTTGTACCTGTACCAGCAATAACTGGTACTTGGCCATTTACATAATTCACAACTACTTCTAAGACTTGGTCTTTTTCTTCGTCTGTTAACGTTGGATTCTCAGCTGTAGTGCCATTAACCACAATACATTTTGCATCGTTTTCTAATAAATATTTTAAATGTCTTCTCAGTGCATTTAAGTCTATTTCATTATGTGTAAATGGTGTTGTTAAAGCGACACCTACACCTTCAAATATATGTCCCATATTATTTTACTCCTTTCAAGCTCATAACTTGGTCAAGCACTTGTACTGCATTTAAAGCCGCGCCTTTCAATAAGTTGTCAGAAGTACACCAAACATGGAAAGTATTGTCTAATGAATCGTCGCGACGAATTCTACCAACAAATATCTCATCTTTACCTGTAGAGTGAATCGCTAATGGGTATTCATTCTGTTCTGGATTATCAATAAGTACTACACGTTGATCATTTTCAAAGAGTTGTTGAATTGCTTGTACTGAAGCTTCTTTTTCTAGCGTAACGCTCATATGCACACTGTGACTATCTTGAACAGGCACACGGACGCAAGTCGCTGTTACTTTTAAATCATCATCTTTTAAAATTTTTCTTGTTTCATCAATCATTTTTTGTTCTTCTTTTGTATACCCGTCTTCAAGAAAAGTGTCAATATGTGGTAACACATTATTATAAATAGGATGCGGATATGCTTCTGGTTCTTTACCATTTGCACCTTCAGATAAATCTTGTCTTCCTTTAACTCCTGAACCTGAAACTGCTTGATAAGTTGTATATGCTACGCGTTGTAATCCAAATGCTTCTTGTAATAATTTCAAAGGTACAACAGATTGAATCGTTGAACAGTTTGGATTTGCTATAATTTTTCTATTTAAGATTGGCTCATTAACTTCAGGTACAATTAAATCAATATCTTCTACCATTCTCCAATGACTAGAGTTATCAATAACAATTGCACCAGCTTTTTCAAAAATAGGGGAGAAATGCGCACTTGTACTACCACCAGCGCTCATTAACACATAATCATAATGTTCTGTTGCAGCTTCTTCTGTTAATTCTCTAACTGTATATGTGCTGCCTTGAAATTCAATTTTCTCACCAGCAGAACGCGCAGATGAAAATAGTACTAATTCATCAAATGAAATGCCTTTGCGATTGATTGTTTCTAACATTTTTCTTCCTACTAAACCAGTTGCGCCCGCGATTGCTAATTTTGTCATATCTCATACACTCCATTTTCATTATTTTATTAAAATTGATTATATTAAGAAAATTCAGATATCAAATGTTTCGTATAGTGCTTGAACGGCACGTTCACCATTTTCAGAATCTATAACACATGAAATACTAATTTCTGATGTTGTCGTTTGATAAAAGGTAATACCGTTTTCGATCAGTGTGATAAACGCTTTTGAAGCAACACCAGACATATCACGCATACCAGAACCAATTAATGAAAGTTTAACGTATGCTTCATTAATCTTGAAGTCTAACGCATTAAATTTTTCTTTTAATGATTCTAAAATACGTGTGATTTGAATTGCATCTGTGTCTTTAATCGTAAACGACATTTGCAATCCTTCCAAATTTATTATTTGAGAAATCATATCAACATTAACAGATTCATTCTCTAAATGATTAAATAAATCTGTTAATAGTCTGTTATCTGGCAGGGGATGGCTAATAGTAACGTGCATCATATGTGTATCTAAGGCAACACCCGTAACTGCTTTTTTTTCTAATAATTCTGCTTGTGACATAATCCATGTTCCTTTCACATTTGATAAAGTTCTTCCTAAATATAGGGGGATATTATAATTGTTTGCTAGTTCAACACTTCTTGTTTCAAGTACACCAGCACCTAAAGCACTCATTTCCATCATTTCTTCATACGAAACGTATTCAAGTCGCCTTGCGTCTCTGTAGACTCTAGGATCAGTAGCGTATACGCCGTCTACGTCTGTATATATTTCACAGGTTGTTTGATTACTAGCAGCTAAAGCGACAGCCGTGGTATCTGATCCCCCGCGACCTAATGTCGTTACTTCAAACTCATCATTGATACCTTGGAACCCTGCGATTACTAATACATCATTACTTTCAAAAGCATGTTCAAATGTGATGGGATCAATTTCTGCAATACGACTTTTTAAATGATGGCCAACTGTTTTAATACCAGCTTGGTAACCTGTCATCGCTTTAGCATTGACGCCAATATCATTTAATACCATTGATAAATATGATACGGTTTGCTGTTCACCAGTAGTTAGTAACAATGCGAGTTCTTGATCTTTTGGTGTAGTTGTAAGCGTTGAAACATTAGCCATGAGTTCATCAGTGGTTTTACCCATTGCGCTAACTACAACAATGAGTTGTTCACCATTTTCAACTCTCGTTTGTAACATTCCGGCTATATTTTTTATTTTTGTAAAATCACTTACCGAAGAACCTCCAAATTTCAAAACACTTCTTCCCAATTCTATATCCTCCTCATTTAATAGGGGAGAATCACAATGATATAAAAAAGAACAAGTCCGGAATGCGAACCTGTTCTATAATTTATATACAAGTGATGCACTCCATTATTTTAAAATAATGACAGACTCTTAGCTCTTAACCATAAAGTCCAACTTGTTATAAGCTGCTATTATAACTGTTTCGGCATCTCACCCTTTCAAAATTAGCTGCTAGCAGACAGGTTCTTCTAAAATTTACTAATGATTGATGCGCCTCATCAAAACTTATTTAATTTTTGTTTATGACTCATATTATACATACGGTTATATGTACTGTAAACCGCTTTTACAAAGTTTTTATAATTTACTGAAAAATTAAACTATTTTACACACGTTTTACTTTATAAGTGTAAATGTATCTATTTTTTAATATGAAGTTTTTATACGTTAATAATATAAAGATTAAGCAAAAACTTAAAATTCCTCATATACAGCAGGATCTTGGTCTTTACGTCTACCATCTTCTCGCGTAAGCGTATCTATTTTCTCTAAATCATCGCTATCTAAATAAAAATCAAAAATATCAATATTTTGAAATTGTCTGGCTACCGAGGTAGATTTTGGAATAGGGACCACGCCGTTTTGTATATGCCATTTTAATATAACCTGAGGTATGGTTTTATTATGTTTATCAGCAATTTCGGTAATCTTTTCATCATTGATAACATTCGACGCACGGCCCAACGGACTCCACGCTTGAGTGACAATGCCTTTTGATGCATTATACTTAACCATTTCTCGTTGATTGAAATAAGGATGTAACTCAATTTGATTTATGACTGGTAAAACGCCAGTTTCCTTTTCTAGTGTTTCAATATGTTCAGGTAAAAAGTTACAGACACCAATTGATTTGACTAAACCAGCTTTTTGGGCATCAATCATAGCTTGCCAAGCTTCAATATATTTACCTTGTTTCGGATTTGGCCAATGGATTAAATATAAATCCAAATACTCGACGCCCAAACGGTATATTGACTCCTGTATTGCAGTAAGCGAAGCATCATAATCTTGATAACGACCTGGTAATTTGGAAGTTATAATGATTTGATCTCGCGGTACATTACTCATTTCAATAGCCTTACCAACAGTGCCTTCATTTTCATAATTATATGCTGTATCTAATAAACGGTAACCTTGGTCTAACGCACTTACAATCGCATGCGCGCCTTGCATACCGTTCAGTTTATATGTACCGAAACCTATTTGAGGAATAATTTGCCCATCAAGCATATTTAACTGTTCCATTTATAAATACCTCCATCATTGTATAGTTATTTTGAATTATATAATTCAAAATAACTTATTCATAGTAATCAGCCTGAGCATAGAAGCTTATCTTGCATCATAAAACATAAAAGGGGAGGGTGTTTGCGTTTTTCCAAGCAGCGTTTATTGGCGCTCTCGTTAAGATGGATAGTAAAAATACAAAAAACAAGGATATTGCATAAGCACTATTAGGTTTAAGTCAATTACTTGAAGTAAGGACTATGTATAAGTGTTAGTAAATTCAAAAGAAGGCTTATAATGTCTAATCATCTTCATAAATTGAATGAAGTCGTAGCTCTCTGAAGCGTTGACGCTTTACAAGTTCAATTCAAATAGCTATTGCCAATATGATATTAAATAGGCTGAAATATCAATAGATATCTCAGCCTCTAATCTTTATAAACGCTATTTATTATTTACTTAAAACGCCTGTTTCTTGTAGATAAGCTTCATATGAGATTTCTTTAGACAATCCACCAGCAGGGTTTAAGTCAATCACACGGTTAGCAATTGTATTGATAAACTCAAAGTCATAAGATGTGAATATCATAGAACCTTTGAAATTTTTCAAACCATCATTTACCGCTGTAATACTTTCTAAGTCTAAGTGGTTAGTAGGCTCATCGAGCAATAACACGTTAGCACTTGATAACATCATTTTACTTAACATGCAGCGCACTTTTTCGCCACCTGATAAAACACTCGCTTTTTTCTTAACTTCTTCACCGCTAAATAACATGCGTCCTAAAAAGCCACGTAGGAATGTTTCAGTTTGTTCGTCTTCAGGCGCATATTGACGTAACCAGTCAACAAGATTCATGTCTACACCTTCGAAGTATTCAGAATTATCTTTAGGGAAATAACTACGTGAAGTCGTCACTCCCCATTTAACTGTACCTTCATCTGGTTCCATTTCACCAGCTAAGATTTTAAGCAACGTTGTTTTAGCAAATTCACTATCTCCAATTAATACGGCTTTATCATTAGGGTACATTGTAAATGAAATGTTATCTAACACTTTTACACCGTCAATTGTTTTCGATACATTCTCAACAAACAATAAATCATTACCAATTTCACGTTCCGGCGTAAATTTTACGTATGGATAACGACGTGAGGAAGGTTGAATATCATCTAGTTCAATTTTTTCTAATTGTTTTTTACGACTTGTTGCTTGTTTAGATTTAGATGCGTTCGCAGAGAAACGAGCAACGAAATCTTGCAATTCTTTAATTTTTTCTTCTTTTTTCTTGTTTTGTTCTTGAGCCATTCTCATAGCTAATTGACTTGATTGATACCAAAAATCATAGTTACCAACGTAAACTTTTATTTTTCCATAATCTAAGTCAGCAATATGCGTACACACATTATTTAAGAAGTGTCTATCGTGTGATACTACGATAACTGTATTTTCAAAGTTGATTAAGAAATCTTCTAACCAACTAATAGCTGGAATATCTAAACCGTTTGTAGGCTCATCAAGTAGAAGGACGTCTGGCTTACCAAATAAACTTTGGGCCAAAAGGACTTTTACTTTTTGATTGTTTTCTAATTCAGACATCTTTTTATCTTGTAAATCTGCAGAGACGCCTAAACCAGAAAGCAGGGAGCCCGCGTCTGCTTCAGCGTTCCAACCATCCATTTCAGCAAATTCGCCTTCTAATTCCGCTGCTCTAATTCCGTCTTCATCACTGAAATCTGGTTTCATATAAATTTCATCTTTTTCTTTCATAACTTCGTATAAACGTTCATGACCTTTAATTACCACATCAATAACACGTTCATTTTCGTATGCAAAGTGATCCTGTTTTAAAATTGCTAAACGTTCATTTTTCCCCATAGAAACATGACCAGATTGCGCATCCAATTCACCAGATAAAATTTTTAGAAACGTTGATTTCCCAGAACCGTTCGCTCCAATCAAACCATAACAATTGCCTTCTGTAAATTTAATATTTACATCTTCGAATAGTTTACGATCGCCAAATCGTAAACTCACATCAGTAACTTGTAACATGCATTTGCTCCTTTTTCGATAATCTAACGGACAAATTATAACACAATTATCCAGGAGTTTCGACCATTCTCAATGTGATGATGCTTGTTTCTTTATACCATGTTATAATAAATAAGAATAAATTTAAGTACGAAGGAGAACAGTATGGCCCAAGACGAGAAAAATATTGTAGGTTCCATAGAGTTTCTTGAAGTTATTGGATTAGAAGGATCTACTTACAAGTTACAAGGACCGAATAAAGAAGAAGTTAAACTCAATCAATCCGAAGTGAATGAAGAAGATGAATTAATCGTAGGCGAAGAATATAGTTTCTTTATTTATCCAAATAGATCAGGGGCATTATTTGCTACACAAAATATGCCTGATATTACCACTAGTAAATATGACTTTGTAAAAGTATTAAAAACAGATCGCGATGGTGCACATGTTGATGTCGGTTTGCCTAGAGAAGTATTAATACCTTGGATTGACCTGCCAAAAGTAAAAGATGTATGGCCCATTCAAGGTGACGAGGTGTTAGTAACGTTGCGTATTGACAGTGAAAATAATATGTTCGCACGTTTAGCAACAGAAACGATTGTAGAATCAATGTACACACCCGTATACAACGATGAAATGCAAAATAAAGTGATTGAAGCTCGACCATATAGAGTATTAAGAATTGGGAGTTTTTTACTTTCAAAAGATGGCTACAAAATATTCGTACACGAATCTGAACGTAAATCAGAACCACGTTTGGGTGAAAACGTAGAAGTCCGAATCATTGGTCATAATGAAAAAGGTGAACTTAATGGATCATTTTTACCACTCGCACACGAGAGACTTGACGAAGATGGCCAACACATCTTTAACCTATTAGTTGAATATGAAGGAGAGCTGCCGTTTTGGGATAAATCAAGCCCTGAAGCAATAAAGGAAGTATTTAACATGAGTAAAGCTGCATTTAAACGCGCCATTGGCCATTTATATAAAAATCAAATTATTACAATTGAAACTGGTAAAATAGCATTAACTAAAAAAGGATGGAGCAGAGTCGAAGACGAGTTTTCTCTATAGTTAAAAAATAATATTTGAGCACTTTTTATATCTTCCCATATAACACAAATAATTGTGTTATATGGGATTTTTTCATATTACGAATTCTAATTAATTTATCACATGCAAGAATGCAGTTGTATTAATGTTTATAGGAAAAGCACTATTGATCATAAGAGGGTATGTGAATTTTGTAAATGAAGTCAATGAATTCTTAACATAACTTTTACACTAAATCCACTTGTATTTAACAAATAACCTGTAGTATTAGCAGTGTAATAAATACATATAACTTTTGGGTTATTTATTAGGAGGATGTTTCAATGAAAAAATGGCAATTATTTGGTACCACAGTAGTTGGTGCTTCACTTTTATTAGGTGCTTGTGGCGGTGGAAATAGCGGTTCAGGCGAAGAAGGCGGAGAAGTCAAAGGCGACGGTTCATCAACAGTAGGTCCAATCATTGAAAAATTAAATGAAAAGTTCGCAAAAGATAATTCAGATGTTACAGTTTCAAACGGTACTTCAGGAACTGGCGGCGGATTTGAAAAATTCATCGCAGGTAACACTGATTTCTCAAATGCGTCTAGACCTATAAAAGATGAAGAAAAGAAAAAATTAGACGACAAAGGTATTAAATATGATGAATTCAAAATTGCGCAAGATGGCGTAACAATCGCAGTCAATAAAGAAAATGACTTTGTAGACGAACTGACTAAAGAACAATTAAAAGACATTTACTCTGGTGAAGCTAAAACTTGGGAAGATGTAAACTCAGAGTGGCCAGACAAAGAAATTAAAGCATTTTCTCCTGACCAGTCTCACGGAACATATGATTTCTTTAGCGAAGAAATTATGGATAAAGGAGATATTAAAGCTGAGAAAAATGCTGATACAAACGTGATCGTTCAATCTGTGGAGAAAAACAACGAAGGTATCGGTTACTTTGGTTATAATTTCTATACACAAAATAAAGACAAACTAAAAGAAGTTAAAATCAAAGATGAAGACGATAATCTTACTGAGCCAACTAAGAAAACAATCCAAGATGGCTCATATGCATTAAGTAGACCACTTTACATCTACACAAACGAGAAAAAATTAAAAGATAATAAAGGATTCCAAGACTTCATGAAATTTATAATTGAAGATAAAGGTAAATCAGCTGAGAGTGCAGGATTTGTTGCATTACCTGATAAAGATTACAAAGATCAAGAAAGCAAGTTAAACGACATTATTGGTAAAGATAGCGACAAAAAAGAAGAATAAACTTATTAACAATTTTTAAGGTTGGGATTCAGAAAGTGGGGGACAAAGTGATAGCAACTGCATCATTTTGTCACTCACCTTCAAGTTCAATTCATCATATTTAATCATCTAGTGAAATGCCCCTGATGTTTAAGATGAAGAACAATCCTAACCTTTGTTTTAATATTGGGAGTCTATAAGAAAGAAGGGTATTAAAATGACTAATCAGAAAATCTCTGTTAGTGAAATGATTGCTCAAAATAACGCTAAGAAAAAAGGGATTAGCGATAAAATTGTGCCAATCATTTTAGGCATCATCGCTATTTTTTCAATATTAGCGACAGTTGGTATTATTGTCACATTATTAACTGAAACAATAACATTTTTTACACGCGTACCTATAACTGAATTTTTATTTACTAAAGATTGGAACCCATTCTCTTCAACGCCACAATATGGGATATGGGCATTAATCTTAGGCACACTTAAAATTACGGCTATTGCCACATTTGTTGCGGTACCAATCGGTTTAGGCGCAGCATTATATCTAAGTGAATATGCATCTACTAGGGTTAGAAAAATAATCAAACCTATTTTAGAAATCTTATCAGGAATTCCAACAATTGTATTTGGTTTCTTTGCACTTACATTTGTTACACCTGTACTAAGAAGTATCTTCCCTGAATTAGGCAGTTTCAACTCTGTCAGCCCTGGGATTGTAGTCGGTGTTATGATTATCCCTTTAATTTCTAGTATGAGTGAGGATGCGATGTCATCTGTTCCAAACAAAATGAGAGAAGGCGCACTTGGTTTAGGCGCAACAAAGTTTGAAGTTGCAATAAAAGTAGTCTTACCAGCAGCAACTTCAGGTATTATGGCATCTATTGTCTTAGCCATTTCTCGTGCAATAGGTGAAACAATGATTGTATCACTAGCCGCAGGTAGTACACCGACTTCTTCATTAGATTTAACCGGTTCAATTCAAACAATGACTGGATATATCGTACAAGTTGCTACAGGCGATGCTACATTCGGCTCAGATATTTATTACAGTATCTACGCTGTTGGTTTTACTTTATTCCTATTCACCCTCGTGATGAACTTAATCTCACAATGGATCACGAAACGCTTTAGAGAGGAGTATTAAAATGGCTGAGACAAAAACGAAAACACTTGTTAATCAACAGACAATTGAAAAGAAACTTTCTAGTCGATTAACTACAAATAAATTAAATAAATGGGCATTTTTCGCATGTACGATGATTGGTTTACTATTTTTAGCTGCGTTAATTATAGATACTTTAATTAAAGGTGCTGGTCATTTAACACCTTCATTTTTCACTAGCTTTTCATCTTCTACGCCATCAATGGCTGGCATAAAAGGTGCATTAATAGGGACGATATGGTTAATGGTTACAATTATTCCTATTTCAATTATTTTAGGCGTTGGCACAGCAATTTATTTAGAAGAATATGCTAAAGATAACGCTTTAACTAGTTTCATTAAAGTATGTATTTCAAATTTAGCTGGTGTGCCTTCTGTCGTATTTGGTTTATTAGGACTAACAATATTCGTTAGGGGCATGGGGATTGAGGCACTTGCTTTAAGTAATTCTGTATTAGCAGCAGCCTTAACCATGTCACTGCTTATATTGCCTGTTATTATCGTTGCGAGCCAAGAAGCAATTAGGTCTGTACCGAGTCCAGTTAGGGAAGCCTCATATGGTTTAGGTGGAAATAAATGGCAAACGATTCGTAGAGTCGTTTTACCAGCAGCAATTCCTGGTATTTTAACAGGTTTTATTTTGGCATTATCACGCGCATTAGGTGAAACAGCACCACTAATATTAATTGGTATACCAACTGTATTGTTAAGCTTACCATCCAGTGTTTTCGACCAATTCCAAGCGCTACCAATGGCAATCTATAATTGGGCTAAATTACCTCAAGATGAATTCCAAAATGTGGCATCTGCCGGTATTATTGTCCTACTTGTTATTCTATTATTAATGAATGCAATTGCAATTTTCTTAAGAAATAAATACAGCAAAAAATATTAAAGTTATTTCAAAATTCAATTTAAAGGTAATGACTATTTTTGGGGAAAGATTAATCATATTTAATTTATAAATAGTCAATAAAAGGAGTTTTTAATTATGGCTAAAGAAACAATTAAAAAAGAAAAATCAGAATTAGAAACACATGCAGCTCAAAATGCAACACCTATTACAACACTAGATACAGAGCTAAAAGCTAATAAAACACCTGATAGGGAGAAAAAAATTATTTATTCTACTAAAAATTTAGATTTATGGTATGGCGATAATCATGCTTTAAAAAATATTAACCTGGATATCTTAGAAAATAATGTAACTGCTATTATTGGCCCGTCAGGTTGTGGTAAATCAACTTATATTAAAACATTAAATAGGATGGTCGAACTCGTACCCTCTGTTAAAACAGCAGGTAAAATTATCTACCGTGATCAAAACATCTTTGACGATAAATATTCAGTTGAAAAATTGAGAACGAACGTCGGCATGGTATTCCAACAACCAAATCCTTTTCCAAAATCAATCTATGATAATATCACTTACGGACCAAAAATACACGGTATTAAAAACAAAAAAGTACTTGATGAAATCGTAGAAAAATCTTTACGTGGCGCGGCAATATGGGATGAATTAAAAGATCGGTTAGATACGAACGCTTATAGTTTATCAGGTGGGCAACAACAACGTGTTTGTATAGCACGTACTTTAGCCATCGAACCTGATGTAATATTAATGGATGAGCCAACTTCTGCGTTAGATCCAATTTCAACTTTAAAAGTAGAAGAACTCGTACAAGAGCTCAAAGAAAAATATTCAATTATTATTGTTACACACAATATGCAACAAGCAGCACGTGTTTCTGACAAAACAGCATTCTTCCTTAACGGTTATGTAAATGAATATGACGACACTGATAAAATCTTCTCTAATCCTTCTGATAAACAAACTGAAGATTATATCTCTGGACGCTTCGGGTAATCAATATATGGCGATTAGGCAAAAATACGAAGGTCAATTAAAGGCATTGATTAAGGATTTACGTCGACTTGGCCTCCGTGTATATTATAATATCGAATATGGATTAAAGTCGTTAAGCGAAGAAGATAGAAACTATGCACGACAAACTATAGCTAATGACAAAAATATTAACGCATTAGAAACCGACATAAATGAAAAAGTCATCATGTTGATTACGAAACAACAACCTATTGCGACTGATTTAAGATTGATGATGGCAGCTTTAAAAATCGCTTCTGATTTTGAACGTATTGGTGATAATGCAGCTAACATTGCAGAAATTAGGCTACGTGCTAAGATTATCGATCAGTTTGTACTGACAAGATTAAATACAATGGGCAAACTTGCATTACTTATGCTCAAAGACCTCGATGAGGCAATCAAAAAAGATGACGTTACGTTGATTAAAGAAATCATTGAAAGAGATAAAGACATTGATGATTTGTACAAACACATCGTTAATACAACGTATTTAATAGACAACGATCCTTTTGTCGCAGGACAAGCTCATTTAGCTGCCAGACATTTAGAGCGTATCGGTGACCACATCAGTAATATAGCAGAGAGTATTTTTTATTTTATAACAGGCAAACGCTATGAATCATACGATTAAACAAAAAAGCACAATGGCACGGATTAAGTAAGTTCCAATACTTTGTTTGGAAACCCACACTTAAAATCGTCATTGTGCTTTTTGTATATACTGTATCTTTTACATATATTAACAGTTGCTATTCAAATTCTATCTCATCCGTCAGTTGTTCCAAGTCGTCAACTAGCTTACCTATATAGCCAATTGTAGCTTTTAATGGCTGATCAGTGGTTATGTCAATGCCAGCTATTTGAGCTAATTCTACAGGTGATGTACTTCCACCAGCCTTCAATGTATTTAGCCAATCATCAACGGCAGGTTGACCTTCCTTTTGGATACGTTGTGACATGACTGTACCAATCGTTAAGCCTGCTGAATAAGTATATGAATATAATCCCATATAGTAATGCGGCTGTCTCATCCATGTTAATTCTGCACCTTTAGTAAATTTAACACTATCTCCAAAGAATTGTGAATAAACGTCTAACATAATTTGGTTTAGCAATGGAGCAGTTAATGATTCGCCGTCATCCACTTTTTTATACACTTCACGTTGATACGCAGCTTCTAATAAATGTGTTACCATATTATGATAATATGTTCTAGAGACAATAGAACCAATAACCCATCGTTTAAATTTAGCGTCATTACTATTTTTGAATAGATAGTTAGCCATCAACATTTCGTTCATAGTTGAAGGTGCTTCTACAAAATACATTGATGGTTCTGACTCTAAATAATTTTGATGGCTTTGCGCTAATGTAAAATGCCCAGCGTGTCCTAATTCATGCGCTAAAACAAATGTTTCGGTCATTTTACCAGTCCATGAAATAAATACATATGAATGTGTAGTATATGGGCTTGCACAATAAGCGCCAGTATCTTTACCTTTATTTTGCGCAAAATCTATCCATCTATCTTGATAAGCTGTTTCAACCATTTTTAAATAATCTTTACCTAACACATTTAATGCACCATAAATATATTCTTTAGAATCTTCAATTGAAATATCTGGCTCATAATCAGGGTCTATAGATACTTTTAAATCTTCAAAATGCATGACCTCTAATCCGTGAACACGTTTAATTAATTTCGCATATTTTTGCATGATAGGTGCTAAATCACTCATAATCACATCAATTTGACGATCAAACATATCTCTAGTTACTTCTTGATCTTGCAATAAATAATCTATGACAGAATCATAACCACGTAAATCTGCTTCTATTTTTTCTTGTTGAACTTGCATATTATAAGTAGCAGCAGTGGTATGTTGATACTTATTCAACGCATCGCTAAATTTTTTAAAGCTAATTCTTCGGAATGCTTCATTGGGATGATCTTCATATTCATTCTCAAACGTGGCGTAATCTAATGGATATGTATGACCATTATGTTCAAACGACTCGAAGTCAATATCTAGCATTTTAGTGATACCATATAATTCAAAAGGACGTTCAAATACAGGTGATAAACTGGCTAATGTCTTTTCGACTTCTGGGCTAAGTTGATAAGCTTTTTTCTCTTTTAATTTTTGTAAAAAATGTGGATATTTTGATGTTGCAATATAATCATTTAAAACATCATTAGAAAGTATTAATATTTCTGACTCTACAAAAGATAATTCACTAGCAATTTTGCCGTAAGAATTTGAAAATTTAGAACTTAACGATTGTGCTTGTTCGTTCGTTGTATCTACACTTAATCTCAATTCAGCGTAATTAGCCATTCTATCTAATTGGATAAGTATGTTTGAATAGGCGTCTAACGCTTCCTCAATTGTGTCAGGTTGATTTAAACGATATACATAGGTTTCATTAAAGTTTTTCGCTAATGTAATCGTTTCGTTTAAAGTTTGATAAAAAGCTTCATCTGAATTAAATAAAGCTGTAATGTCCCAGGTCTTTTCAGAAGGGACTTCATTTCTAAATGGTAGTATTTCAGCCATTTAATCACTCCTCTTCATATACACTTAATTTAATATTAATTATACATGAAAGCACCTTAGAAAATACAATTGTTAGTTTATAAACAAACCGGAAGTATGTTAATGAATGTAACTGTATTTAAAACATTGACAATTGACGTGACTATGCCAATATTTTAATATAAAGTTATACTACTCAGGACTGAATATAAATAGGTTTTCTTTTAGTATAATTAGATTGTTATGATGACAATATATGTCGAATGATATGAGGAGCGCTATAAATGACGATTTTTGATTTGCCTAATTTTTTGTGGATTTCTTTAGTAGCTGTTGTAGTGGTTACATTATTCTGTACGCTTGTTTTGAACAAATGGTTTTCGGCAGCAATTTTAACATTTATTGTCTTGGCTATTGCTGCATTTTTAATACCTAATTTTGAAAATATTACATATGAACCGTTGTTAGGTTTTGCTGCGTTTATGGCAGTGTTAAGTTTAATTATGAGCTTTTTAATATGGTACTTTACACGTGACTTTAGGCGCAAACGTCGTGAAAAGAAAGCGATAAAAGAAATGCGTAAACGTGGTATTACGCCAGAAAACGATACAGAAGAATATAAAAGTAGATAATTTGTAAAAAGCTGGGGTACCAATTGTTATCTCAGCTTTAAGTATATATTAACGATAAGTGATCGAATTAATGTTTGGAATTATATCCTTTTTTCGGTTCAAATGTTAACCGCTTATGAATCTCGCGAGATAGAAGCCTTTTAAAACTAAGATTTCTATCTCGCGTTTTACTATTTATTATTGAGAATGCTAATGAATAAAAAGAAAGCATTTCGTATTGACCTTAACGTTACGTAAGACATTATAGTTAAGCTATGAGGAGGTTAAGTAAATGGAAATGACAGTTAAAGGGCTGGCCGATTTAGTTGGTATTAGTGTGCGTACATTACATTACTACGACAGTATTAACTTATTAAATCCTACAAGCATATCTGAATCAGGTTATAGATTATATTCTGAGGGCGATTTAGATAAGCTACAACAAATCTTGTTTTTCAGAGAACTTGATTTTCCTTTAAAAAAGATTAAAACAATGCTCGATAATCCATCATTTGATCAGCAAGCAGCGTTAAAAATGCATAAAAAAATGCTAATAGAAAAAAGAAATGGTATTGACCAAATGATACAAACGATTGATCAAACATTACTACATCTGAAAGGAGAATTATCAATGACAAATGAAGAGAAATTTAAAGGCTTTGACTTTAATAAAACGAAATATGATAAAGAAGCACGTGAAAAATGGGGCGAGAAAATTGTAGATAAAGCTAATAATCGTATTAATTCTTGGTCAGTCAAAGAAAAAAATGCTAAATCGGAAGCAATGAACCAAATTTTTAAAAAGTTTTCAGAACTTAGAACACAATCGCCAGGATCAAAAGAAGTACAAGCAAATGTACAAAAATGGTACAACTATTTAAATTCAAATATCGACTATAATTATACATTGGAAGTATTTAAAAGTTTAGGGGATATGTACGTGGCTGATGCGAGATTCACTAAAAATATCGACCAATTCGGCAAAGGCACTGCCCAATTGATTAAAGAAGCTATAGATATTTATGTAGAAAACTGTCAGTAATAAACAATTTCAAACCAAGTGTACAACCAAGACTTTAGACTGATAAAATAGCGTGCAGCGTTTGCGACAAAAACCAAGTTTTATCTTTAAATGTCATATTGGCTATAGACAACTTGAATCAAAACATAAAGTCCCGCTTCTCAATTGATTGAGTGAGTGGGACTTATATGTGCATTTGATTCAAGTGAGATGCTCCAATCCATTTATCTTTTTCTTGAAAATGTAAAACCAAATAACTAACAACATAGAATATATAAAGCAAACCCTTAAAAAGAGGCTGGTTAAAATATAATTATGTTATAAAGAAAGGCAAATGGTGAATATATAAATAACGATATGGCATTTATATATTAAAAAGGGGGATTTTATGAGTGGAACGCTATTTACGCTTTTTTCTTGCGCTGGGTTTATGGCATTAGTTGCTTGATATGCTTATTACAAAACAAAAAATAAAGTTAATGATTCTACTGGTTATTTTTTGGCAGGTAGAACGTTAACAGGCAGTTTTATAGCTGGTTCATTAGTACTTACAAATTTATCTGCTGAGCAATTAATTGGGCTGAATGGACAAGCATATAACGCTAATTTAACTAATATGGCGTGGGAAGTGACAGCAGGTTTTTCAGTTATTATTTTATCACTTATACTTTTACCACGCTATTTGAAAGGAGCGTTTACTACACTTCCAGAATTTTTAAACGATCGTTTTGACCAAGGCACAAGACTGCTTGTTGTGATGCTATTTATGCTTGGTTATGGTCTAGTGACGATACCTTCTATTTTATATTCGGGTGCTATCGCTGTATTACAATTTTTTGATATACCTTCTATGTTAGGTATCACCTTTGAACAATCTATGTGGTTATCCGTTTGGGTAATAGGAATAATAGGATCTATGTATGCAATTTTTGGCGGCTTACGTGCAGTTGCTATTTCCGACACGATTAATGGCATTGGCTTACTTATCGTTGGGTTAATCGTGCCTATATTAGGATTCATCACGTTAGGAAGCGGGGATTTCTTAGTTGGTATAAAGACGGTCATTACAGACCACCCAGAAAAATTAAATTCGATTGGCTCGAAAGAAGACGGCGTCCCTTTTGGAACCATTTTCACGGGTATGATATTTGCAAACCTATTTTATTGGGGTACAAATCAATATGTCATTCAGCGAACGTTAGGGGCTAAAAATCTTGCTGAAGGTCAGAAAGGCGCTTTATTTACTGGTTTTTTGAAAATTTTAGTTCCATTTTTAATGATGGTGCCTGGTGTTATTGCATTTCATTTATACGGTTCTAATTTAAAAACCATGGACTTGGCGTATCCAACATTAATTAATGATGTTTTTCCTAAATTTTTAAATGGATTCTTTTTAGCAGTATTACTAGGTGCAGTATTTTCGAGTTTTAATTCACTATTAAACAGTGCTGCCACTATGTTTACTTATGACATTTACAAAGTTATTTTTAACAAAAAAGCTAATGATCAACAAATGATAAGGGTTAGCCAATGGTTCGGTATTACTTTATCATTGATTACATTCTTTATATCTCCACTTTTAATTTATGCACCTGATGGTTTATGGACAGTAATTAGAGAATTTACAGGTTTCTTTAATATACCAATTATTGCAATTGTGTTAATCGGTATATTTTCTAAACGCGTCCCTGCTATTGGGGCTAAAATAGTTATAATCTCTCATGTATTTATTTATTATTTTTTGATGTGGGGGATGCCAACTTTTCTTAATGTGACGCTTCCCATTAATTTCATTCATATTCAAGGCGCGCTTTTCCTAGCAGAAATTATATTTTTATTAGTTATGGGCAGATTCAAACCACTAAAACAACCCTTTGTTTTTATAAATAAGTCTAGGGTAGATCTTACGCCGTGGAAATATGCAACACCGGTTTCAATTTGTTTAGTAAGCACTATGATTTTTACTTTTACTTTATTTTCTAAAATCGGCTTAGCTATAGAAGATGGCATCGTATCCATCTGGTTTTGGCCTTTTACATTAGTGTTGGTAATCGCTACTTTGATAGCATCTTTAATTGCTGTGCAATCATGGAAAAGAAAATACTTAAGCAAATAAACCCAATTAAAATAAGACAATGTCTTATTTTGTAGTGAACATTTATGAGCATAACATGTAATTATAGTATTGATTACCATACATCTGCAAAATAGCATCTCTCTTAAGATTACAGCCTCAATCCATGTTCATGACAAGAAAGCAAATTGCTACAAAATATTGGCATAAAACGTGCCCCCAAAATTTCTTTAATTAGAAACCTTTTGGGGGCTGAATTTTGAAATTTATACGTTAGACACTTAAATTACTTATCTTGTAAAAAAGCATTATAAATACTTTTTGAATGATCGTCACTATCCTTTTCACAATAATACCAATTCTTGCACTCGTAATCTGGGTTCTCCATTCGGTTTTTAGCATCCTTAATAATACTTGGAGAGGGAGCTAATATTTTATCTCCTGTTTCCCAATTTGCAGGTGTAACATGTTCTGTTTTATCTGTTGTTTTTAAAGCTTTGATTACACGTAGTATTTCATTTATATTACGGCCTATAGTAGCCGGATAATCTATAACTGAACGTACCACAGAATCTTCATCAATAATAAAAATAACTCTTGAAGTTTCTGAACCGTTACTTTCTTTAGATAACATGCCGTAGTCTGTTGATATTTGTTTATTTAAATCAGCGATTAAAGGAAATTCTATTTGTGTATCGAAAGTTTCTTCTATACTATTTAACCACGCTACATGTGAAGTTATATTATCTACGCTAATACCCACAACTTCAACGTTCAGTTCTCTTAATTTTGAAGAAGCAACTTGTAAAGCTACAAATTCTGAAGTAGAAACCGGGTCAAAATCAGAAGGATGTGCAAATAGAATAAACCATTTACCCTTATAATCGTCTAAAGATATATTTCCTTGAGTCGAATTCGCGTTAAAATGAGGCGCTTGTTCACCAACATACGGCATACTGTTCATTTTTTGATAATCGTTCGTTTCAAAAGCCATTGATACCACCTCGTGTATTTATAAAGTTTTAATCAAAAGTGAATAATGTGAAACCTAGATTTAAACAAACTAAATTTCTACTTAAACTAAGGATGAGTGAGTAAACCATTTATTTTTTTCGTAATGAATTTAAAAAATTCTGAAATTCACTTTTTTACTTTTATTCCCAAGCATTATGTCATTAAACATTTAAAAAAATTAACGAAATAGATTTTCTAAATTAAAACGATAAAAAATTTATATTGCCGTGTGTCGCTGTTTTAAATTTACATATAAGGTAATAACAGATGTGGAAAGGGGATATAGAATGAAAAAGATACCTAAAGAGCACGGTTTAGATCACACTTTAAGTTTATTAAATGAAGGTTACTATTTTATAATTAATAGAAGCGAAAGACTAAATACGAATATATTTGAAACAAAATTGTTAGGCGAAAAAGTATATTGCCTAAGTGGAAGTAAAGGTGCAGAACTATTTTATGACAGCCACTTATTCAAAAGAAGTGATGCTGCGCCTATCAGAATCCAGAAAACACTTTTTGGGCAAGGTGGCGTTCAATGTCTCGATGGAGCAGCGCATCGCCAAAGAAAAAATATGTTTATGCGATTAATGAACGATAACGCGATGCAGGAAATAAGCACCTCAATTCATAAACACTGGAAAAAATATTTTAATCATATTTCAGAATCAGAAAACATTAATATGTATGAAGCTTCAAAAAGTTTTTTTACAAACAGCTTGTGAATGGACAGGAATCCCTTTAAAAGAAAATGAAATCGATAAAAGGGCTGAACAATTATCTAAATTATTCGAAAACGCGGCATCTGTCGGATTACAACATTGGAAAAGTAGAAGGGCGCGAACAAATGCAGAAACATGGATAAAAGATATAATTCATGACACTAGATTAGCTCGTTTAAACCCATGTAAAAACAGTGCTTTATATCAATTTACTTGGCACTTGGATATAAATAACGAACTACTTGAAGAAAAAGTAGTCGCTGTTGAAATTTTAAACTTATTAAGACCTATGATAGCTGTGTCTGTTTAGGTAACTAATATAGGGTTAGGGATGCATCAATTTCCTGAAGCAGCAAAACAATTACAAAATGGGGGTAATCAATATATAGAAATGTTCTTACAAGAAACAAGAAGATATTATCCGTTTTTCCCTTTCGCAGTAGCGAGAGTACAAAAAGATTTTGAATACGAAGGCTTTAAATTAAAAAAAGCCACGCTAACGCTTTTGGATTTATATGGAACAAACAGACATCCAAAAGACTGGTCTCAACCAGAAACGTTCCTACCAGAAAGATTCATTAATTGGAAACAAACACCATTTAATTTTATACCGCAAGTTGGAGGTAATTATGATTTTAGACATCGTTGTGCTGGAGAATTTGTCACAATGTCTATGATGAAAGCTACAATTCACTATCTAATTAAATATATTAGTTATGACGTACCCGAACAAAACTTTGATTTTAATTTTAATGATATTCCAGCTGTGCCTAGTGACGGTTTTACGATTAATAACATCCATTATTTATAAAACTTAATTAATTTTTAATAAACGGATACATTGACTTTTCGAAAACGATATATTAACACTACTACTTTAATTTGCAAAAGGAGGAGAACCATGGAAAATGCTCAAAACTCAGTCAAAACTTCAGAAGTAAGAAAAAAAGTAGTTGTAACATCTATGGGGAATGCAATTGAATGGTTTGATTTCGCATTATATGCGCAATTGGCAACTTATATTAGCCATAACTTTTTTGGAGATGTGGCAAGCCAAAATCAATTACTTTTTACTTTTGGAACATTTGCTATTGCTTTCTTAATGCGCCCAATCGGTTCACTCGTCTTTGGATACATTGGGGATAAACAAGGTAGAAAAGTAGTGTTAACCATTACAATTACGATTATGTCTGCCTCTACATTAGCCCTAGGTTTACTACCTACTTCGGATCAGATAGGGATATGGGCCCCTATACTCCTATTAGTGGTAAGGATGGCTCAATCCTTTTCTACAGGGGGCGAATATAGTGGCGCTATGACCTATATTGTTGAAAGTTCTCCAGATAAAAAAAGGGGACGACTTACGAGTGGACTTGAAATGGGGACTATGATAGGAAATGCTTTAGCCGCAATTACCGTAGCTACACTTTTATATTTTTTAACTACAAATCAAATAGAGACATGGGGTTGGAGAATTCCATTTTTACTAGCAGCGCCATTTGGCCTTGTAGTCGTTTACTTAAGATTTAAATTAGATGAAACACCATCGTTTAAAAATAAAACAGAGGACTCAGAAAATAACATTTTAAAAGCTTTTAAAGATTATAAAAAAGAAGCTGCCTTAATGGCTATAGGGGTTATATTTTTAAATGTAAATAATTTTATGTTCTTAACCTATTTACCTTCCTTTTTAAAAAGTAACATCGGCATAGATGCTCAATATTCTACGATTCTCAATGCAATAGCATTAATATTGATGCTGCCATTTATTTTTATGTTTGGTGTATTGAGCGATAAATTTGATAATAAAAAAGTGCTTACATTTGGGCTGTCTAGTTTCGTTTGTTTTTCAATACCCGCATTTCTTCTTATGGACACCGGCCACCATATCTTTGTCATTTTCTTAGGTATAATGCTACTTGCAATCATGTTATCTGTTTTTAATGGTGTTATGCCCTCTACATTGCCTGCAATCACGCATACAAATGTACGAATGAAATTCCTGTCTATTATATACAATCTTGGAACAGCTATATTCGGTGGGATTACGCCATTTATTTTATCAATACTAGGCAATTTAAAAAATGGCGCTTTAGCTCCAGCATTTTATTTAATATTTATTAATTTAATTGGATTAGTTGTTTTTGGTATTTACTTTAAAGCTACTTCTAATAAGCCTCTCAAGGGTTCTAACCCTAACATTGATATAGAAAAATCATAAACATTATTAAAATAGTAGCGTTATTAAACCGTATATCCCATGTTTAATTTATTAACAAAAAGGAATCCCCATTAATAAGACCAACAAGAATATAAACATTGCCGTAAACACTTAGCATTTAAGTTCAACATCCAAGATAGTGCATAATAAATTTTTAAGAGGATGTGTTGAAAGATGAGAATGCAAGTTAAGCAATATATAAATGGCGAGTGGATTGAAAGTACGAGTGGTGAAACCATCAACGTTATCAATCCAGCAACTGAAGAAAAAATGGGCGAAATTGCTAAAGGTAACAAGCAAGATGTAGATAAAGCAGTAGAAGCTGCACATAATGTTTATCTTAATTTCCGTCATACTTCAGTACAAGAACGTCAAGATTTATTGTCGAAAATTGTTGTAGAATATGAAAATCGTAAGGAAGACTTGATTGAAGCTATGACAGAAGAATTAGGCGCACCTGTCAAAGTATCAGAAAATGTACATTATCAAATGGGCTTGAATCATTTTGCTGCAGCAAGAGATGCACTAGATGACTTTGAATTCGAAGAACGACGTGGCGATAATTTAATCGTAAAAGAAGGTATTGGCGTAGCTGGATTGATTACACCTTGGAATTTCCCAACAAATCAAACTTCACTTAAACTCGCTGCAGCTTTTGCAGCTGGTTGTCCAGTTGTTTTAAAACCCTCTGAAGAAACACCATACGCAGCGATTATCCTAGCAGAAATATTTGAAAAAGTAGGCGTCCCTAAAGGCGTTTTCAATTTAGTAAATGGGGATGGCGAAGGAGTAGGCAATCCCTTAACGGAACATCCTAAAGTACGTATGATGTCATTTACTGGTTCAGGAGGCGTTGGCGCTAAAATTATGGAAAAAGCAAGCGAAGATTTTAAAAAAGTTTCGCTTGAATTGGGCGGAAAATCTCCTTATATTGTTTTAGCTGATGCTGATATAAAAAGCGCAGCAGAAGCAGCTGTGGGCAAAGTAGTAAATAATACAGGGCAAGAATGTACAGCTGGAAGTCGTACAATCATACCGAAATCTATGAAAGAACAATTCTTAGCAGCTGCAAAAGAAAAAATGTCAACGCTAAAAGTGGGTGACCCACAATCCGAAGAAACAGATTTAGGGCCACTGATCAACCAAAAACAATATGACGGTGTACAAAATTATATAGAAAAAGGAATCGATGAAGGTGCTTCTCTTATATATGGCGGCGCTGGAAAACCTGAACAACTTGAACAAGGTTACTTTGTAAAACCAACGATTTTTAGTGACGTCAATAATCAAATGACGATTGCCCAAGAAGAAATATTCGGCCCAGTAATGTCAGTGATCACTTACGAAAATTTAGAGGAAGCTATTAAAATCGGAAACGATACAAAATACGGACTAGCAGGATATGTATACGGTGAAGACAAAGAAACACTCCATAAGGTTGCTCGTTCAATTGAAGCAGGTATTATAGAAATTAACGAATCAGGCCAAGCTTATAATTTACCGTTCGGTGGCTATAAACATTCTGGTATAGGAAGAGAATGGGGAGATTATGGTATTGAAGAATTTTTAGAAGTTAAATCAATTGCTGGATATTATCAATAAATTGGTAGTACAAGAGGAAATTTAGAATGTAACATTTGCATGTACTTTTCAACTAGTTGCTTAAATATATAAATGTGTGGCTGTTTTCACACTTGAGAAGTGGGAACAGCCCCTTTATTTGTAATAAGGACTTTTGAAATATATGGTATTTGTAACGCTTATATTACTAAAAACTTATACATTCTTAGTTTTGTTTCAATCTAATTATAAACTAGAGTATCAAACGCCCATACAATTTATTCTAGGAGGCTAAATTATGGATTATACATTATTAGGCCATTCAGGGTTAACTGTTTCAAAATATGCTTTAGGCACAATTCCGTTCGCAGGTACAAATGGTTTCGAAAATGCTGGTGGCATGACCCAAGAAACCGCAAATTATATGGTAGATTATGCGTTAGAACAAGGTATTAACCAATTCGATACAGCTAATTTATATTCAAAAGGTGAGTCAGAAATTACTTTAGGAAAAACTATCCGAAATAAACGCGAAGAAATGATTATCAGTAGTAAAACTGGCGTACAATTATCAGAAAACCCTAATGATGGCGGGGCGACTCGTATTAATATTGAACATTCCATCGACAAAACATTAAAACGTTTGAATACCGATTATCTAGACTTATATTACGTACATTTATGGGATGGACAAGTCCCTGTGGAGGAAACTATCCAAGTGATGAATGACTTAATTAAAAAAGGAAAGATACGTTATTGGGGCGTTTCTAATTATAGTGGATGGGCATTAGCGAAAACCCACACGCTAGCGTCAGCCAACAATATGGCGCCACCGATTGCTCAACAAATTTACTATACTCCAGAAGCAAGAGAGGCAGAATATGAATTATTGCCTGCAGGCAAAGAGTTAGGCGTTGGCAATAGTATTTGGTCTCCTTTAGGTGAAGGCTTATTAACTGGAAAAATTAATAGAACTCAATCTGGAGAAGCTGGCACAAGACAAGGGGATGGTTGGCCAGAACCTTATATAAAAAATAAAGCATTATTTTATCAATTGATTAATGTCATGCAAGAAATTGCTTTGAACCATAACGTGTCTGTAGCACAAGTAACGCTTGCTTGGTTAAGAGATAGACCTAATGTAGATTCTATAGTCTTAGCCGCAAGAACTAAAGCGCAGTTAAAAGATAACATCGCGTCTTACCATCTACAACTAGCAAATAGTGAAATTGAAGCGATTAGCAATTTAACGACACCAGAACCGATTTATCCGTTATGGCATCGTGCGATGAACGCATACGATAAAGCTTCAGAAGCGGAAAAAATATATCTTAGTGAGTATAATAAACTTATGAACGACAAAAACAATTTATTGTAAGTTAAAAGCCAAGAAACTGGTACATTAAAATAGATAATAAAATTAACAATATCATAAATAATAAATAATGGTTAATAGTTAGGCTGTTTTCATAAATATCATATGAGAATAGCCACTTTTAATGTTTCAAGAGGTTCGTTAAAATTTCTGTATAACTATTAAAATGTATTATGTGTTTACGAATAATATGCTTTCTCTTCTTTACTGTTTTTGGCGCTTCAGCCATTTATTTACAAAATAACAACGTGGAAAACATAACTAGATTTGCTACCGAAACAGCAACGTTTGCTACCTTACAACATTATCCATTAGGCTTTATTTTAAGCATGCTCACATTGATTGTTATAGCTATATTCTTTATTACTTCAGCTGATTCAGCGACTTATGTTTTAAGAATGTTAACTACGAAAGGTTCTATCTCGCCACCTAGTTTTGTGAAGGTTCGTTGAGGGTGATTTTAGCCTTATTTTCTATCATCATGTTTTATACAGGTGTTATACAGTCTATACAAAATTTGCTAATCATTACTGCTTTAACTTTTTCTATCATTATTATATTAATGATTTGTTCTTTTTTTAAAGCTTTGCATGACTATCACAAATTAAAAAATGTATTTTGAAAATTATAAATCACACTTAAGATATATATTATTTTATAAAAAGATACATATGCGTAGTTGCACATGTATCTTTTTATTGTTTTACACTTGCGTATCAGTTTTAGTTCATATAAAACAACTATAAATTCCAATCATTATTATGCGAAATTTCAGTGTTTTCGTTTCTTTTTAATATGTTTCTCTTACCAAATTCAAGACTTCAAAATTCTGAAAGAAAACACCCTCGAAATATTATTTTTTAAGATAATGATCAACGTTTTTTTCTATTTCTTAAAACTCTATACCTATTTTTTTGTCGATAACCATATGTGCTTTCTAATACAAGTTTTTCATCAGATAACCCAATTCCAATAGCGCCGACAACTGTGGCTAAAGAAGAAGCAAACCATGCAATATCCAGATAACGTGTAAAACCTATACCTTCTTTAATGCCTAAAGTTTGCCCTAAGAAACTGGGTGGTAATAAAGTTACAGAAAGTAATAAAAATAAAAGGAACAAAATGAAATAAAATATTAAAATAGAACTCATTAAAGTTGATAACGTGGTTAAGTTATATAGTTTCCTAAATTTCTTTCTGTTTTTTTTTAGATGGCACTTCCCATAAATTATGGGAAACAGTGATCCAAGCGAGCATTCCTAGAATGGAAGATACAGAAGCAAGTAACAGTCGCCATCCATTAAATAAATAACTTAATTGCCACATTGTAGTAAATGCCATACAAAAAGCACCTGTAGTAAAACCGATAGCTAGTACGCCGCTTAGTGTTTGTAGCATATTAAGTGGGTTATTAATAAATGTCATACCCGTAAGTATACGCATATAGCCCTTTATTTTAGAACCTAATATAAAACGTGTATGGAAGCTATCCGTTTCTTTAATTTTCAACCTTACACTTTTATAATTTCGGGGAAATATATTTATGAAAGAGGGGCTTCGTTTATTATTAGAATCATTATCACTTTCACTTATAGTTAAGGCCATTTTAATAATTAACTGTTTTATAACGTTCTTTTTAAGTTTCCATCCTAAAGAAGGGAGCGAAATTAAAATAACATCATTTTTTTCATTTATATCAGCGTTAACTACTTTGCCTTCATGAAATATTGGTAAGTCTGTGATTCCAATGGTAACGTCCCAAGCATTTTTTTTAGTATGCGCATTTATTTTTTGGAATATCTCATTAATAGATTCAGCAGATCCTGTTAAGGAATCAACGATGGTTTGAACCTGCCATTCTTCTGTGTTTTGACTTACTTCTTTTAAAGCACAAGGAATCATATCAATTAATGTGTTCACCTTTTTTTCGGCCTCTCCAGGTGAAACAACTAGGCCTAAAATTTTTTTATTCACTATGAACACCTCACTTTATATTATTTCTTATTTGAAGATTTGGCTCTATAGTATCTATTTAATTGTCTATAAGAATAAGTGATTTTTCTGATTTTTTCTTTTTTCTGCATTGTAGAACCGAAAGCACCCACTATCACGCCCAATGAAGTAATAAACCAACTTAACTTTAAATAATTGAGGACTGAATGCTCAGGGTTAGCTTTTCCCCACATAGTGAACAACGTTTCTGGTATAAAAAATACAATCATTAAAGTCAACATTATATATAATATTAAATAATTTGTAATGGTTACGACACTTAATGTTGTAAAAGTAGTGATATTGTATATAAATCTGTATTTACGCTTATTAGCTGAAGCTTTAGGTTCCCATAAATTATGGGTATACATTAACCAAACAACCATACCAATAATAGCTATAAGTGTAAGCATGATAAAACGAATTAAGGAGAAATTATCACTTAATTGCCAAGGTGTGGGAAAAATAGATATATAAGTACCAGTAGCAAACGATAAGGATAATATCTTTGTAAAAGAAGTTATCGCTTTCCATGGTTGGTTTAAATATGTCATCCCGCTAATAGTCTGCATTTTCCCAATCATTCTAGAATTTATAATATAGCGTTTGCTAACATGTTTTTTATTTTTAAAATCTAATTTATTAACCTTTGATAATAGGTTTGTTGTTATATGCATTTTTTTAATGTGCTGAGGATTATATTGTGCTGTTTTTGAAAGCAAATCATTGAGTATGTCTTTAATGATATTATGTGCCTTGCTTGTCATATTAATTGCACCTAGACTCGGGAGGAAAATAAGCGCAGAATTTTGGCTGATGTTCACGTCAGAGATAATCGTCTTCTTTTTTGAAAACCTAGGTAAATCTGTTAAACCTATTATATAATCCCAATTTTTCTCTTCTCTAATACGATTAATGATATGCATTGCTTTATTTATATGCTCAGAAGAATCAGTTATTGGGTCTTTTTTTATTTCAAACTTTAAATTTATATTCCAATTGTTTTCTTCTTTGATATTTGTAGATAATTTATTAACAATCTTAGACGTGATTTTTTCTGGCATCCCTGGTGAAGGGACTAAACCTACAACGATGGCATCCAATGTATCCCTCCTTTACTTTACGACTTCTTCAATCTATAAATTTTATATTCCCTTAATTGTTAGATAAAAACTGCGAAATAATTAATAGCATAATATATGTTGTCAATTTACAATTTTAGGGTAAACAAATCGTAATATAGAAAGGAGTTTATATGATGAAGTTAAATGCAATTATTTTAAACGGCTCTTTGAAACATGGAGATGAAGGTTCTAATACTGAAGCTTTAGCAAAAGAAGTTATTGAAATTTATCAAAAAGAGAATGTAAACAGCGAAATCATTCGTTTAAGTGACTATCACATTTCATATGGCATAGCTGATGATATGGGCGAAGGAGATGAATGGCCTGAAATTTTTAAAAAAATTGCAAATGCGGATATTTTGATTATTGGAACACCTTTATGGTTAGGAGAAAAAAGTAGTGTTGCTACATTAGCGATTGAACGGTTATATGGCAGTAGCAGTTTAACAAATGAGCAAGGTCAATCAATTTTCTATAATAAAGTAGGCGGCGCCGTAGTTACAGGTAATGAAGATGGCGCTAAACATGCAGCAACTTCCATATTATATTCGCTATCTCACATCGGGTTTACTATACCACCGAACGTCGATGCATATTGGGTAGGCGAAGCTGGTCCAGGCCCTTCATATATGGATATTGATTACGAAAATGACTTCACAAAAAAACATGTAGAAATGTTAGCATATAATACCATTCATTTAGCTAAAATTTTCAAGGAAAACCCTATACCGAACAAAGGTAATCTATTAAATGACTAAAAGCAAAATTTGAAATCATTTTATAAACGTAACAAATAAGGCTCTTGGGCAACATCCTTCTACAAACTACCACGCTAACGATGACACTTGCCTAAGTGCTCAATTTAAAATTGTTTATTAAAATTAGCAAAACGTATTTTCAAAACTAAATCGAACGGTAATAAAGAAGACATTATAACGAAGACAACTCTTATTATCGTAGTAACCAACCAATCTATAATAAACAAAAGTAACCTAAAGTTTATTTATTACAATATAAGGGAAAAATTTATGTGACACAGTAAAAATTAGAAAGAGGTGGCAATATGAAAGCAGTTACTTTTCAAGGACAAAAACAGATGGAAGTAAGACAAGTCAAAGATCCTAGCATTGAGGCAACTACAGATGCAATCATTAAAGTTACAGCATCCGGTATTTGTGGATCGGATTTGCATTTGTATCACCAAGGTGATTTAATGATGGATCCAGGATTTGTTATAGGGCATGAACCTATAGGCATCGTTGAAGAAGTGGGTAAAGACGTTAAAAAACTTAAAAAGGGCGATCGCGTTGTCATACCATTTAATATCGGTTGTGGAGATTGTTATTATTGTAACCATGATATGGAATCTCAATGTGACAATTCAAATCAAGATCCAATAAACTGGAAAATGGATAATGGCGGTTTGTTTGGTTTTGGTAGTATGCACGGCAATCACTGGGGAGGCCAAGCCGAATATCTTAGAGTGCCATATGCAGACTTTTCTTCTTTCGTAGTACCTGATAATGATAAAAAAGATGAAGAAGTACTTTTTTTATCTGACGTAGTGCCAACTGCATATTGGAGTGTAGAACATGCTGGTGTTAAATCAGGTGATACTGTAGTTATACTCGGTTGTGGACCGATTGGTTTAATGGCCCAAAAATTCTCTAAAATGAAGGGGGCTAAACGCGTAATCGGTATAGATAATGTAACGCATAGACTGCAACACGCGAAACAATATAATCAAGTTGAAGTTTACAATTTCGACGAAGAAAAAGAAATCGGAAAATTACTTCGTGAAACAACGCAAGGCGGCGCAGATGTCGTTATTGATTGTGTAGGCATGGACGGTCAAGTAAAAGAATCTGAACGTAATTTAAGTTCAAATTCAGCGCAACGTGGAACGATAAGTCCAATTGATACGGCGGCTGAAGCAGTAAGGAAATTTGGCACAATTCAATTAACAGGTATATATGCCAGCCCAGCAGACGATTTTCCGTTAAATTTAATATTTAACCGTAACGTTCAAGTAAAAACAGGCCAAGCGCCAGTCATCCATCTCATGCCAAAACTATATGACATGATTCAAGATGGCACTTTTGACCCAACTGATATTATTACGCATACGATGCCTTTAGATGAAGCAGCTGAGGCTTATGAAATATTTGATCAGAAAAAGGATAACAATATTAAAGTCGTGTTAAAACCTTAAATACGCTACAGCAAATCTATCATAACAATATTTTGAACAACAAACACTATAGAGCCTTATCTAAAACTCAAGAGAAATGTTATAACAATTCAAATAGTAAACACAAAAATCTCCACGTAAATCAGATATTTATTAATGGAGATTTTTTTATGAGGAATTCAATTATATATTTAAAACTAAAATAAAAAAAGCAATCATTGTAGTCATATAGTAATTTAACTTAAAATTCAACATAATAAAATGACTCATATTATCTGATTAGCTTATAGAGATAGACATCAAATAATCTAATCAGATAAACTAGTATTCAAAAAGTGATATAAAACTTTAAGTAATTAAGTATCACAAAGTGGAGAAGCATCTCAAATCGTAAATACAACTATAAACCTAACTTTAATATAACTTCCTATAATATATATTATGTAAACTAAAATATGAAAATAAATATAGTAATTGAATGATATGTCTTTAACGATACGTTTCATCAAGTTACTATACGTGTATACGTTATTCAATTGTAATTTAAACTTTAAGTACATACGTTTATATATAGCCATCGTTATCTATTGAATATCAATTTAGTTTTAAATATTTCATATCATAAACTTTATATTGACTAAGCAATTTAAATACGCTTAAATTGCTTAGTCAATATATATACTTATAAGTATGCCAATACATCTTAATTAAACTGATAAACTGACGTTATAATCTAAACAAGCAATAAGTTGCTATATACTAATTATAATTATTTACTTAAATTAATTGATAGTTTATTAAGTACAGCGCTTTGTCTATAAAGTGAACTATCTATAAAAATGTCTGTGATCTTATCTATTGCAGTTAAATCATTTACAATAGCATGAATATCAACACACGGTAATACAATTTGATGCTCAAATATAGGAACGTCAGCGTCATAAATCATTAAAAATAGTGCATTCGTAGTAAAATGGCTGCTATAAGTTTACAAATGACAGTTTTTGCTATAAAAATATATAATATTTTAGTCTTTAACTGATGGTTTTGAAATAGTATATTAAACTATAAAGTTTACATAACATAAATAAAGTAAACTAATAAAATATTAAGTCTACTTCTTATAGCAATAAATCGCGCTTTGTGCACATATTTCACGTATTTTCATCAAAAAACCCAAAGAACCGAGACATTGTACATATCCCGGTTCTTTGATGAATGGCTATTTATTACTCATCCTCTTGGTATAAATAATCTCTTGTCATCGGTAAATCATTGTTTACACCTTTTGTAATCAAGAATTGATGTAAATCCGACACACCATAAGTGAAGTTTGCAGCACATGCATTTAAATATAAACGCCACATTCGAATAAATCGTTCATCAAATTGATCACGAACTTTATCTATATTAGATTCAAAGTTTTCTACCCAATGACGTAACGTTAATGTATAGTGTCTTCTTAGGCTTTCCACATCAACAATTCTTAAATTATTTTGTGACATATGGTCAATTAATTCTCTAATCGATGGAATTGCGCCTCCTGGGAAGATATATTTAGTAAGGAACTCATTACCTTCTACTTCCTCCAGGCCGGTAATACAATGCAACAGGGCTACTCCACCCTCTTTTAATAACTTGTGTGTATTATCCATAAATGTTGGGATATTCTCATGACCGACGTGTTCCAGCATACCTACGCTCACAATGCGATCAAAGGTTATATTTTCATTCATAAGGTCTCTATAATCCATCAATTTCACATCTACTTGCCCTACTAATCCTTCAGCTTCAACACGTTCTAATGTTTTTCTATATTGCTCTTCACTTAGTGTGATTCCCAATGATCGAACATTATATTGCTTTGCAGCTTCAATGATGAGATGTCCCCATCCTGAACCAATATCTAACAGACGTTGCCCTGGCTGTAAATTCAATTTTTTTAGTATATGGTTCATTTTATTGACTTGTGCTTCGTACAATGAATCATGTTCTGATTTAAAATATGCACATGAATAGTTCATAGTAGGATCTAACCAAAGACGATAAAAATCATTGCCTATATCGTAATGAAACGAAGCATTTTCTTTAGATGTTTGTTTGTTATTCCCTTTTTTAGTTGATTTGCTTAATTTTTTCTTAGGTTGATTTATAAAACTACTTTGTTTAGAAAATATCGTTTCCATTACATATTCTAAATGACCTTCTACTTCAATATCTTTATCCATATAACCTTCAGCTAAGGCAATCATAGGATTTTCTTTTAAAGATTTTCGATTTAATGGTTTATTAAAAGTCAAACGGAATTTCGAAATTCCGTCATTATAATGGATTGTTGAACCATCCCAAAACGTCACATCAAACGGCTCCGTTGATAAATTTTTCAATAACTTTTTGTATATCACTTTTTTAATTGACATAGCCATTGATTAAACACTCCTATACATACTTTCTAATAACATACTATATATATAGATTGAACTTAAATAGAGATTAAATCAAATATTACAATTTAGCTTTCTATAAACAATTAACATAATAATATTATTGAAAATAAACGTGTTGAAGGCTATGGTTTGGGGTAAATATTACTTAGAATGGGGTGAAATAGATGTATCCAAAAACAGGCATCAAATGGTCTAGCTTATTAATTGGCGTTTTTTTCTTAATTATTGGTGTATTTATCGTTAGTTTTCCAGAAGAAAATTTATTTGCTATTACTTGGTTGATTGGTATTTTATTTATTATTAATGGTTTTATTGAAATATTTATCAGACGTGTTATGAAACAAGCGACTCAAAATGGTTCCAATATACTTATTGTATTGGGCATTATTAATATTATCATCGGTGTACTTATATTATTTAATGTAGTAACAAGCACGACATTTATCGTTTATTTATTCGCGATTTGGTTTATTATTAACGCACTTTTTAATATGTTTACTGTGACACCAGCAGAAAAATCAAATAGAAGTTTCCATAGTTTATCTATCATTTTAAATATTATAGAAATCATATTTGGGGTTATTTTACTATTCAACCCTCTTATAGCAGCTGTTATCATTGCTATATTTATGAGTGCTGTTTTCTTTATTATTGGCATAACTTATATTATAGACGCCTTACATTAATAAGTTTCAATATATATTAAATATTGAAATATTTCTTTTAGTAATTTAACAATCAAAGAAGCATATTCCTGAAATATAAGGAATATGCTTCTTTGATATATTTTTAATTTTATATTATAAAATTATTTTTTACTATTCTGTTAATAGAATGAATTGATATTGCAAATGATATGCGTTGTACTTTATACTAAAAATGTGGAAGACAACTAGAATTTACATTACATGATAATCCACTCAAAGTTCACTGTTATATGAAGTGTGTGTCTTTATATAACCGACTTTTGAACATAAGAAAACATACTGGATTGGGGCTTATATTTACCAGTATGCTTTCTTTTTTATTTTTTGATTTTTTTTCTAATATTATTCAATGTATTAAATAACCAATATTTAGATTTCTTAATCGGTTTATAAAAATCACCAATTAATTCTTCTATTTGTACTCCAAAACCACGTTTAAATCGATATACGCCATAATCTTCACTATTTTCAGTAAAATCACCTGATAAACCGTAGAAGTTGTAACGGCCGTATCCATGATCAAAACAATAATTAATCATATGCCAATGCATCATATAAGGGCCCATATATTGGTTATATTTTTCAGATGAACCACCTGAAAAATAATTCACTTCATAAGCATTAGCAAAATACACGCCTGCCGCAAGATTTAAAATAGAACCGTCTGTTAACCTTAACTCACTGGCATGTAACAATTCTTTTTTGTCATGCTCAATTTGTTTATCTATTTCAGCAATTTTTTTTAGTTGTTTATCTGATTTATTTTCTTTTTGCATCATTTGATCTCTGCGTGCTTCTTTATCATTAATACTTTCTTGTGTATTAATGATATATTCGTCTAAATCTATATAGGCTAAAGGAAGTAATGCTTTGTCTCCATAATTGTCTATAAAATTATAGAAATATTCATCCGTTTTAGATACAAACCCAGCCCGCTCTTCTGTTTCACGGTAAAGCGATAAAAAGAGATCAAATTCATCTTTTTCTAAAAATCTTACTTTTACCCCAAAATTAATTGCCTTATTAATATTACGCTTTCTTTGACTATCAAATTGTTTTTTTAGTGATGCTGGCGTTTGGCCATCCAAATTCAAAACGCCCATCCATCTTACTTGACTTGATGTATCATATTCAGTTGTAAATCCATGGTGTGTATAGCCATGAGACTTAAATAAATTAACAAGCGCATCACTTTTTTCATGATTGGGTAATGGATTAACGTCTTTATCATAGATTTGATATATCCAATATGGATCCATTTTTACATACAAACAGTTTTGTTTTTGAAGATAAGTATCTAATTCCCGTAAATAGAAGTCCACTAAGCCTAAGTCTTTATAATCCATTACTGGACCTCGATTTGAATAATATACATAGCTACCCATCGTTGGAATTTTAGAGAAAAGACTAGCAGCAATCACTTGATTATCATCATCTTTTAAGCCCAATAAAACAACTTGAAAACCATCTTCTTCTCTAGTAGCTATATTTTCCTTTACTTGAAAATAATGACTCTCTAATGCTGGGTTTTGTACAAAATTGTCATATTCTTTGACAGTTAACTCTGTAAATTTCATTGTAGCTAGTTCCTTTCTAAATTATATTGCTTATTTCTTTTTATCTTTTAGCGTTTTTAATGTTGTATAAATTTTGTACATTGGTTTATTTATTGGCTTGATAAAGTCTCCAACATATTCAACGACGTTGGCGTTAAAGCCTTTTTTAAATTTAACAACACCTGCATCTTCAGCATCTTCTGAAAAATCTCCACTAATCCCATAAAAATTATATCTATCAATATGATGATCAATAGCATAATTTATCATTTTCCACTGTATCGCATAACTCCCTGCAAAATGCCTAAACTCATTAGATGTGCCTCCAGCATAATAAACTACTTCGTACGGGTTAACGATAAAGAACGCCGCAGAAATTGGTAATTCATTACCATGCGTTTCTTGTAATGCTTTCGCTTCATCAATTTTTTGTTGATTTGCAATGAGTTGTTTTTCTAAATTTTCTTTTTTATTATATGCTTTTTTATTTTCAGGGCGTTTTTCAATATCTTTAAGCGCTTTATTTATATCTTTGCTGAGCACTTCACGTTCAGATTTTAATTCTTCAATATATTCATCAAAATCCATATAAGCCAATGGAACTAAGACGCGACCTTTGTAGTATTTCAACCTATTGTAATAGAAGCTATCCTCTCTATCGTCAAAATCTTTCGTTTCTGAGGTATCCTCCATAAATGAACGGAAAATAGGTAATTCATCTTCATTTAAAAATCTTACTTTTACGCCGTTTTTTTGAACTTTTTTCGTATTACGTTTACGCAAACTATCCATATTATTGAGAACATCTTTTGCAGTTTTATCTTTTAAGTCTAATACCGAATGGAATCTAATTTGAATAATTGGATCAAAACCAGTTAAAAAACCTTGATGTTTATAACCAAGTTGTTTCATTTTATCAAAGAGCCAATCATGGCCTGCATTTTCTAATACTTCTCCATCATGATTACGGTACTGGTATGCAACATACGGGTCTACTCTTAAATATAACGCGTTGTGTTTTTTAACATATTTTGATAGTTCATTGAAAAAATAATGGACTAGTTCCTTATTTTCAAAATCAATAACTGGCCCACGATTAGTGTAAAAGTATTTGAATAATTTCATTACTGGTACAGCAGTTAATAAACAAGCTGCAACCACTTCGTTGTTGTTATCTTTTACACCTACTAAGTGTGTTTCAGTACCTTCTGCAATTTTCAGCTCATAATTTCCAACCATTTGTGTAAAATGACTGTTTGGCATATGATCAACAAATGCCCCAAACTCTTTAGCAGTTAAATTCGTAAATTTCATTTTATATACTCCTATTTGTCTATAGTTCTTTTTTCGAGTTTAAACTTCAATCTTGATTATTATACAATATTCATTTACAAAACTAAATCGATACCCTAGATATATTTGCTAAATGCTACAATTAGGTTTTAATCTATGTATTTTATATTATAGCACTATATTTATTTTAACAAAGAATACTCATTTAAACACAAATCTAAATTGAATAATAAGCATGTTCTATAAAAGACATAGATATAAATATATTTTCCTAAAATTATAGATTTTGTGCTTGTAAAAATGATTAGAGCAATAAAATAATAAGCTGATGTAAGCCTTTTTTCGAACTTGCTTCACTACTTGCGATAATAAAGAAGGATCTGGGATATTTCACTATATCCCAGATCCTTCATAAAATTATATATAATTTATCTTCTATATTAATTTAAAGCATCTCTTAGTGCTTTACCTATTGCTACGCTTGATTGAGGATTTTGACCAGTAATGAATTGATTATCTGTTTCAATATGCTCTGTAAAGTCTTCATTTGTTATAAATTGAGCACCTTGTTGTTCTAATGCTGTTTGTGTTAGGAAAGGCACTTTATCCTCTAGACCCATCGCACGTTCTTCATTATCTGTGAATGACGTTAAAGTAACGCCTTCTACTAGGTACTTGCCATTTTTATCTTTTGCACCTACAAAGGCACTTGGACCATGGCACACAGAGGAAATGAACTTGCCTTCATTTTTGAAGTCAGATAAGATATTAGCTAATCTTTGGTTGTGCGCAAAATCGAATACCGTACCGTGGCCACCCGGTAGATAGACTGCATCATATTCTATAACATTAACTTCATCTATGCTCGGCACATTTTTAATTTTTTCTACAAATTGCGCATATTTATTCAACTCGTCGTTTTGAGTTGAATTTGGATCTAAAGGAATTTCTCCTCCCTCAATTGAAACTATATCAACTTGTATACCATCTTCCGTTAGAATATGATAAGGTTCACTGGCCTCTTCTAACCATAAACCTGTTGGTGTGCCATCTTCATACTGTGCTCTACTTGTTATAATGAATAAAACTTTTTTACTCAACATAGTCACCTCTTCATTCGTTTGACTCTTTATTTGAATTAAATTGAATTCAATTTAACCATCTATAATTGATTTCTATTACAATTAATACCCGTCTCATACGAACTTCACACATCTAATATGTTTTTTATTTATCTAACGCTTTTCTGATAGAATTTAGATAATTTACTGTTTGTTGGTTCTGATCGCGATCAAATCGTTTAACAATTTCGCTGCCAATAACTGCACCATCTGCTACTTCAACAATATCTTCTACATGGTCAGGTGTACGAATACCAAATCCTGCAACTACTGGTACGTTTGCTTTTAATTTGATATTGTTTATTCTTTGTTTTAAGTCCGGATGAAACTTACCATTTTCACCTGTAGTAGCGTTCATAGTAACTGTATAGATAAACCCTTCGGCATTTGCAACAATTTGATTGATACGTTCTTCTGAAGTAGTCATAGCGATTAGAGGGATAAGGTTCACTTTCCGGTTGGGGTGCCTGTCTTTTAATTGTTGTACAAGCTCATGTGGTAAATCAGGTATGATTAAACCATATACACCAGCTTTTTCACACGCATCAAAAAACGCATCTTCCCCATAATAATTTATAATATTAATATATGTCATTAACACATACTTACTAGATAATTTTTCACGATGAGCGGTTAACGCATCCAAGATGTATTGTATATTTACACCTTCTTGAATCGCTTTATTGCCAGCTTCCATAATCACAGGCCCATCAGCGACAGGGTCAGAAAAAGGGACGCCTACTTCTATAATATCAGCACCTGCATCGCTTAACGTTTTCATGTTTTCAATAAAACGTTTGTTACCCATAATATATGGAATAAATAATTTACGCATCTTTGTCACCATCCTGTTTCATGTAATTTCTTATTGTTTCCATATCTTTGTCGCCACGTCCAGATACAGTTACCACGATTATTTGATCTTTATCCATAGTTGGCGCTATTTCTTCAACAAAACTTAATGCATGTGCACTTTCAATAGCAGGAATAATACCTTCTGCTTTCGTAAATCTCACCAATGCATCCATCGCCTGTTTATCACTAGCTGTAGCATATTTTACTCTTCCAATATGATGATAATATGAATGTTCTGGCCCGACGCCTGGATAATCTAGCCCTGCAGATATGGAATGTGCTAATTCAATCTGACCGTGATCGTCTTGAATTAAATACATTTTAGTGCCATGTAAGATACCTTCTTTTCCTTTATTAATAGCAAGTGCATGTTTATCGCTATCAATACCTTCACCGGCTGCTTCAACGCCATACAATGCAACATCATCTTGTATAAATGGATAGAAAGTGCCAATCGCATTCGATCCACCACCTACGCAGGCAATAATCGCATCTGGTAATCGTCCTTCTTTGTCACTAATTTGTTCTTTAATCTCAGTACCTATTATTTTTTGAAAATCTCTAACTATAGTTGGAAACGGGTCTGGTCCTAGCGCCGATCCCAATAAATAATGCGTTTCATCCACATGACTGACCCAATATTGTAAAGCTTTATTTACAGCATCGGATAAGGTCCCCTGACCTTCAGTCACGGGTTCAACCGTTGCACCAAGTAATTCCATTCTAAATACATTTAACGATTGGCGTTTAATATCTTCTTCACCCATAAATACTACTAGTTCCATATCAAACAATGCTGCAGCTGTTGCGCTTGCCACACCATGTTGTCCAGCACCAGTTTCTGCTACTAATTTATTTTTCCCCATTCTTTTAGCCAAAAGCGCTTGCCCAAGTGCGTTATTAATTTTATGTGCACCTGTATGGTTCAAGTCTTCTCTTTTTAAATAAATTTTTGCTCCACCAAGTGATTCTGTATAGGAAGCTGCGTAAGTGAGTGGTGTTTCTCTGCCTACATAATCTTTTAAATAACCATTAAGTTCATTTTGGAATGAAGGATCATTTTTAGCTTCTGTATAAGCTTGTTTCAGTTCTTGAATTGCTGGCATTAATGTTTCAGGAACATATTGACCGCCAAAATTACCAAAGAACCCAAATGCATCCACTTCAGTTTGTATATGCTTAACCATAATTAATTAACTCCTTTTACAAGTTCTATAATTTCGTTCATTTTTTTACTATCTTTGGTGCCGTCGGTTTCAATACCACTTGCGATATCATAACCGCTATGTTTTAAGTCGCGCTCTTGCACACTTTGTATATTTTTATAATTCATACCACCCGCTATTAAAAAATCTACATCTTTAATTGCATTGAGCATATCCCAGTTGTATGATTTACCAGTACCGCCGTAAGAAGTTGACGGGGTGTCTATAATAAATTGATCTACAAAGTCTTTATAAAACTGGATAGCTTTTATCAATATTTCTGAATTTTTTGCTGGCAACGCTTTGATGATTTTAATACTTTTCTTTTTTTGACGAATAAATGCTATTGTCTCAAGTGATTCATTTCCATGTAATTGAATCGTTGTCATATCTGTACCATCAATAAGTTTTGATAAAGTTGGGTTGTTTGGATTTACTACAATTACTACTTTTTCTTTATCATTTGGTACAATCTTGGTAAGTGTTTGAATTTTTTCAATATCTACAAAACGTTTACTTTGTGGAAAATGGATAAACCCTATAGCATCGATATTTAAATCTTTAGCTTTGTTTACATCTTCGAGTGTTTTAAATCCACAAAATTTTAATTTCATACTTTCACCTTTTCTAATTTAAGTCCTGGTAAAAATTGGCTTAAGTCACCACACTTCATTAAAGATTCACCGATGAGCAAACCATCTATACCAGCATTCACAATATTCTCAACATCTTGCTGATTGCGTATACCACTTTCAGAAATATAATAATATCCATCTTTTTTATTTTCTAAAATTTCATTTGTATGCAAAACATCAGTTACAAATCTTTTTAAATCTCTATTATTAACGCCTATTAATTTAGGATTTAATTTATAAGCACGTTCTAGTTCTTCTTTATCGTGGACTTCTACTAATACTTCTAAATTTTGTGATGTCGCGTAGTTGTATAGCGTACTTAACTGTTCATCATCCAATACATTTACAATTAATAAAATGATTGAGGCACCAGCTTTTTTAGCAACATCAATTTGGATAGGGTCCACTACAAAATCTTTACATAACACTGGTAAATTCGTTAATTTTGTCAGCATTTGTAGACGTTCATAACTGCCACCAAAATAATGTTCATCGGTTAAAATTGAAACTGCGTTAGCACCATGAGCTTCATAATTTTTGACTTGCTGTGCTAAGTCTCTACCAGGAAGTTCATTTAATGTCGGACTTTTAGACTTAATTTCTGCAATAATGGCTAATTGATTCGATTGTTTTAATTGTGTTTCAAATGTTTGTTTATGAGATACATCTACCTCATTAAGTTCTGCTAATTTTGCTTTATAATACCCTTCACTTAATAAATCCTTTTTATATGCTACAATTTCATCCAATATAGTCATACGTTTTGCCTCCCATTTTATTATATTGTTTTAAAGCTTCGCCGTTTTCAATTAATACTCGAGCTTTATCAACACCTTTTTGAATTGTTGTCGCTTTATTTGCAACATACAAAGCAATACCTGTGTTTAATAAAACGACATCTCTTTTAGCACTGCGATCTTTGCCATTTAATATTTGTTTCGTAATTTCCAAATTGTCTTGTGGTGTGCCACCATACAAATCGCTATTAGGCGCATAATCTAAACCTAAATCTGTTGCATTCAATGTGTAAGATTGAATTGTTTTATCTTCTGTTACTTCATATATTATATTGTCTCCAGATAACGTGGCCTCATCCATACCATTTGCACCATGTAATACGATAGCTTTTTTTCTTCCTAAATCTGCTAATGTTTGAGCAATCTTACTTAAATTACTTGGTTCATATACACCCATAACTTGATAATCTAATTTAAATGGATTAATCAATGGACCAGTAATATTAAAAATAGTTGGATTGCTAATCGCTTTTCTCAGAGGTTGTATATTTTTCATTATTGGGTACGTTTCGGTTGCATTTAAAAATACTAATCCAACGTCTTTTAATTGTCCTTCTGTTTCCCTAACGCTGCGTGTCGCAATATTCATCTCATTTAATAAATCTGTGCTTCCTGATGAAGATGTCACGCTTTTATTACCATGCTTTATCACTGGTACACCTGCACTTGCTAACACAAATGAAACTGTGGTTGAAATATTAAAACTGTTTGATTTATCTCCGCCTGTTCCACAAACACACATGCTATCAGGACAATAGGGTTGTTCTGGGTACATAGAGCTAATGAGACTATGTGAAATATAAGTCAATTCATCTTGAGTTAGCTCTCTTTCTGAAAATGCTTCTAATAATTCTAATTTAACTGCTTCTTCTAAATCGTTCGCAATCAATAGTTCTATAAATTCATTCATTTGAGTTTGATTAAGTGGTTTATACTGTTTTATATGACTTTGTAGACTCATTATAATTGACCTCCTTAATGATATTTAAAAAGTTTTTTATAATTTCTTCACCATATTCCGTTGCAAATGATTCAGGGTGGTACTGAATTCCATAATGCAAGCCATTTCTGTGTTCAAATGATTGAACGCAATCATTTGTTTTAGCAGTTATTTTTAATGGTTTAGGTAACGTCTCAGGGTCACTGATTAATGAATGGTACCTCATTATTTCTGAATATTCAGTAATATCTCTATATAATTTAGAGTCACTTACAATTTGCATCGTATCTTTTTTACCATGTTTTATTTTTTTATTTTGTATTACATCGCCACCGTAATAACATGTTAATGCCTGTGACCCTAAGCAAACACCTAATATTGGTTTCTCTTTATAATGCTCAATAATATCCATTAAAAGATTTGTATCAAGAGGGTGGCCTGGACCAGGAGATATAATTAACCCATCAATTTCTAAACCAAATATTTCAGGGTCATCTGGATATTTAATCACCATATCTTCTGTTTTGCCTATAATATTCACTAAGTTATACGTAAAAGAATCATAATTATCAACGACTAAGATCATGGTGACACCTCCAGTAAACTTTTCGCTTTAAGTTTCGTTTCTTCTAATTCTTTCTCAGGTATTGAATCATATACAACACCACAACCTGCTTCTACATTAATATATGTTTCATCGATCATCATTGTGCGTATGGCTAATGCAAAGTCTAAATCATGATTGCAATTGATGTATCCTATACCTCCGCTATACACACCGCGTTTTTGAGGTTGTGCTTCATAAATTCGTTGAATTGCCCTTAATTTCGGCGCACCTGATACTGTACCTGTTGGCAATAAACTTGCAATAACTGTCATTGGTGAATAGTTAGATTTTAGTTTTCCAGTTATTTCACTCACAATATGCATTACATGCTCATAACGTTCAATTGCCATTAACTTTTCAATTTTAGAACTAGCTATTTCACTTACTCTGTGAATATCGTTTCGGCCTAAATCAACAAGCATGCTATGTTCACTGATTTCTTTTTCATCGTTGATTAATTGTTGTTCATTTTTATAATCTTCTGCTTCAGTAGCACCTCTTTTTATCGTTCCAGCTATGGGATTAGTAACAACAGTTTGTCCTTTTACCTTCACAAAACTTTCTGGTGAACTACCTACGATAATCGGTTCGTCTAAATTTAAATAATACATATAAGGGCTGGGATTCTGGCGTTTTAGGTTTTGATAAAGTTGGTAAGATAACAATTGTATATTTACACCAAACTGATGCTTATATTTATAAATAATTGAAGGGACAACTTGGAACATATCACCTTGTTGTATTAATGACTTCATATCGCTCACTGTTTTTATAAATTGTTCTGGTGCAATATTCGATTCAATTTGTTTTTCATTTATCTCATTCTTTATAGGAGAAGGGTAAATATTGATATCCTTTAATGCTTCAACACGATGATTTACACGTTGTGCTAACTGTTGTTCACTATCATTAGAAAATAAGTCTGTTGCTATGACATAGAGATGTTCTTTGTAATGGTCAAATACATAGACGTCTTCGACCATATAAAATTTTGCATCGTGCTGTGGATGGTCATCTAATGCAATCTGTTTCAATATTGGAAATTCATGTCTAACTAAGTCAAAACTACATGAGCCTACAAACCCTGAAACAAATGGTAATAAAGCTAAATCTTCATCTTCTACAACAGCTTTATATTGGTCTATAAATGCTTTTAATTTATCATAGGGTTGCTCAGTTTCTATTAGCGTCTCTTTATCACTGTAATGTATCATCATATTTTCATTATCCAATGTAAGTGATCCATATACGTCAAATATCACAATTGAATAACGTCCTTTAAGTTTAGATTGGTCTGTGCTTTCTAAAATAATTTTGTGTTGCTTCAATCTTGCTAGTGCTTCTGGAGTTACTTCAGCATTTATTTTTTGATATTGCACCTTCATTTTATATTCCTCCCCATAAAAAAATCAGCGTCCTTAAATATTAATTAAGGACGCTGACGCGCGGTACCACCTAAATTAGTAGACATATGTCATAAACTATCTACCCACTCATTTGAATCTTCACTTGTAATCCAACAAAACCCAATTTCAGTATATGTAGGTGTTAGTTTTCATCAGCCACTAACTTTCTGTACGCTACCTTTCATAACTTACTTCATTTTGTTTTCTTTTTTAAATATAAAAAACACCACACTAACGCATGCTGTAAGGACGCGTTACCGTGGTGCCACCTTAGTTAACAAATTTATTGTTCACTTTAAATATATTAATCTGTATCAACATTTAAAAGCCCAATTCACAATATATGTTGTGCTAATTTTCATCGACCATTAGCTTTCTAATTGCTACAAATCACATACGCTACTCTATCTTTCAAATGACAACTTGTGTTTGTTGTAAAATGAATTAATTTAAATAATACAAGTATCATTTTCATTTGTCAACTTATAATTTAAAAACGCTCTTATTTTTAAAATAATATGCTGAGTTAACATTGTAACTAAACTGGTGTAATTAAATTTGTAAGTTTAACTTTAAATGGCAACTTAATCCAAATTATATTATAAAAATCATTCTAAATAAGCAATACTTGGATGTCACTCATAGTTGCTTATACTACGATGATTTAAACCGTTATTGAATAATCATTAACATAAATTCTCATAAATTTTTACTTATTTTAATAAAAAGTATTGAAAATAGCACATATTATTTTAAAATGAGAGTGAACGTTCTCTTTTAAAGGTGGGATATAATGACAAAATTAACTAAAAAACAGGAGCAATTAATCTACAGTGCCAATCAACTTTTTGATAAGCAAGGTTTTAGCGCAACAGGCATTGATCAGATTATCCAAGCATCAAATGTTGCAACGATGACTCTATATAGAAATTATAAATCTAAAGATGATTTAATCGTCGCGGTTTTAAAATATAGAGAAGATGTGTATATGAACTTCTTAGAAAATAACAATGATAAAAGCTTAAACCATATGATCGAACAGCATTTAGAATGGTTAAAGCGCAAAAATACAAACGGGTGTTTATTTTTAAAAGCTATGGAAGAATTTAGACATTCCAATCAAGATATTGTAGATATAGTCAGTCACCATAAAATAAAGGTGGCAAAATTAATAGAAGAAAAGTTAGAAAACGAAAATTATCGTAACATAAAAGATTTAGCTAAAAAGTTACTATTCATATTGGAAGGCAGTACATCAATGATAGAACATATGGATTTTGCAGATGTTAAATCTATTACGATGAGTCTTTCAAAAGGAGTGCTAAACAATGAATAATAAAATAATTATTTCTGGGACTTTAATGATTGCCGTTACTTACGGTTTAGCAAGGTTCGCTTTCGGACTATTATTACCCAATATTTCAAATGACCTCAAATTAGGTAGTGGTACTATGGGTATGATAAGTTCCGCAACTTATATTGCTTATTGTCTCGCTATTGCGATTTCTACTTACTATTCAAACCAAAAAGACCCAAAGATGTTTGTTAGTTTAGCTGGTTTAACTTCTATTTTAGGTATTTTTATCATATCCGTATCTCATGAAGCAGTTCTATTGTTCTTAGGTGTTTTTATTGCTGGTATGAGTACAGGATTTGGTTCACCTGCTTACGGTGAGGTGGTTCAAAATAATTTGGATAAAAACACGCAAAACAAAGCTAATACGTGGATAAACGCCGGTACTGGTTTTGGTATCGTAATCTCTGGACCTATCGCTTATATATTGTCTGATAATTGGAGAGTTGTTTATTTAATATTTGGAATTATAGCAATTATCGTTTTATTAATAAATTATCTTTATATACCTAAACATATTTCTTCTATAAAAAAATTCAAAACTCAAACACAGCCTTACAGTTTGAAACCATTACTACAAAAAAGCATGTCTATCAACATCGCTTCTTTGATTTTAGGTTGTGCGTCTGCTATTTATTGGACTTTCTCTAAAGATTATATTGCAACCGTACCTTCTAATTCAGATTTCATTACATCTTCTTTTTGGATATTGGTTGGAGTATCAGGCATCATCGGAGGATTTTCAGGTGGTTTAATTTCTAAATTTTCAATTAAAACTTTATATATTATCGTAGTATTAATGATGGCAACCTCTATTTTATCTTTAAATATTGATAACACTAACTTATTTATTATATTCTTATCCGCGCTATTTTTCGGCAGTTCTTATGTGTTTCTAACAGGCATTTTAATGATATGGGGTATTAAAATTTTTGAAAAGGCGCCCTCTTTAGGTATAGGTGTCCCATTTTTCACACTAGCTTTTGGCCAAATCATAGGTGCCATGGTTTCAGGGAATGTAATTCAATTTTCTTCTTATACCTTGGCTTTTTCTATATTTGGTGCCTTCTCTTTAGTCTCAATTGTATTTAGACCTAAAATTTAATTATTTTCTTTTTTGTAAAGTTTGCAATTTAAAATAAATTGATATCTAAATTATTTAAAAAATATGGCTAGCTTTCTTTTTACAAGTTTTATTGATCATGGAAAGTAGTAGTTTTGCTGACATAGTCTGAAATTCATGTATGCTAGGCTTACACTTAATATAGTTATTATATCATTATACAGAATGGTAGTACAAAATCATATAAATGGTTTACTCCTGCTTTTGTTGCATAATTTCATTACTATAAATATCACAGCTTATTGTTATAAATTGACTGCATTCGAGATGATTAACTATGTGATTATAATAACTATTATATATGTTTCAATACCATAGATAATTAAACAGATAGTTTTGTTATCTATTTCATGTTTTAAAATCAAACACGTATTGCGAATTAGCTTTTCCTACTATACAATGTTACTATTCTGAAAATTTTGATAGAGGTGGTCAGCAAAATGCAACAAATACTTTTCGTAGGTTTAGGTTTAATCGGCGGTAGTCTTGCGAGTAATTTAAGATATTACCATAATGATATTGAAATCACTGCTTATGATGCAGATGCCTCCCAACTAGAAAAAGCGTTATCTATTGGGATTATTGATTATCAATCTACCGATTATAAAACTTGTGTGGAAAATGCAGATATTATTATTTATGCCACACCCGTACAACAAACAATTAAATATTTACAAGCACTACCAAACTATCAAACTAAAAGCAATGTGATTGTTACTGATACTGGCAGTACTAAATCAACTATATTACAATATGAGCAGTACCTTTTAAACCATGATATTCACTTGATTGGCGGTCATCCTATGGCTGGAAGTCATAAATCAGGCGTGCTTAACGCAAAAAAACATTTATTTGAAAATGCTTTTTACGTGTTAGTACATGATGAACCAGGCAATAACCAAGCATTTGACGAAATTAGATCATTACTGGATACAACAAAAGCAAAATTTATTGCAACAAATGCAAAAGAACATGACTTTGTTACAGGCATCGTCAGTCATGTCCCCCATATTATTGCTTCGAGCCTTGTGCATTTAAACGCAAACCATGTCAATCATTCTTCATTGGTGAAAACTCTGGCTGCTGGAGGGTTTAGAGACATCACAAGAATTGCTAGTGGCAGTCCAATTATGTGGCGCGACATCACCATCGAAAATAAAAATACTATTGTTGATATCCTGAAAGAATGGAAAACACAAATGGAACATGTCATAAGCCTTGTGGAAGAAAATGACCCTGAAGACTTATATCATTTTTATAATGATGCGAAATTATACAGAGATGAACTTCCACTAAAATCACAAGGAGCGCTATCTATAGAGTATGATTTATATGTTGATATTCCGGATAAACCAGGTATGATTAGCCAAGTTACACATATCTTGAGTTTACATAATATTTCTATAAGCAACTTAAGGATTTTAGAAGTGCGCGAAGATATATATGGAGCTTTACGCGTTAGCTTTAAAAACCCTGAAGACCGTAAAAAAGGTGCTGAAGCGCTAAGTGATTTTGATACTTATATTGAATAGTTAATCAAAAATTTTCTGATTTTAATTTAAGACATAAACGTTATTCAACGATTGACCAAATCATGTCATTTGGCCAATCGTTTTTATATACCTCAGCCTATTTAATCTTATACAGCTTTATTCATTACGTGATAGTAAAATACCAAGGACGCTTCTATCTATATCATAATATTGCGCCATATCACATCATATTTTTTCCCTATGAAATGCTTAGTTATACCAATAGTCACTTGGTTATGGTACATTCTTATATTGCGCTCACTTTGGTACATCCGTATAGAATATGTTTTGCATAGTTTCAATCATTCACATTTTATGCCCTGCCATAAGACCTAATCGACCATGTTTGGTGCCCGCGTCTGTATAAGATATTGCCTTAGATACACTACCTTTACCAAATTTCTGATGTAAAGCGTCGATTGTTTTAGCTAATTTTTCAGTTCTTTTACTTTCATACTCATCTATAAATAAATTTAACTGTTTATCTTTTTCATCTATAAATTGAGTAAGTGAAATACTTACTGTTCTATACAATACTGTGGGATCACATAGTTTATCTGCTAAGCGTTCTACCGCTTCAAAAATAATACGCTCTAAATTTGTGGGTTCTTGTAATGTATATTGTTTCTCCACGCCGCCTTGGTTACTATAACCAAAAGAAAAGTGAATCGTCTTAACTAGTTTATTTCTTGCTCTAACACGGCTTGACACATCTTCAATTAATTCTTGCATCACAACTTTAACTTCATGATAATGGTAATCGCGCATTAATATTTGGCTTTTACAAATTGAAGGGTTCGTTACGTTATATTTATCTCTAATTTTACTTCGGTCAATTCCGTTTGCATGTAAATGTAAATCAACGCCAATAATACCAAAATCTCTTTTTAAATATTGATATGGATAATGTGCTAGATCTCCTATAGTAAAGATGCCTCGCTTATTCATTTTTGCTTCAGTCTTCTTACTAATTCCCCAAAAATCACTTAAAGGTGAAATAGGCCAAAGTTTATGAGGTATATCTTGATATCGCCACTCAGCAATTAAATGATCTGTATATTTGGCTTCTATGTCCATTGCTACTTTGCTCAGTAGCATATTCGACCCAATACCTATTGAACAATGTATACCCGTTTCTTCTAGAATTTCATATTGTAATTTTTGACAAAAAGAATGAACTGTACTGCTAAATCTACGATAACTTTCTGTGACATCCATAAAGAATTCATCAACACTATATTGATGCAAATCTTCTGGAGCGATATAACGTAATGCAATTTTAGATATTGCCACTGAAACTTCCAAATATTTTCTCATACTTGGATTAATAATATAAATATCGTTTCTATGCGGTATCTCGAATAACCTTGAACCTGTTTTAATACCTAACGCTTTTAATGGCCCTGTAGCAGCTAACACAACTGAACCTTGTTTCTTAGTATCTGCAACAACTGCCAACTTTTCTTTCATAGGGTCTAGCCCTTTTTGGATACAAGAAACGCTTGCAAAAAAACTTTTTTGATCAATACATAATATGACCCTTTCCTCTAACAGATTGTAATCATACATATGACACTCCCCCTTAGTCCTTTTTATTATATAAGAACACGTGTTCTATTTCAATATTTTTAAGAACAATTGTTCCTTTAACTATTTTTATAGTTTTGAGGATTTTCATGATATAATATAAAAAATAGACATATTAGGAGGAACTTAAATGCCGATTGTAAATGTAAAACTATTAGAAGGACGTTCAGATGAACAACTTAAAAATTTAGTATCAGAAGTGACTAAAGCTGTAGAAAAAACAACAGACGCCAATAAAGAAGCTATACATGTAGTCATTGAAGAAATGAAAGCTTCTCACTACGGCGTTGCTGGTGTTAGAAAATCAGATCAATAATTTCTTATAGTATAGAAAAACAGGACAAAAATCACATTTTCATCCCATTCCTTACTTCCCGCATACTAGAAGAGACCGAGACATGATTAATGTCTCGGTCTCTTCTTTTTTAAATTTTAAATATATTATTATTCATTTAAAAACTTTTGTACTTCTTCCTTATTTTTCGCTTTATCTATTTCTAAAGCACTTCCATCCATCGGTGTTTGAATATCTTGGTATGTGTTTTGTAATGGCAACGTAATAGAATCAACATTTTTATCTCCACGTATACCAAAATTCAAACCAGTTTGAATCAGCGCAGAATCTGGCATATTAGTATTTAAGTAACCTCTTAGTATACCTGCAACACGAGGTAATTTAGGCAATGTATCTAGACTCGCTAATTCTTGTTTAAGTGATTGCATGACTTGTTGCTGACGTCTTACACGACCAAAGTCACCTTCTTCATCGTGTCTAAACCGAGCATAACCTAATAATTCTTTACCATTTAATCTATGGTGGCCTTTTTTAAGGGAAACACCAATATTTTTGGACATATCTTTTTCAACGTCAATTGGTACACCATTAGGTTCCAATTCATCAATCATTTTTTCAAATCCAGTAAAATCAAGAATGGCATAATATTCTGGGTCAACACCTAAATTTTTCTTTAATGTCTGTCGTAATAACTCAGGACCTCCAATAGAATATGCTGAATTAATTTTATGTTGCCCATTACCTGGTATATCCGCATAAATATCACGCATCACAGACATCATCTTCATTTTTTTATGAATATAATCATACTGTGCAATCATGATAGAATCAGTTCTAGAAATACCACCTTGTTCTTTATCAGCACCTAAAACCATAATTGTAATCTTACCATCATTTTTTTTGGCACCGTTAAATTTGTGTTTTTTAAGTGTCTTACCGTGGTCTTCTGCATATTCAATCCCTGATTTATAACCATGAATAGAATATCCGACAATAATCGCTAAAATAATAATGATTATTAAAATAATAAATGGAAATTTTTTTAGCCGCTTCTTTTTGCTTCTACGCATTGTAGATTGTTTTTCTGTGTTTTCACTTTCTTTACTTCTTTGTTTATCCTCATTCATATGTAATCAACCTTATATCTTCAAAATTGCACTGCTATGTACTATAATTAACATATATTAAAGTTATATAAAAACTGCCTAAAAATCAAGTAATATCTTAATATTTGGTACTAAGGTCTAATATGGAAAGGATGTTAAGCATGAATATAAATAAAGCATACTTCGCTGGAGGTTGCTTTTGGTGTATGGTCAAACCTTTCGACACGTTTGAAGGCATTGAAAAGGTAACTTCTGGTTACATGGGAGGACATAAAGATAACCCCTCATATGAACAAGTTAAGACAGGTGACACCGGACATTATGAAACAGTCGAAATAGAATACGATGTTGCTCTGTTTTCATATAATAAATTATTAGAGATATTCTTTTCTGTAATAGATCCAACAGATGAAGGCGGTCAATTTCAAGATAGAGGTTCACAATACAAAACAGCTATCTTTTACACAAATGAAGACCAAAAAGCAGTAGCAGAAGATTATGTAGAAAAATTAAAACAAACAATAGATAAAGATAAAGCAATCGCTACAAAAATATTACCTGCTTCTACATTTTATGAAGCTGAAGCTAAGCATCAAGATTTTTACAAAAAAAATCCTGAGCGCTATGCGCAAGAGCAACAAGAACGCCAAAAATACAAATAAACAAATATTAAAAACCGGGTACATCTTAAATTTCAAAATGGCCCGGCTTTTATATATTTAAGATATAATTTACTGTTGACGTTTCATTTCTAAAGGGATTTTATGTTTTTTCTCTACCTTATTACCATTATATAAATCCATAATCGTCTTGATACTTTCTTCACCCATTAAATTAGGTTGTTGCGCAACTGTAGCAAATAATTTACCGCTTTCCACAGATTTAATAGCATCTTCATTACCATCAAAACCAATGACTTTGATATCTTTGTTTCCTATGGCTTCTACTGCACCTAAAGCCATTTCATCATTTTGTGCAAAAACGGCTTCCATATCAGGATGAGCTTGAATCATATTTTGTGTTACGTTTAACCCTTCAGTCCTGTTGAATTTAGCACTTTGTTTAGACACTACATTGAGTGATTTGTCAGCAATATTATGGAAACCTTTACCACGTTCTCGCGTAGCACTGGCGCCTGGAACACCTTCAAGTTCAGCTACTTTTGCGCCTTCGCCTAACTCATCCACAATCAACTCACCACCCATTTCACCCCCCTTGATGTTATCTGAAGCAATAAATGAAGCTACTTCGCCTTTTGCTACATCTCTATCTAATGTGATCACTGGTATGCTTTCATCATTCGCAATTTGAATACTACCAGATATTGCGTCTGAATCAGTTGGATTTACGATTAAATAATCAACTTTTTGTTGAATCAAATCATCTATATCATTAGCTTGCTTCGCCGCATCATCTTGTGCGTCAGCAAATTTAACTTTAACACCTTGTTTCTTAGCTTCTTTTTCAATACCGTCTTTAACTTTTACAAAAAAAGGATTATTTAGTGTAGAGATACTCACCCCAATAATGATATCCGATTTTTTCTTATCTGATTTACCGTTATCATTTTTTTCCAATGGTGATTCTAGTGAACAACCAGCTAAAAATAATACTAAAGCTAACGCGCTTATAAATAGTCTTTTCAATATCAGCACCCCCCAATTACTTATTTTTTCTATCAATTAATACAGCAATAATAATAACGATACCTTTAACAACTTGTTGATAAAAAGAAGATACCCCTAACAAATTTAAACCGTTATTCAATACACCAATGATTAATACCCCTATTAACGTTCCAACAATACGACCTTTACCGCCTGTTAAAGAAGTACCACCTAGCACAACAGCTGCAATAGCATCCAATTCATAGGACATCCCTGCGGTTGGCTGCGCTGAATTTAAACGAGAAGTTAAAATAGCTCCCGCCATAGCTGACATTAACCCTGCTAAGCTATAAATCATTATTTTAATTTTGTTGACTTTGATACCGGAAATAAATGCAGCTTTTTCATTTCCTCCCATAGCATACGTTTGTCTACCAAATACTGTTTTATGTAACAATATATATAAGATAATAAAGGTGATAAACATGGTAACTGCTGGTACTGGTATACCTAGGAAATAGCCTCTACCAAACAATTGAAAAGCATAGCTGCCATTTAAATTCGTAACAGGATTACCATCTGTAATAACAAGGGTTAAACCTCTAAAGACAGTCATCGTCGCTAATGTTGCAATGAACGGCGCCATCTTGCCAATCGTTATTAATAATCCATTAATAGCACCTAATATAGCACCAAAAAGGCACCCGATTAACAGTGCTAAAATTGAGTCTATGCCAGTAACCATTAAAATCGCAACAACAGCACTAGATAATGCTAATGTTGAACCTACTGATAAATCAATACCTCCCGTTAAAATGACAAAGGTCATCCCAAACGCAATTAAACCATTGATTGAAACTTGTCTTAATAAATTAAATAGATTAGAAGGCTCTAAAAAAGCACTATTTAGTATACTTATAATAATAACCAATAAAATCAAACCAATAAAAGGTATGATTTTTTCTAAATACGAATAAGAAAATGATAATTTAGACTGTTTCATTATTTTCCCCTCCTGTAGCTAAAGTCATAATATGTTCTTCAGAGATAGACGCGCCCTCTAATATACCTGTAATTTTTCCTTCGTGTATCACTGCTACTCTATCGCTCATACCTATAATTTCTGGTAATTCTGATGAAATCATAATTATAGACATGCCACGGTCTGTTAGTTCGTTCATCAATTGATATATTTCGCGTTTAGCTCCTACGTCAATGCCTCGTGTTGGCTCATCTAAAATCAAAACATGTGGTGCTGTTGCAATCCATTTAGCTAAAACGACTTTTTGTTGATTACCACCTGATAAATTAACGCAAGCGTCCTCTTTTTTACCTTTAATATTCATGCGTGCAATCATTTGATCAGAATATTGTGCCATCGTACTTTTAGTTAAAAAACCTGTTTTTGAAAAACTTTTTAAAGCAGGTAACGTAATGTTTTCTAGAATTGAATCTTGTAGCACTAATCCTTCTTCTTTTCTATTCTCAGTGATAAAAGCAAGTCCTTGTGAAATAGATTGATTGGGGTTCTGAATTTGAATTTGTTTATCATTAAGTTTGACAGTCTTATTTCCCTTATCTAAGCCGAATAAGACACGCATAATTTCTGAACGACCAGCGCCCATCAAACCACTAAATCCGAGTATCTCTCCTTTGTGTAAATCAAAATGGATAGGCTTTAATTGATGCTCTACTGAACTTAAATCTTCTACAGAAAGGACAATATCTTCTTGGTGATAATGCCTATCAGGATACTGATTGTCTAGATCTCTTCCTATCATGGATTTTACGACTTCAGCATGAGTGGTGTCTTTTGTCTTTGTTGTTAAAATAGATTGGCCATCTCTCATAACAGTAATACGATCTGAAATACTAAATATTTCTTCCATTCTATGAGAAATATATATAAAAGAAACGCCTTCATTTTTCAAACGATTAATCTGTTCAAACAGAGTAGCTATTTCATTATTCGTTAAAGCAGCAGTAGGCTCATCCATAATGATAATTTTTGGCTTTTCCATCAACGCCTTACTAATTTCTAACATCTGTTGCATACCGACTGATAAAGTACCTGCCATTCTATTTAAATCAATATCAATATTTAATTTTTTGAAAACTGACAAAGCACGTTGTTTCATCTTTTTATTATCTACAACACCTAAAAATTTGGTTTCCTCTTTTCCTAAAAATAAATTTTCAAGCACAGTCAAATTTGGCCAAATATTTAATTCTTGTTGGATAAAGGATATACCATTTTGTTCAGCATCCATCGTATTTTTAAAATGAATCGGTTTCCCATCTTCTAATACGCTGCCACTATCAGCCTTATACACGCCGGTAAGTATTTTCATAAGCGTACTTTTACCAGCTCCATTTTCACCCATTAGTGCATGAATTTCAGCATCATTTATTTCAAAATCAACGCCGCTTAATACATTATTTTGCCCAAATGATTTGTATATTTGATTCATGTTTATCATAACTGCCCCCCCCTTAAAATAAAACACCGCTTGTTAAAATTACATTGGCATAAGGTTTAGCTTCGCCCGTTCGGATAACTGCCTTAACCTCGTTACTTAACGTTTTTAAAGATGCATGCGATTCAGTTGTGATATCAATGTTCCAAGATAATAGCTTTACATATAATGCGCTGTTTTGTTTTATCATTTCATTAGCAATGATTAATTGTTCGATTTCCATGTGTTCTTTAATTAAATCGAATACTTCTTCGAATGAAGGTTTTCCAAATGTTAATGCTAAATCTATCTTTTTCACGCCTTCTGGCACCGGAAGACCACAATCAGCAATCATTATTTTGTCAGTATGTCCCAAATCACTCAATACTTTAGATATTTCACTGTTTAGAATACCTGTTTTATACATTTAATCTCCCCATTCGTTATATAATATATTATGTAACGGGTTACATAATTGCAGTTAAAACCTTATGCTCCCCCTTCGTTTAGGTGATAATACAAGTTGCTTATCATAATCATTCGTTTTTAAATTCAATAATTTTGATACAGCTTTTTGGCCTAAGACATATGCAGATTGATCAATTGTTGAAATGTTTGGAAATGTCATTGTCGAAAATGGTATATTATCATAACCTACAATTTGAATATCTTCAGGTACTTTAAACTTAAATTGTTGAATAATCGCCATCGTTTCAATCGCTAAAATATCATTGCTACATATGATACTATCAATTTTCAAATTTTTAATTAACGAAATAAATGCCTGCTCATTTGTTAGCTTTTCAGATTCATAATAAAAATACTTCACATTATATTGCTTCAATATTGATTCAATACCGTTGATTCTTGACTTAAAGGTATTAATTTTTAAATCCAAATGGATAATCAATATATTTTGTGGTTTGCCTTCTAAAATAAGTTGCGCTTGTAATTCTCCTCCTTCGAAATGGTTTGCAGAAACGCCACTAATGACATCATTAACGCGATCTACAAATACACATGGCATATTTTGAGATTTTAATAATTTTTCAACTTGCTTATCAGCAAATGCTGTAGTAATCACTCCAACACAATTATAAGAATTAAAAGTAGAAAGATAATCTCTAGCTTTATTAGCATTATTATCACTATTACCAATTAATACTTGAAAGCCTTGTGATAATGCTATATCTTCAACGCCTCTCGCTATTAATGTAAAAAAAGGATTGCTAATATCTGGCAATAATAGACCAATCATTTTTGACTTACGTTTATACAACGTGCGTGCCGCTTCATTAGGTTGATAGTTAAGTTCACTGATGGCACATTCAATGCGCTTTTTCGTTTGTTCTTTTACATATCCATTATTATTTATGACTCTAGACACCGTTGCTACAGAACAACCTGCTAAATTTGCTACTTCTTTAATTGTCGTTATAAAAATCACCTCTATTTGTGTAACCGCTTTCATATTATCACAAATTTTTCTGTTTTGATAGTTTATTCTAGTGATTAATTATTATATTAATAAGAGATGATTTAAGTCATTGGTTATGAAATAAAATAAAAAGTTATGTCTAACATAGCATTATTTATACGCTATTTAATAGGATAAAGAAACTTGATTCACATTTTCTATAGCCTTAATTTGTCCGTTTGGATCAAAATATACTTTGACAGAGAATTGGTTAAACGGATTATCATCATATATCATCGTACCATTATTATAGTTTTTGTCTCTATTTCCATGCACTTGAGTAAACGCTTGAATATAAACATTGTTAGGAATAACAAAAAATCGTTGCACTTTATCGTTTTGATAATAAATTGCTATATTCCCATATTTTTGTGTTTTAAGGTTATTAATTTTTAAATGTTCTTCACTATTTCCATAATATCGTTCCACTTTACTTTTACTCATGCCTTTAGATATGTGCATATATTGATTTCTAACATCACGATTCATAAAATTTTCACTAAATGCTTGTGATAGCACATCAATTTGAGGAGAAGGATATTGTGAATTGTGTTTATTTTTAGTTTCATTATTTTGAGATGGCTGATTAACGCTTTGATAATTTATCTGCTTTGTCTCATATAATGATTTAATTGAAAGTACTAACGCTACTAAGAGAACTATTAATACCAAGCTAATTATAATTTTTTTCATTTTTTCACCCCACTGCACCCTTTGCAAATAATTAATATTTATATATTACTATATAACTTTAAAACCTTAAATGTATTTTCATAATTTTATAAATCATGGCTACAATAGTATGTTTTTAAATGTAAAAATACTATTTAAATTCAAAAAGAAATAAAGTAGATAAAATGTCAATTATTATTCAAATAATATCGAATCACACTGTTGAAAGCGTTTTCTGTTGATGCTATTATATATATATACCTTAAACAGAGGGTAAAGAGAAATTCATATATAGTTAGGATCAAATGATATTTAGAAAGTAATATAGTTAGTTTATTAAAGTAGTTAATAACTTCTCCGGCGTTAACTACCAAAACCATTAAAAACTATAACTCCTAAAAACAACCAACCATCATTAACGGGATGCGTTGGTTGTTTTTATTTTATTCTTTTTTTCTAATTACACGCATAACTTTTATCATACTGAGCCATAGTGAATGTCTTTTACGATAGACTAAAAATCTCGGTTGCCAGCTAGGATTAAATTTCTCTTTATAACGTCTTAATCCTTGAAATCTATATAAACCATTAAAATGTTCAAAAATTCTGCCAGCCAGTCTTTCACCAAAGAATGAAAACGGAACTTTACCTACATTAGATAATGTGGCCATACCCATATTAAAATATTTATAATTATTGTTTTTAGACCACAACAACATATGAATATATAAACTATCCATCAAAGGCAATGTTACATCTGATTTCCAACGTATTAAATCAACAGAAAGCGTTGCGTTATAATTTGTAGGCATAAAAGTACAGAAGCCAAGTATAGCACCGTCCATATCTTTAATCATTGCTATAGGTGCCTGTGAAAGATAATGCTCATCAAAATTACCAACAGAAAATTGCATTTCTGTTGATCCAACTAACCAATCGTCACTTATTTGTTTTAATTCATCTAAAAACGCTTGCGAAAATGGAGGATCTAGTATTTCAAATGTACAACCTGAGTCCTCTAACTTATTTAATGTAGCTCGTAAGCCACGCTTTTTTTTGCCTGAAATAGTAAAAGCTGATAAGTCTATGAGCGCTTCTTCACCTAATTTGAAAAATTGATTCCCAAAATCATGATAAATAGACATATATCTATCAGTAACTTGATAGAAAATGATATCATAGCCTAAATAGTGCGCTTCACTATATAATTTTTCAAGCAACTTATGAAACGATGTAGCATTTCCAATTGGGTCTCCTAAAACAATATATGTGTTGCGCTTACGCTGATACATCACGAACGCATCTTTAGTATCATTAAAGAAAAACTTTTTATCGCCGCTATATATGAGGTGACTTAAGTAATTACCGCCATAATTATCAATAATGGCTTTACATTGTGCTAAACCATCATCATTGCTTGAAGATTTAAACTTCGCTTCAAACCACCATACAATCACACTCACAATAATGACTACTGTGATAATCGTAAACCAAAAGTAATACCTTAATATTGATGAGTCCATTTCTAAGTGATAAATATCCAAAGTATAAAATGTACTTCTTATAATATTGTGATTCACAAATAAAACGAATGCCCCTATTAATAAACTGACCAATAACTTAGTATATCTAAATTGGCGTTTAATAACACGTGACCTTTTATAAAATACGACTAACATAATGAACATAGTTGTTAACCAACCTAGTAATATTAAAGAAGGATACGTATAAACCGTTACACAGAATATAATAATGATTGAAATAATAGAAAACAAAATGGCTCTTTTGGATAAATAGTAAACGCCTATAACGTTTAATAATAATAATAAACAAGCACATGTATGGATAGAGACAGTGATATAGTAAATGGCATGATAATCACTATATAGTCCATCATAAATAATTGTAATATTATTGAAGAAAAACAATAGACTTGTAAACGTAAGTAATATCGCAATCGAAAATGCTGGTATTCTTGCTAAAATATCTTTTTGATATGACGCTAATAATGAAGACATATCTTTAATAGGAACCATCAATTTAGAATCATCCCAATAACGTTTAGCTGTATCTCGGAATTCAAAAGTTGCTAAAATTAATGCAATTAATACTGGAAACAGATAATACACTAATCTATAAAGTAATAACGCTAAGACAATTTTCTCTTCTGGAACGTTTAAACTTTTTAATCCTAATAATACGACCAAATCAAACGTACCAAACCCTCCAGGTATAAAACTGATTAGCCCTGACAGTGCGCTAATGACAAATATACCTATAAACACAGATAAGTTCACTTGAACACCAACAGTATATAATGACATATATAATACTAATGCCGCGATAATCCATTCAATGCTAGAGACAATTGTACAATATAAACCTATCAATTTATGCTTTTTGTTTACTGGTCTTATAATTGTAGAAATTATAAATATAGGTAAAAACAAGGCAGCAATATACATTACCCATTTAATCCAAGGGAACGGATTAAATATGTGCTTCACATCAAACACATGAAATACTACTAATATTGAGAGCATACTTAAACCGGTCAACATAGATATTAAAACAACAGAAATAGAATGCAATAACTCTTTTTTATCTTCAGCAGTATCTTTATACAAAATAAATCTTACACTAGCCCCGATAACACCACCAAACCCTAATACAGCATTTAAAGCATTGACAATATAGCCAATGCGAATAGCCTTAGGTAATGAAACCTTCAGATTTAATGATCTAGCTAAAATCACATCATACATAGATAATATAAGTATAGCCGTACCGCCACTCAAAAATAGCACGATCAACCAAACACTATTAAGATCTCTAATAGCGTATATCGTTTCTTTCAAATTGATATGAGCTAACTCTCTATATAAAGTAAATACAACAAAAATAAATAGTGAAATTGCAAAGATTACTTTCAAAATAGACAATACTTTATTTCTTGATTGCTTTGACATGTGTTCACATCACTTTTCTATATTCATATATTATTTAAAATATAGCACGATTCTTATTTTTAATAAATAATTTATATAGCAAATACATATTACAATATTGTTAGTTTTAACATATATACTTATAGCAACACATCTTTAATAAAAGTACTTTGATACTGTGATTTAAAAACGACAAAACTGCATTGGAAATTGAGATTTCCAATGCAGTTCTTTTTCAAATATTTTCTTAATTTTAACTTAACGTATTTCTTCATCCGAAGTGATTTCGTACTCGCCTGCATCATCACCATAATATTTGTTATAGCGACGTTTATACATTGTATATAAATGAGATACAAGTACTTTTAATATTGCATACGCAGGTATACCTAAAATAACACCAACTATACCTAATAAATTACCTGCACTTAATAAGATAAAAATAATCGTAAGTGGATGAATTTTTAATGTTTTGCCCATAATATTTGGGGAAATAAAGTGACCTTCAATAAATTGAACTGCTGTCCATACAATTACTAATTTTAATAACATGAATGGTGACGTAATTAAAGCAATAATAATAGCTGGAGATATCGCAATCGTTGGGCCGATGTACGGTACTACACTTGTTACAGCAGCAATTGAAGCTAAAATTAAACTGTAATCTAAACCGATGATGCTATATCCAATAAATAATAAAATACCAATACAAAATGACACGATAATTTGACCTTGGATATAAGAACCAACTTGGATACTCATTTTATCTAATAAGTCATGAAAATCTTTTCTAAACTTAGGCGGCATTAAATTTGTTGAAAATTCTTTAAAGCGGTGACCGTCTTTTAACATAAAGAATAAAACAAAAGGTGTTGTTGCAATAACAACGCCAACATTAACTAAAGCCTCAGCAAAATTTTTAACTTTAGAACCAAAACCGTTAAAGTAATCAGAAACCATCGAAGGTAGCTTTTTAGCTAATGAATCTAACTGATCTTGTATTTGAACATAAAAATTAGAAATTAAAGAATACTTCGTTACACTATCAATAAATTTATTTACTTTATCAACATAATACGGAAAATTATTCCCAAAACTTTTAAACTGTGCTCCGATTACTGGTATTAATAAATTAATAGCTAGTGCAATGACACCAACAATAACTAAAAATAATATAATAACTCCCCAAAGCCTTGAAATATTATAGCGTTCCATTAAATTCACTAAGGGATTAAATAAGTAATATAAAATAATAGATACTATGATTGGTGCGATAATCGTATTAAAAACAATAATAAATGGTTTGAAAATATAAGAAACTTGGTCAAAAATAAAAATTGCACAACCGATAAATATTAATATAAGTAAGGCAAAGGCTAAATCTTTTCCACCTATAAATTTCATAAAACGCGATTCAGGAAAACTTAAATTCAATTTTCTTTTTTTTGAATGATTATCTTGCTTTAATTGCTCTTCATTCGACATAAAATCACCATACCTTAAATTTTTTCAAAATATACAAATCATTTAGAACATAATGATGAAACTATGTATCTTTATACCTCTATACATGTAGTTCCATATTTAAAATAACTAATTTTAATCATAACACAATGTACATTTTTCAAACATATATATTTTGTCACATTTGATTTACAACTAATCATATTCTTAATAAGCGTAAAAACTATAAAGTATTTTATAAACGCATTGCTTTATTTTAAATGATTGAGAAAAATAAGCAAATATTTAAGTATTCAAAAAAGCAGTAATACGAAATCATAAAGTACTACGGATTTCATATTACTGCTCATATATGGATAAAATTTCACAAACATACAATAAATGCATTAAGAAAATAGTTTTACGCACATTCAAATATGATACATGAATTATTTCTTTTTCATGCCCCAACTCTCGATGCCGAATAAATTAATTTCCAACTCTTCAGGTTTAAACACAGGTTTTTTGCCTGCTTTACGTTGACGTTGATAGTCGTTCATTACTGCGAAAGCTATATTAGACAAACCAATAATAGCAACTAAGTTGACAATTGCCATTAGACCCATAAACACATCTGCTGTACCCCATACAGTTTCAGTTTTAACCACTGATCCTACAAATACAAGTACTACCACTAAACATCTAAAAATGAATAACACCGATTTATTTTTCCATAAGAATTCCATATTAGATTGGCCATAATAATAGTTACCAATAACAGAAGAAAAAGCAAATAAAGTAATTGCAATTGTTAAGAAAATACCCCCTGCATTACCTAAATGTTCATTTAGTGCTGATTGTGTTACTGCCACACCTTGTGCTGCATTTTCACCAAATTCTAATCCTGTATATAGTAAAATCATAATTGCCGTAGCGGTACACACTAGCATAGTATCAAAGAATACACCTAATGATTGAATTAACCCTTGTTTAACTGGGTGAGGCGCAGCAGCTGTGGCAGCGGCGTTAGGTGCCGAACCCATACCAGCTTCGTTTGAGAACAAACCACGTTTAATACCTTGAAGAATTGCTGCACCAACAGCGCCTCCAGTTACTTGTTCAAATCCAAATGCACTTTTAATGATTGTTCCAATCATCGGGATAATTTGATCATAGTTAAGTATTAAAATGACAGCAACTAAACCAATATAAACAATTGCCATAACTGGCACAATGATTGATGATAATGTCGCGATACTTCTAACACCGCCAAATATAATAATCGCTGTAACAATAGCTAATATAATACCCGTCACTATAGGACTTATATTATATTGCGTTTTTAATGACTCAGCAATGGTATTAGATTGCACTGTATTAAACACAAATGCAAACGTTACAGTAATTAATACTGCAAAGACGATACCTAACCATTTTTGGTTGAGTCCTTTAGTTATGTAATATGCAGGCCCACCACGAAACCCGCCATCTTCATCAGGTACTTTATATACTTGTGCTAAGGTTGCTTCGATAAAGGCACTCGCTGCCCCAATAAATGCAATGACCCACATCCAAAACACAGCACCAGGTCCACCTAACACAATCGCAGTGGCAACACCTGCAATATTACCAGTACCAACACGAGAACCAGCACTTATTGCAAACGCTTGAAATGGCGCAATACCTTTTTTTCCATTATCTAATGTTTCAGGTTTTTCTCCAATCGCTCGAAACATTTCTGGTATCCATCTTAATTGTACGAATTTAGAACCAATAGTAAAAAATATACCAGCTGTAATTAAAAGTCCAATTAAATATTGTGACCAGATTAAATCATTTCCGACTTGAACAAACGTTTTGAACCAATCCGGAATCAAACTATCAAAATTGCTCAATTTAATCCCTCTCATCTATCAAATAAATTTTTATAATAAAATCAAGAGATTTATAGCATATGTTCTGTGCACAGAAAACGATAAATTATTTATGTACACAGGAAAATGAATGAATAAGTTAAGTACAAATCGTAAAGCTTTGTGCAACACTATTTCACGTTACTATAAATCTCTTGTTTTATTTTTATGGCAACTTAATGGTATTTTATCATTATATTGTTGTATTTACTAACAGAAATTTTAAAATTACCTTATTTGATGATTAAGTTTTCCACTTCACCAAATTCTTTTACATCGACGATAAAACTACCATTTGTATATTGTTCTGATAAATGAATGTCTTTGATATTGCCACTTTCTTCGTGTCGTTTAGAAGTTATGGTATAAGTCGTATCATCAGGATGAATTATATGAGCTGCGACGATACGATGTGGTAATTTTTTAAGTTCTTTTAAAAGTGTAATACCACGTTGTGCACGTTTCGCTTGTTGTAATACTTTAAATCCTATACGTTTTAATGATCCACGTTGCGTCGCCATTAATATAGAACTACGTTCATTAATAACTTGCGTTAACACGACATAATCTTCATCTTTAAGGTTGATAGATTTCACCCCAGCTGCTCTAAGACCAGTGTCTGATAACTCATCGCTATTATAAGTTAATGACATACCTTTATATGTTATAGCAGTAAGTATTTGGGCGTCTTCTATTCTCATTACGTCTATGATTTCATCATCACCTTTTAATTTCATGGACACTAACGGCTTATTATAACGTGATGTTTTGAACATAGAAACATTACTTTTCTTAATCATGCCATTGCGTGTAGCTAAAATATAAAATGCTTCGGGCTTGAAATCACTTTCGCAGAAAGCATCAATGACATGTTCATCTTCGTCTATTGGGACGATTTGTGAAACGTGTTGCCCTAAATCTTTCCACTTAATTTCTGAAAGTTTATGCACTGGTATATAAAGGTATCTACCTTTATTAGTGAACACTAACGCGGTATCTAACGTGTTAGCTTCTTGATATTTAAGCATCATATCGCCATCTTTAACCCCAAGTTCTTCTACACCGCTTGCGTTAAAACTACGTAAAGAAGTTCGTTTAATATAACCATGTTTTGTAATGCTCACCATCACATTCTCACTTGGTACCATAACTTCTTTATCAATTTTAATTTCACTGATTTCTGCTTCAATTGAAGATAAGCGTTTTTGTTTATATTTATTCTTAATTTCATTTAATTCGTCTTTGATAACATTTAATAAAGCATCGTGATTATCTAATATATTTTTTAAATACGCTATTTTAGCCTTTAATTCATCATGTTCTTCTTGTAATTGCACGATATCCGTATTCGTCAAACGATATAATTGCAATGTTACAATTGCTTCAGCTTGTGCTTCTGTGAAATCAAATTCAGCTACTAAATTGTCTTTAGCGTCTTTTTTGTTTTTAGAATTTCTAATAAGTTTAATCACTTGGTCTAAAATAGATAGTGCTTTCATTAGACCTTCTACAATATGCATTCTACTTTCTGCATTATCTAACTCAAAACGCGTACGCTTCGTCACCACATCAATTTGATGATTAAGATAACTATCTATAAACTGACGTACACCCATAAGTACTGGTCTACCTTCACTAATTGCAACCATATTAAAGTTATATGAAACTTGTAAATCTGTATTTTTGTACAAATAATTCGCAACCGCTTCGCTGTTAACATCTTTCTTTAATTCAATAGCAATACGTAAACCAGTACGATCAGTTTCGTCACGGACTTCTACAATACCATCAACTTTTTTATCTGCACGTAACTCATCCATTTTTTTAACGAGCGCACTTTTATTAACTTCGTATGGTAACTCTGTGACAATTAATTCTTTTCTACCGTTTCGCAATTCTTCAACGTTTACTTTTGAACGAACTACAATTTTACCTTTTCCAGACTCATACGCTTTCTTGATACCATCTATCCCTTGAATAATACCACCTGTTGGAAAATCAGGGCCTTTAATATATTTCATTAATTGACTTACTGTGATATTAGGATTGTCAATAAATTTTAAAGTGGCTTGTATCACTTCAGCTAGGTTATGTGGCGGTATATCAGTAGCGTACCCTGAAGAAATACCTGTACTTCCATTGATTAACAAATGCGGCAAGCGTGCTGGTAAAACCATTGGTTCCATAGTTGTATCATCATAGTTCGGCATAAATGGCACTGTGTCTTTGTTGATATCCCTTAATAATTCTTCAGAAATCCTGCTTAATTTCGCTTCAGTATAACGCATCGCTGCTGCTGGATCGTTATCTATACTACCATTATTACCTTGCATTTCTATCAATACATGGCGTAATTTCCAATCTTGACTCAGACGGACCATTGCATCGTAAACTGACAAGTCACCATGAGGGTGATATTGTCCGATAACGTCACCAACCGTTTTCGCACTTTTACGGAAGTTTTTATCAAATGTATTACCGCTGGAATACATTGCGTATAAAATACGTCTTTGAACAGGTTTGAGACCATCACGAACGTCTGGCAGTGCACGCTCTTGAATGATATATTTACTATATCTACCAAATCGATCGCCAATAACATCTTCTAGCGACAAATCTTGAATTATTTCACTCAATTTATTTCCTCCTCATCGGAATAATCCTGTTCTAGTATTTGAATTTCATTATTATCTAAAATACTTTGATCTTCTTGAAGTCCAAATTCAACATGTTTTTCAATCCATTCACGTCTAGGAGCTACTTTATCTCCCATTAATGTTGTTACACGTTTAGATGAACGCAATTCATCATCAACTTGAACTCGAATAAGCGTTCTTGTCTCTGGGTTCATTGTCGTTTCCCATAATTGATCCGCGTTCATTTCTCCTAAACCTTTATAACGCTGTAAACTAAATCCTTTACCTAATTTCTTTTGAAGTTTTTCTAATTCTTCATCTGTCCAAGCATACTCTATTTTTTTAGAAGCCCCTTTACCTTTTTCTAGTTTATATAACGGTGGTAAAGCTATAAACACTTTCCCAGCTTCTACTAAAGGTTTCATATATTTAAAGAAAAAAGTTAATAGTAATACTTGGATATGAGCGCCATCTGTATCGGCATCTGTCATAATAATAACTCTATTATAATTGCTATCTTCTATTTTAAATTCATTACCGACACCAGCGCCAATAGTATGAATAATTGTATTGATTTCTTCATTTTTAAATATATCTTCTAAACGTGCTTTCTCAGTATTAATCACTTTACCTCTAAGTGGTAAAATTGCTTGATATTTACGGTCACGACCTAATTTAGCAGAGCCACCAGCTGAATCCCCCTCTACCAAATAAAGTTCTTTTTTCTCTGTATTTTTACTTTGTGCTGGCGTTAACTTTCCTGATAACAATGTATCTTTACGCTTATTTTTTTTACCCGAACGTGCATCTTCCCTTGCTTTACGAGCTGCTTCTCTTGCTTGTTGGGCTTTCAATGCTTTTTTAACGAGGGTTTTAGATAATTGCCCCTTTTCTTCAAGGTAATATGGCAATTTTTCAGATACAACAGAATCTACAGCACTTCTTGCTTCTGGTGTACCCAATTTAGATTTAGTTTGACCTTCGAATTGTAACAACTCTTCTGGAATACGAATTGAAATAATAGCTGTCAAACCTTCTCTAATATCATTTCCATCTAAGTTTTTATCTTTTTCTTTTAATTCATTTATACGTCTTGCGTAGTCATTAAAGACACGTGTCATTGCTGTTTTGAAACCAACTTCGTGTGTACCACCATCTTTAGTACGTACATTGTTAACAAAACTTAAAAGACTTTCTGAATATTGGTCATTATATTGAAATGCTACTTCTACTTCTATGTCATTCGCATTTCCCGCAAAATTGGCCACATCATGTAATACTTCTTTACCTTCATTGACATAGCTTACAAACTCTTTAATCCCATCTTCATAATGGAATACATCTTCTCTTTCTTTGCCCGCTCTTAAATCTTTAAGCGTTATTCTTAAATTTTTAAGTAAAAATGCAGATTCTTGTAAACGTTCACTAAGGACATCGTAGTTAAAAGATGTGGCTGACTTGAAAATCTCAGCGTCTGGTTTAAAAGTTACTTTAGTACCAGTTTTTTTAGTTTTTCCTAGTTTTTCCAGGCCTGTAGCTGGTAAGCCACCATGGCTAAATTTCTGCTTATAGATAGCGCCATCTCTATAAATTTCTACTTCCAGCCATTCACTTAATGCGTTTACTACTGATGCACCCACACCATGTAGACCACCAGACGTTTTATATCCACCTTGTCCAAATTTTCCGCCTGCGTGAAGTATTGTAAATATAACTTGGACTGTAGGTTTCCCTGACGTATGAATACCTGTTGGCATACCACGTCCATCATCTTCTATAGTGATACTCTCATCTTTGTTTATCGTAACTAAAATTTCACTACCAAAGCCGTTTAATACTTCATCGACGGAATTATCGACAACTTCATATACTAAATGATGTAAACCACGTTTATCAGTAGACCCAATATACATACCGGGTCTCTTTCTTACGGCTTCTAACCCTTCAAGAACCTGAATGGAATCATCCGAATAATTATTTTGTTTATTCATTGCCAATCGTTTCGCCCTCCTACAAACGTACGTTCGTTTTTAAAACTATACATTAGTTATTCTTATATAAATCTTGATAAATTGCAAGTATCAAATTTATAATCGAACCGTGTTTTACTACTCTTATAAATTTTATTCGTCTAACTATGGTCTTATGTGGTAAAATAATTCTAATGTCATTAAAGGATGTGGATTATGTATGGTGATGATAATTATCATGTTAATACTAAGTTATCTCATTGGTGCTTTCCCAAGTGGCTATGTAATAGGTAAGTTATTTTTCAAAAAGGATATTAGACAATTCGGTAGTGGGAACACTGGAGCGACGAATAGCTTTAGAGTATTAGGTAAACCAGCAGGGTTCCTAGTTACTTTTTTAGATATATTTAAAGGGTTTATCGTTGTATTCTTCCCACTATGGCTTCCAGTTCATGCAGACGGTGCTATTAGTACATTTTTTACAAATGGACTCATCGTAGGGGCATTTGCGATTCTAGGTCATGTTTACCCGATTTATCTTGGGTTTAAAGGGGGAAAAGCAGTTGCAACCAGTGCCGGCGTTATACTTGGAATCAACCCTATCTTATTAATCATATTAGCAGCAATTTTCTTTGGTATATTATATTTAACGAAATATGTATCACTATCAAGTATTATCGCGTCAATCTGTTGCGTAATTGGTGCGTTACTTATTCGAGATTATATTCTCCTTGTGGTGAGTATGGCTGTGGGTGTGTTATTAATATTCAGACATCGCACAAATATTGTTAGAATTTTTAAAGGTGAAGAGCCTAAAATTAAATGGATTTAACTATTACACGTGTCACGAGCAATCAATAAGTAAATAGTAACAAAATATTACTTAGGCTGGGACATCAACCAATGTCTCAGTCTAAAAATATAATATTAATTAGAAACAACTCATTTGAAAATATGCTAATATCGCACTTTTTAAATTGAGAAGCCAATATCTGAGCGGAACAAGGAAGTCTTATGATGAGATTGGATTTTTGTTCCGCTCTTTTTTAAATCATCATTATAGCTGTAAATGCGTAATAATAAATCAATTTGTTTTAAAGAAAATTAAGATTAAATATGTTATACTACTTTTATTATTACTCAAAATTGGGTAATACAAATAATACTAATTTTTTAAATTAGTAACCAATTGTCACAAGCTATAACTTGTGAAATGAGAGGGGACTTTTATTATGGATATAAAACTTTCAGATAACGCTGTATCTTGGTTTAAAGATGAACTTGATTTACCTGAAGATAACAAAGTCTTACAATTTTTCGTTCGCTATGGTGGAGAATTCCAATTAAAACAAGGATTTAGCCCTGCATTCAGTGTTGATCAAAAAGACGATGTAGAAATTGGTTACGAAAATCATTTTGATGGTTTAGATGTAGTAATTGCAGAAAAGGATTTATGGTATTTTGAAGACCATGATTTATTCATAGACATCAGTGATAGCGTGGATGAAATTTCTTACAGTGCTAAATAATTTTAATAGCTAAAATAAACTCAACACAGTTTATTAATCATATATATGAATTATATACTTAAAAAAGAAGCGGAACAGAAATCATATTTGGGATTTCTGTTCCGCTTTTATATTTCAGCTCTAGTCGTCTACTGTCTATATAGTATGCGAGGTCAAGACGTTATCTATGTCCGGCCTCCTTTTTGTTGATTTGTATAAATTTTTTAGTGTTATAAGTATTAGTGTACATCCCCAAAATACACTCCCGTAAAATTTATGTATATTCATGCACAATTCATATACTTATTTTAACTATGATAAACCATTCACAACCTCTAAATCTTCTCCTGCTTTATTTCGCTTTTCTACTTCTGAATATACTGCATGCCATTCAGGAAAATACTTATCTAATCGAATAGGCTTAAAGTTATCTTTTCGTATACAAGTTAACACTGTAGAGCCAGTAGTAGCTAGTTCTCCATCATTATTATATACTTCATAATAATATATAGATCTTAAGCGTGTATATTTTTCGACCCACGTTTTAATCTTCACTGTTTCTGGATACTGAATTGTTTTAATGTACTTAATATTTAAATCTGTAACTGGTGAAATGATGCCTGAATCTTCCATATCTTTGTAACTAAAACCTAATTTTGAAATATAATCTGTTCGTGCTACTTCAAACCAAGTAGGATAATTACCGTGATATATCACACCCATTTGATCAGTTTCAGCATAGCGTGAAGGAATTTCTGTCATACTATAAATCATTATAAACGTCCTCTTTTCAATTGTTCATATCATACTATATAAATAATAACATAAAAAAGGGGTGGAACAGAAATCACATTTTCTAAAATGATTTCATTGCCCACCCGGTAAGAATGATTGGAAAAGAATATAAGCGCTTAGTCCTAGCATAAGAGCTACGCATCCTTATAAACGACCAAATATTAATTTAATTGTTTCTCATCCCAACCATTTACTATTCAGTCATCCGTGAAGCTAAACTATTTTATATACTAGCCTCACTTATTTATTTGAATCAATAGCAAATCATTTATTCGTTTGCTAATTTATTTCTTAATACCAGTTGTAAAATACCGCCGTGACGATAATAATCAATTTCTACATGTGAATCGAAACGCGCAATTGCTTCAAAATCAATGACTTCACCGTTTTCTTTTTTAGCAGTTACTTTTACTAAATCATGCGGTTTTACATTTTCATCGATATCTACAGAAATAATTTCTGTACCATCTAATCCTAAGCTCTCTGATGAATCACCATCTTTAAATTGTAATGGTAAGACACCCATCATAACTAAGTTCGAGCGGTGAATACGTTCATAGCTTTGAGCGATAACCGTTTTAACACCTAATAAATTTGTACCTTTAGCAGCCCAATCACGTGAAGAACCCATACCATAATCGTTACCAGCTAGCACTACTAATCCAGTACCATCTTCTTTATATTTCATAGCTGCATCATATATAGGCATTTGTTCACCAGTTGGCCAGTAAGTTGTAAAACCACCTTCAGTACCTGGTGCTAATTCGTTTTTAATACGAATATTCGCAAATGTACCACGTACCATTACTTCGTGGTTACCACGACGAGAACCGTATGAGTTAAATTGACGAATCGGTACGCCATGATCTAATAAATATTTACCTGCTGGCGTATCCTTACCGATAGCACCTGCTGGAGAAATGTGATCAGTCGTAACTGAGTCGCCAAATTTGCCCATAACACGTAAATTATTTAATGATTTAATCGCTTCTGGTTCTTTTGATAAATTTTGGAAGAATGACGGGTTCTGGATATATGTTGATTCTGGATCAAAGTCATATAACGGTTGATCTGTCACGTCAATTTCGTTCCACATTTCATTATTGTTGTAAACAGTTTCATACTCTTCTTTGAATAATTTAGGCGTAACGACACTATCTACAGTGTCAGCTACTTCTTTAATTGATGGCCAGATATCTTTTAAGTAGATATCTTCTCCGTCTTCACCTTTACCTAAAGGTTCATTTTGCAAATCAATATCAACCGTACCTGCAAGTGCGTAAGCAACTACTAATTGAGGAGAAGCAAGATAGTTCGCCTTAACTAGTGGATGAATACGTCCTTCAAAGTTACGGTTACCTGATAAAACAGAAGTTACAAGTAAGTCTTCTTCAGCAATCGCTTTTTCGATTTCTTCTAATAGCGGACCCGAGTTACCAATACACGTTGTACAACCATAACCTACTAAGTTAAACCCAAGTTCATCTAAATATGCTTGTAATCCAGAATCTCTTAAATACCCTGTAACAACTTTTGAACCAGGCGCTAATGAAGTCTTAACGTATTCAGGTACTTTCAAGCCTTTTTCAATTGCATTTTTCGCTACTAACCCAGCACCTAACATAACATATGGGTTTGATGTGTTCGTACAAGATGTAATCGCAGCAATTGCTAAATCACCAGTCGTCATTTGCGTTGTAGATCCATCTTTAAATTCAATGGTTGCTGTCTTATCAAATTCACTTTCGTCAAAACCATGCCCTTGGTTACCCGCTGGCGCAGTAACAGATTTTTCAAATTCTTCTTTCATATCACTTAAGAAGATTAAGTCTTGTGGACGTTTTGGACCTGATAGTGAAGCTTCAACTGTAGATAAATCTAATTCGACTACGTCAGAGTATTCTGGTTCATCTTTATCCGCAGTAAAGAACATGCTATTTTCTTCTAAATATTTTTTAACTAATTCAATTTGTTCTTCTGAACGACCAGTTAAGCGTAAATATTTTAAAGATTCTTCATCTACTGGGAAGAAACCGCAAGTTGCACCATACTCAGGGGCCATGTTTGCAATTGTTGCTCTATCAGCTAATGGTAAATGTTCTACACCTGGACCAAAGAATTCTACAAACTTGCCGACAACACCTTTTTTACGTAATTCTTGAGTAACACGTAATGCTAAATCAGTTGCAGTTGCCCCTTGTGGTAACGCATTAGATAATCTAACACCAATTACTTCAGGAATTGGGAAATAAGATGGTTGACCAAGCATTCCGGCTTCTGCTTCAATACCACCAACACCCCAACCTAATACGCCTAAGCCGTTAATCATAGTTGTGTGAGAGTCAGTTCCAACTAATGTATCAGGGAAAGCCACTATTTCACCGTCAACTTCACGTGCATGGACCACATTAGCAAGATACTCTAAGTTAACTTGGTGGACGATACCAGTTGCTGGTGGTACCGCACTGTAATTATCAAATGCTTTTGTAGCCCAATTTAAAAATTGATAACGTTCATAGTTTCTTTCAAATTCTAATTGCATGTTTCTTTCTAGTGCATCTGGATTTGCATAGCTATCGACTTGAACTGAATGGTCAATAACTAAATCTACTGGCACTTCTGGGTTAATCTTGTTTAAGTCTCCCCCAACATCATTCATAGCTTTACGTAATGACGCTAGGTCAACTACTGCAGGAACACCAGTGAAGTCTTGTAAAATAACACGTGATGGCTTAAAAGGTACTTCACCCTCTGTACCTTTATTGAATTCAGACAACGCTTTGATGTGTTCTTCAGAAATAACAAATCCATCTTCTTGTCTTAATTCAGATTCTAATAATACTCTAATCGAATATGGCAATTTTGATACTTTAGTTAACCCTTGTTCTTCTAAAGTATTTAAATCATAATATGTGTATGATTTTCCATTTAGCTCGAACGACTTTTTCGCTTGCTGTTTTAAATTAGAAGCCATATAAATCCCCCTTGAAATTTTTAGTAATTATATGCCGTTAATTAAATTGTATAATTATATGTAACTTAAAACAACTACCTACTATTATAAACATCTATAATTTAGATTTGAATTTACAATCAGTATGTATAAGTAAAACTTATCGTAAGTGTTTCGTGTAATAAGTTAATATTATTAAATGAGAATGATTATCATTGTTTTTAATAAGGACATTGTCTTGGTTTATAAACATATTTATAAAAGCAAAAAGTGGGACAGCAATCACATTTAAAAAAATGTTTTCTGTCCCACTTTCTTTAGATATAACTTTATTTCTTGGATTTTTCCGTATCTCTTAGAGGCGCTCTTCTATTAATCATTTCATCTTCAAAATCCTCTTGTTGATATTGTACATAGTCTTGAAGTCTATGCTTATTAGGCGTCAATGTTAAACCTAAGAATTTACGTTCTTTATTGGCATCTTTGTAGAATGAAGTCATCATCATTATTACTACAAAAGAGAATGGTAACGCACTAATAATGGCCGCACTTTGAATTGCATTTAATGCGTCAGCGCCATTGCCGCCACCTGCAAATAGTAATACAAATGCAATTAGTGATTGCGCAATACCCCAAGTTACTTTAACAACATTTGATGGTTCTAATGAACCAAACGAGGTTTGCATACCTAACACAAACGTTGCAGAGTCTGCAGAAGTAATAAAAAATGAAGCGATTAAAACAAGCGCAATTAATGATAAAACAATGCCAAATGGTATCTCATTAAATACACCAAATAGTTGTGTTTCAGCTGTCATATTGAATAATTCAGGATTCTTTTTACCTGTTTCAATACCTAGAACACCAAATACACTAAACCATACAAAACTTACTAAAGCAGGTACTAAAAGTACACCTGCGATAAATTCACGCACTGAACGTCCTTTAGAAACACGTGCGATAAATATACCAACGAACGGACTCCAGCTTAACCACCAACCCCAATAGTAAAGCGTCCAACTAGACATCCACTCACGTTTTTGAGGGTTTTGGGCAGCCGTGTCAAATGTATTAAATAAGAATGAATTTAATAAGCTACCTGTTGAGCTTGTCATCATATTTAAAATCAAAATCGTTGGTCCAATGATTAAAGCTGCAATCATTAATATTGCACCTAAACTAATATTTAAGTTACTTAAATACTGAATACCTCGACTTAATCCAGACCATGCACTCATAATAAACAGTATTGTAACTACTACAATAATAATTGCTTGTACCCAAATAGTATTTGGAATACCGAATAAGTAATTTAAGCCACCGTTAATTTGTAGTGCGCCCATACCTAAGGACACAGCAACACCGACAACTGTAGCAAATACTGCTAACACATCGATTACTGTCCCAATTGGGCCTTCTACTTTATTACCTAAAATAGGGCGTAATGTTCTAGATATCAGTCCTGGTTCACCTTTCCTAAACTGTGCATATGCAAGCGCTAGGGCAACTACACCATAGATTGACCACGCATGAAAGCCCCAGTGGAAAAATGTTGAACGTAACGCTTCAGTATACGCGGCAGTAGTTTTAGGATCTGCATTTGGAGGCGCAGCAAAATCTGCCATAGGCTCAGCAGCACCATAGAATACAAGACCAATTCCCATACCGGCACTAAACAGCATCGCAAACCAAGACACTGTATTAAATTCCGGTTTATCATTTGGTTTACCTAGCTTTAACTTACCGATAGGACTAAATATTAGGAAAACACAGAAGAAAACAATAAATGTCGTAAGAATTAAATAATACCAACCTAATTTGTCAGTGATCCATAGTTTTATTGTATTTGTAACAGTGTCAAATTGTTCCGGAACTATTGCACCAATTAAAACAACTATACCAGTAATAATTGCGCTATAGATAAAAACAGGCGATATCTTCTTACCATTCGGTTGATTTTCAGAAGAATTCACAATAAATTACTCCCTTTCATATTATATTAAGTTTTTAAATCAAAAAAGAAAATTGGAAAAATTAATTACTTTTCTATATTTTAGTTTAATCATTCATAAGAATAACAAACATCTATGTTAATATCAAATTCACTTTCAAAAAGTATTTTCTTAATTTATTAAATATTGTATAATAACTTTTATATTAAATTAAGAGAGGTAATTAATATGCTACAAGAATTCAAAGAATTTGCGTTAAAAGGTAATGTTCTAGATTTAGCAGTAGCTGTAGTTATGGGGGCAGCTTTCAACAAAATTGTAACCGCTTTAGTTTCATACATTATTATGCCTTTAATTGGTTTAATATTTGGTACAGTTGACTTCGCCAAGAGTTGGTCTTTTATGGGGATTAAATATGGTATGTTCGTGCAATCAATTATAGACTTTATTATTATTGCCTTTGCATTATTTATTTTTGTTAAAATTGCGAACACTTTAATTAAACAAGAAGAAGAGGAAATCGAAGAAAACACAGTGTTACTAACAGAAATTCGCGATTTATTACGCGAAAAAAATTAATTTTACACAGCGATATTATTTAAATTTTAGAGTCAAAACATTTCAAATCCCTTATCTATTTTAGCAACAACACTATCATGGATAAGGGATTTTAATTAATTTAATGACATAAAACACGCTGACGAGCCAGAGATTATCAGCTATTTTTTTAAACATTTTATTGCTTTTTAAAGCGGGTTGTACTTTGATACTGGTCTGTTTTCACTTCTAAAATAAGCGGAATACGCTGTTTTAATTCACTCACATGAGATATAATACCCACCATTCTCCCAGAAGATTTCAGACTTAACAGCGTATCTAAAGCTGTTTCAAGTGTTTCTTGATCTAATGTACCGAATCCTTCATCAATAAACATAGAATCTAAAGCAATCCCCCCTGATTCTTGTTGTACTACTTCGCTAAGCCCTAAAGCTAATGCAAGAGAAGCTTGGAACGTTTCCCCTCCTGATAAAGAAGTGATATGTCTTTTTTTATTAGAATGCGAGTCAAAAACATCTATTTCTAAACCACTGTATCCTTTAGAGGTTTGTTCTCTTCGTACCAATTGATATCTTTGTCCAGTCATTAATGATAATCTTTGGTTGGCGTGCGCTAATATACGCTCCAAATAATATATTAAAACAAAGTTTTCTAAAGTTAATTTTTGTTCATTTTTGCCTGATAAAATTTCTGCTAATTGGAAAATCTCTTGTTGTTCTTGGAGTTCTTTGTCCAGATTATCAATAATTTTATTGATTTGTTCTATTTTCTTTCGATTGAACTCTAATTTGTAATGATGTTGACTCAATATTGAACTTGCGTAGTCTAATTTATGCTTTGCTTGTTTATGTGAGGATTTCAACTCTGAAATATCTTGCAATGCTTTGTTGTCAATTTCTGATTTTAGCTGTGCAATAACAATTTCAAGATGTTGTTTTTCTTGATTGTATTTATTTATTTCTAATTCGATTTTGGATTTGTTTGGAACTTCATTTATAGTATGCTCTACTTGCTTAAGTGATGAAAAGCCAATTCTGTTCATTTCTTCATCAATTTTGTTATTGGAATCTTCAATGTCCCTATTTAAACTCTCTAATGTCGTTTTAAGATGATCTTGATCATTTAGCTCTAACGATAATTTATTACTGTCTTTTTGAATCTGTTGTTCTAAGCATTCATATGTTTTTTGGTAATCATTTATTTTCCCTAATTCCTTTTCATAAGCCTTGATAAATGTGTCAACGTTTGTATATGCTGTGGCGCTTTCAAAATCATTGATAGCGGTTGTAAATTCATCTAATTCAAATTGCTTCGTTTTGAGATTTAGTTCAAATTCATGAATTTTTTGGTTTAATGTCATTACTTTGTCTTTAAGCTTTGTAATTGTTTCGTTTTCGGTTTCTAATTGTATTTTAGTTTTTGAAACTTCCCTCATACATTGTTCAAGTGCTTTATAATTGGTTTTTTCTAACTCGTCCAGATTAAATTTATTTAACTGCTCAAGTATATAATGGATTTCACTATCCAATTTAATTTTTTGTTCTTTTAAATCTGTATGTTTTTGTTCCAGTTCGGCTATTTTCTCATGTCTTGTTGTGAGTTCATCAAAATCTATATGTGCTTCTAATGTATGAACTTCATTTCCACAAACAGGACACGTGTCTCCTTGAGCAATTGCTGCTTGTATTTTCGAGATAATTTCTTGTTTATTATTTAAATCAATATTTGTTTTATCAATCTTTTGATATTCCTCTTCCGCTGTGCTTAAGTTAACATCAATTTGTTTTTTTCTAGCTGTTTTGTCAGCTTTTTTTTCTTGTAATTTAAGATATTCATTTTTGTGTTGTTCATTTTGCTTATATGTTTTAATATCGTTATCCAATTTGTGTATTTTTTCATTGAGTTGTTCAATTTTTTTATAATCGGGTTCCCTCCCGTTTAATTGCGCTATATAAGTATTAAGCTGCTTCTTTTCTTTTTTATAATCATCTTCAAGTTTTGTATATTCATTTTTTAAACTTCCAATTTTTAAGTATGCAGTTTTATATTTATCATATTTGTTATAAAATAATTTGCAGTTTTCTATAAATATCTTAGATTTTTCTATAGATTGAGTTAAAGATTGGTGATTTTTGAATTGTTTTTTATTTTTCTCTAATTGTTCGTTTAAATTTGCTATGTAAGCCGCTTTTTTTGAAATATTTACTTTTATTTCGTCATGCTTTTTTAGTAATTTTTCTTTAGTATCAAATAAATTTGCTAAAGGTCTTACTTCATTAATCTCTTTTAACAGTTTCATTTGATTTTGGATATTATTTTCTTCTGATAACAATTTATTGTACTCTGTTTGTTTTTGTTCAAGGTTTGTCATCGCTTCTTGAAGTTTTAGATTGGTATTTAATTGGCGCTCAATCTTTTCAAATGTTTCTTTACATTTATCTCTTTTAGCAATTAAATCATTTTGAATAGTCTCACCTATTATTTTAAATTCTGGTAATACAGATTTAATTTTATTAGTCTGTCTTGCATTTATTGCTTTATATTCATTTAAAGTGTCCATATTAAACGTTTCTAAATCTTCCCAATCTGTCTCAAGCGCGTGATATCGCTTTTCAATTTGTATTCTTACTTTTTTTACGTCATCATTTAGCATTGCTTGTATTTCTTCGAATCTTTGACTATTAAAAAGCGTTCTTAATATTTCTTGCTTCTCTATACTTTTAGATAATAAAAATCGTTTAAACTCACCTTGAGGTAAGATAAACAGTTGTCTAAACTGTTCAGTATTGACTCCCAATAATGCTTTAATAAATTGGTTACCAGCATTTACTTTGCTTTCTCGTAATTCAAATACATCTTCCAATTGGTATATAGCAAGTTGACCGAGCGTTTTATTTTTATTTCCTTCTTTTATAAATGAACCTTGGCGATTAATTTTAAAAATTGTGTTTCTTAATTTAAATTCGAATTCTACAGACATTGGTGTTTTACCGTCTGCAAAATGACTTCGTAAATCACTCTCACTTCTATCTTTAGTGGATGCTTCTCCGAACAATGCAAATACAATAGCATCAAATATCATTGTTTTCCCAGAACCCGTCTTCCCACTAATTAAAAACAACTGGTCGTCATTAACTTGTTGAAAATCAATAGTTTCATCCAAGAAAGGACCAAAGTTTTTTAGCTTTAATGTTAAAGGTCTCAATGAGTTTGGCCTCCTTCAAGTAATTCGTTTAATACTTTACCGATTTTTTTATTTTGAACACTAGTTAAAGTTTCATTCGTAATATTTTCATAAAATTTATTAATAATTGTTTCATCATCTAATTTTTGAATTTCAATGTTTTCGTGATGAATGGGTGTATTAAACTCAAAAGTTTTGTTTGTAAGCGCTAATGTATTAGGATAAATTTGTTTTAAATGCATCATTGGATCACTGACATGTGACATATGCTTCAGCTTGAAATGTAAGTAATTATATTTGTCTTTTATCTCTAGTTTTTCTTGGATTGCATCATCATAATTTCCTTCAACTACCTCCAATTGCCTTAAAGGGGTTAAAGGTCTAAATTTACTTTTAATTTCATTATCAATTATTTCAATTACTCTGTAACCTTTTGGTTGTGTAGATTCTGAAAAAGAATATTGTAATAATGAGCCACTGTAATGTACAAAATTAGAATTGATACTAAAAGGATGATGTAGATGACCTAACAATACTTGATCGAAACGTTGAAATGAACTTTCTTCAACTGATTCAACTGTACCAATTGTTAATGGTCTCTCAGATTCAGTTCTAATTCCGCCTTGGACAGTAAGGTGACCTACTAACATATTCGTCTTATCTCGATCCAAATGCTGCGTCATATATTCAATGGATTTCGATAAAGCTTGCTGATGCGTTTCAATCATTTTATCACCAAAGAAATAACTTGTTTCATTAACTGTAGAAAATGGTAAAGTATAAAAATCAATATTCCCTATTGAAACAGGACTTGCCATATCTTCAAGCGAAGTCCGAATATAAAGTTGAGATTTCTCAAACCATTTTGAACCATAATTGAGTCTTTCTTTACTGTCATGGTTGCCATTAATCATAATTAATGGCATATTCATTTCTAAATTTAATGTATTTATTGTACTTTCTAATAATTGAATTGCTTCTTTGTTAGGGTAACTTGTATCATATAAATCACCTGCAATTACAATCACATCAGGTTGTTCATCTACCATTGCTTTTATAAATGATTCTAATATATAAGATTGGTCTTCAAGCAATGATTTTCCATTCAAAATTTTGCCTAAGTGCCAATCTGCTGTATGTATCACTTTCATATTACCACTCCTGTAAGAACCTTTGTTCGCTTTTATATTACAATATGCCTCATTATCACACAAGTATAGTTTCATGATAAAAAAATAGGCTACTTAACCCCTACGAAACAAGGAAATTTAGCAGCCTCTTAATACCAAATATATTCAATTTCTGGGATGTAGTTATTTCAAACTCAATCTATTAAAGTTCTTTTAATTTTTTTATATTTATATAACATGGCTAATCTCCATGGTACAATCATGCAAAATGCAAGTAAGAAGAACATACCAGCAATTTCCCCTGGATCAATTTGATTACTAACAAATATTTTGATTATAGTTCTAATTAGTAATAGCGAAATTAAAATGATAGGAAAAGCTTTGGAACGCTTCATATATATTTCACTACCCTGTGTTTCAAATTTAGATGTCCATATCAATACTGTTGAAAAAAGAACACCTAATATAATACATTCTATGATTTCAATACCTGTTAATCTAAAGTAAGGTACCACATACATAAGTGCACCTGTTGCCATGAAGAAAGGAGGTAGAACGATTTTCTTTTCATTTACTGGGTATTCTTGTGCTTTCATTCTTACAAAAATAACGCCAATACCCATTAAAAAAGCTACTACTATAGAAAATACTAAATATAACATGCTTACACCTTCTTTAAGTTACTAGCTTAACTCTCACCTTGAATAGTATATCACTTAACCATTTAATATTCAGTATTTTTAAATTAAAACATCGCATGTTATATTTTATTGCATTCTTCAACATGTATGGATTGGCTCAAAACAATAAACAGAGCTGTTTATACATTAGTTATCTTAAAATAACATGCTCAATCACGGGAAGTATATTGGAAGATGAATCCAAAATAAAATAAGCCTTGTTAAAGACTTATCTTATCTTTCATTATTTAAATAGCGCGTGTACTATCGCATGCTGATAACGCATTTTCTAAAGTGTATCTAAGGTAGTTCATATCATGCATTTGCATTGCATTATGATATCGTTTGAATTCTTCATCGGTAGAAAAGTTAATATGCATATTTGCTAGTCGATCTAAAACTTCTTTATCTTCCATGTCATAAGCACTCTTCACTTATTTATACCTCCCTTATATATACAAATTATAACAAATTTGATTTTACAATCAAATATTTACTGAATATTTAAAAAATAAATATCATACTTTCACTATTTAAAGTAATTCATATTCATTTAAAAAAAGTCTAAAAAGAGAGACCTAATATTAAAAAATAGACAAAGATTTAAAATAATATAAAATACTAACATGTGGTTATTAGACCCTTTTTATATACAAGCATATGGCATTTTTATAATCAGCCAAAATTTAACAAGGTTCAAAAATTGTGAAACAAAAGTCTATTTTCGTGGACTTACACATGAACAGCAAAAAAGTGAGCGAAATATAAAATAACGCATTTGAAACTACAAATGTGAATAAATGCTTTATGCTACCAAATTAAAAATAAGGGCTGATGACTACTTGTCTAAAGTAGTATTCAGCCCTTTTATGACGCGCTATTTTTTCTTCTTGAATGCGTCGTCTTGATTTTTGTTCATCATTGTCATCATTTGATTTATTTTCTTTTGAGATGGTTTTTGACCCATTTGCATCATCATCATTCGTAGCATTTCTTCATTAATTGGTGGGTTCTTTTTCAGATAATCCATCATATATTTTCTTGCAAGGAAAAATCCACCGACTAGTCCTAGAATTAGTGCTAACACGATTAATAAAATCGCTAACCAAGTTGCCATTGTTTCACCCACTTTCCTATCCTAATGAATTTTACTAAAATAAGTGCTCCTTTTCAAGAGCTACTCAATTAAGTTATACTTCCAACCTTATGTATTATATCAATTATAAATTCAGTTTGTAAATATAATCCAAATTTTATTTATAATAAAAAATTGGTATGAGAGCTATCGCTCTCATACCAAACTTTTTTATATTTGTTTAAGCTTTAACTACTTAAAATGTTTGAATTTGGTTTAATACATTTTCTTTAGTGAAACCATATTTTTCGACTACTAAATCACCAGGAGCGCTTGCGCCAAATCCGTCGATACCGATTACTTTACCTTCAGTACCAACATATTTATGCCAACCAAGTGGCGAAGCCATTTCAATAGCAACACGTTTAGTAATAGATGGCGGTAAAACAGATGCTTTATATTCATCTGTTTGTTGATCAAATGCGTTCCAGTTTGGCATAGAAACAACACGTACACCTTTACCTTGTGCTTCTAAGTCTTTAGCAGCTTCAATAGCTAAATTAACTTCTGAACCTGTTGCTAATAACAAGAATTCTGGCGCTTTATCTGATTCAAACACTACATAAGCACCTTTACGTACACCTTCTTCTACAGTTTCTTTAGGCAAGTCCATTGTAGTTAAGTTTTGGCGTGTAAGTACTAATGATGTCGGTGTTGATCCTGCTTCTAGTGCTATTTCCCAAGCTACACGAGTTTCGTTACCATCTGCTGGACGGATAACATTCATATTAGGGATGGCACGTAAACCAGCTAATTGTTCAATTGGTTCATGTGTCGGTCCATCTTCACCCACTGCAATGGAATCATGCGTAAAAATAAATGTTGAATTTAAGCCCATGATTGCAGATAAACGAAGCGCTGGTTTTAAATAGTCACTGAATACGAAGAATGTTGCACCATATGGATGTAAACCACCGTGTGCAGCCATACCATTTACTGCGGCAGCCATAGCGAATTCACGAACACCAAACCAGATATTTTTACCTTCAGGTGTATCTTTATCAAAATCAACAGCATCTTTTACATTTGATTTGTTTGAGCCAGCTAAGTCAGCTGAACCACCAAAGAATGAAGGTACTGTTTTACTTAACGCTTGAATAACTTCTCCAGAATCTGCACGTGACGCACCACTGTGGCCAGCTTCAAATTCTGGTAATGCATCAGCGTAATTAGCTGGTAATTTACCACTGATTGCCAATTTGAATTCTTCTGCTAATTCTGGATATTTTTCACTGTATGTTTCAACAAGTTTGTTCCAGCTTTCTTCTTTTTCGTTTGCACGTTTTAGCATTGATTGTTGGAAGATTTCATAAACTTCATCTGGAACGTTGAATCGTTTTTCAGGATCTAAACCATAATTTTCTAAAGCTAATTTTCTTTCATCTTCACCTAATGGCGCACCGTGCACACCATGAGAATCTTGTTTGTTTGGTGCACCGTAACCAATAATTGTTTTAACTTCAATCATTGTTGGTACATCCGAAGCTTTTGCTTCTTCAATTGCTTTATCAATTGCTTCGATATCGTTACCATCTTCAATTAAAATGTGTTTCCAACCATATGATTCAAAGCGAGTCTTAACATCTTCAGAAAAAGCTTTGTTTAAATCTCCATCTAAAGAAATATCATTTGAATCATATAATACAATAAGTTTATCTAATTTCGTATGACCAGCTAATGAAGCCGCCTCATGTGAAATACCTTCCATTAAATCTCCATCAGAAGCTAGTACATAAGTGTAATGGTCTACTACATTAGCATCTTCTTTGTTAAACTTACCAGCAAGATGTTTTTCAGCCATAGCCATACCTACAGACATAGCAAAACCTTGACCTAATGGACCTGTAGTTACTTCCACACCATCAGTATGTCTGAATTCAGGATGTCCTGGTGTTTTTGAGCCCCATTGTCTAAATTGTTTTAATTCATCTAATTCTAAACTACCTGAAACATGTAATAAACTATAAAGTAATGCAGAACCATGACCAGCAGACAATACAAAACGATCTCTATCGAAGAAATCTTTTGATTGGGGGTTGAAATTTAAATGGCGTGTCCATAAAGTATATGCCATTGGAGCAGCACCCATTGGTAATCCAGGGTGTCCTGAGTTTGCTTGCTCAACAGCATCGATACTTAAAGCTCTAATCGTATCTATTGCTAATTGATCTTTTTCTTTATTCATCTAAATGACTTCCTTTCTTATAGCAAGATTCATTACCATTATACATTATTTGAGGTTTGTTTAACAAAAAATTGATTTAGTTGTTATCTTTTTTGTCTTTTGAATCTAATATTTTTTTAACTTTTTCAGGTGTTACATCGTTACCTTCAGGATCAATTACTCTAGTATTTTCAATTTGTTTTTTAAAATTATCTCTGAAAGAGTCTAAATACGCTTTTCTTAATTTAGATTGTTCTTTAGCCTCAGATTCAGTTAATCCTTCTTCTTTTTTCTTTTTTGCTAATTCATTTATACGCTTGATATCTACGGCATCGTTTTTAGCCATACTAAACCTCCGTAATTCATAATATAAAAAATATAACAAAAAAGTGAACGAAACGAAATAGTTCCGCTCACTTTCATATGTACCAGACAATTAATTTACTCCCAAATAAATTAATGTTTGATATTTCTATTTTGCTCTTGCCAAAAATGGCTTATTGCTCTGTTCGCTTTTTTCCACTGAATCCATTTGATATTGTTCGTTTTGAATTGAGTTGTTTTGGATTTGATGATCTGTCATTTCGTACGTTTGTTCCGACTCAGCATTATTATGTGCACTTAAAATAAATATAGAACTTAAAATCATAGTAACTAATAGGACTACGAAGTAAGGCTTTATTTGATGTATATATAATTTGAACATTATAAGTCACTCCTAGAACGTTTGTTTGTGTCTAAACTCTAACAGAACATCTGTTCCTAGTCAACCTTGAAACGAACAAACGTTTGTAAAAAAGAATCATGCATGCTATAATAAAAACAAATTAACGTAGGGAGTGCCTATTATGAGAGAATTAACAAAACGCCAAAATGAAATTTTTGAATATATCAAACAGACCGTTCATTCAAAAGGATATCCACCAAGTGTTCGAGAAATTGGTGAAGCTGTGGGTTTAGCTTCAAGCTCTACCGTACATGGACATTTATCAAGACTAGAAGAAAAAGGCTATATAAAAAGAGATCCAACCAAGCCCCGTGCAATAGAAATTGTAACTGAACAACTAGGCGAATCTGCAAATATGGAATCAACGATACATGTACCAGTAATTGGAAAAGTAACGGCAGGTATTCCTATTACTGCCGTCGAAAATGTTGAAGAATACTTTCCATTACCAGAACATTTTACTTCTACGCATAACAGTGACATTTTCATCTTAAATGTTGTTGGTGATAGTATGATCGAAGCTGGTATATTAGATGGAGATAAAGTTATAGTCAGAAGCCAAACAATTGCTGAAAACGGTGATATTATTGTTGCAATGACTGAAGAAAATGAAGCTACAGTCAAACGTTTTTATAAAGAAAAAACACGTTATCGTTTGCAACCGGAAAATAGTACAATGTCTCCTATTTATTTAGACCAAGTCACTGTTTTAGGCAAAGTCGTTGGGCTTTTCAGAGAAATTTAATTATTTTATTTGTAAGTAAAGACACTCTCAACAAAAATAAGAGGTTGCGCGTTGAGCGCAACCTCTTATTTTTCGTCATTCTTTTCTAAAACGTCTTTAACTTTTTCTAGTATATCTTCTGTTTGATCTTTTTTATTTGTTGTCATAATATCTCATCCTCACAGGTTACAGATACCCTCATTCAACAAATCGTAAACACTATCCAGTGTAATTTTCAGTCCAATAAGGTTGTCTTTGTTCATTAAAATCAACGCCGACACCTAATGTTCGAAATTCTTTTTTAAGAATGTTCTTTCTATGTCCTAAAGAATTCATTAAACCTTGATGGGCATAAATACTACTTTGTTGACCATAAGCTAAGTTTTCTCCGGCTGCATTAAAATCGTGTCCATCACTTTCTAAACGATCAAACGGAGAATCTCCACTCAAATTATCATGATTAAAATAGTTATTTTCTGCCATATCAGTACTGTGCTTACGTGCTGTATCAGAAATAGTTGTTGAATAATCTAAAGTATTTAAACCATGTTGCACTCTTTCAGCGTTTACTAAGTCAAAATTTTGCAATTCAAAGCTCTTAGCTAAATTATCCGACGGTGCCCCATATTGTTGTTGAAGTCTATTTTCCATTTCTTCACTAATTAATAATAATGCTGTTAAGTGGTTTTGGTTATGTTTGTCATAAAATGCTGTAGTATAAATATTGTCTTTTTTAAAATTGTCAAATTCACTATCTTGCACGTCTATATTTATATGACCTTTTTGTTTTGTTGATATAGGGTCACCTAATCGATCTCTAACTGTATCTTTCGGAGAATTATATTTTATTTTAGATTTAGAAGAAATAACATTTTGATTACTATACAAACCATTTACTTTATCTTTAATATAACTCACCATAACAAAACTTCTGTAATCGTCAGAATAATACGTATGCCAATTCGTACCATATTCGTTTGAAGTAACACGCTTTGCTTTACCTAATTTTTCTTCTACTTCTTCCTTAGACATATTCATTTGAATATTATTCAAAGCAAAATCTTGTTCATCAGGTACTTTTAAGGTATTTTCAGTTAAAGGCTTATCAGATGACCAACTGTCTACTTTTGATTTAAATTGTTGCTGCAACGATTCTAGCGGTGCAAATTCTTTAATTGGAGTAATTAACACAATTAACAGAAGTACAATTACATATAATAAAAATCGTTTAATTTTTTACACCTACTATATTATTAGTCTCTATCTCCATTGAAAATAGAATTTCTAACTATGACATAATCCACTTTAGTTAATGAATTTAAATCGTTACCCCCTGCATATGAGATTGAACTCTGTAAATCTTGTTGCATTTCAACTAATGTATCCATTAATGAACCTTTATGTTCAACAAACATTTTTTTACCTTCAACGTTTTTATGTTCACCTTTTTGGAATTCAGATGCACTACCGAAATACTCTTTATATAATTTACCATCTAATTCAACCGTTTCGCCAGGAGATTCTTCATGAGCAGCAAATAATGAACCTATCATTACCATAGATGCACCAAATCGAATTGATTTAGCAATATCACCATGCGTTCTAATACCTCCATCAGCTATGATTGGTTTACGTGCTGCTTTACTACAATGATTTAAAGCAGCTAATTGCCAACCGCCTGTACCAAATCCTGTTTTGATTTTAGTAATACAAACGCGGCCAGGCCCAATACCTACTTTCGTTGCATCTGCACCCGCATTTTCTAATTCTCGAACTCCTTCAGGCGTCCCAACATTACCTGCAATAACAAAGGAATCAGGAATATGTTTTTTAATATGTTGAATCATATGGATTACAGCATCTGAATGACCGTGTGCAATATCAATTGTAATATATTCAGGAATTACACCATCGTTTGCCATTTTTTCAACAAATTCAAATTCACGTGCTTTAATGCCAACTGAAATAGAAGCAAACAAGCCTTTGCTATGCATTTTTTTCACAAAAGGTATACGTGCTGCTTCGTCAAATCTATGCATAATATAGAAATATTCGTTTTCAGCAAACCATTCTGCCAAAGTTTCATTCATCACTGTTTGCATATTTGCAGGCACAACAGGTAATTTAAATTCTTTTGGTCCGAATTTCACTGCAGTATCACATTCTGAGCGACTATTCACAATACATTTATTTGGTATAAGCTGGATATCTTCATAATCAAATATTTTCATAATTATATAAACCCCTAACATTTAATAGTGAAACAGTATTTAAAGGTAAGATTTTTAAATGAATTCAACAATTATCTAAGGAAATAATCCTATATATTAGGATTATTTCCAAACAATAGCATTTTATTTATCTTTACCAATAGATAATATACATGGTTTCACTCTAAATGTAAATGAACTAAAGTCTGATTTTACCAACTTGATTTTTTAACACCAGGAATTTGGCCTTTATGTGCATAATCTCTAAATGCAATTCGTGACATTTCAAACTTTCTTAATACACCTCTTGGACGCCCACTCACCTTACATCTGCGTGTTAGTCTTGTAGGTGAAGCATCTCTAGGCAATTTTCTTAATGCTTCGTAATCGCCTTTTGCTTTTAACTCTTTTCTTAATTCATAATATTGAGCAACTAAGCGTTCTCTTTTTTCTTCTTTAGCAATTTTTGATTTTTTTGCCATATCTTTCTCTCCTTTAAATCGTAATCGTTACGTTTTAAATATTAACATATGCTTTTCATAAATCAAACTAAAACGATTTGGTCATTGAAAATTATTTTTTAAAAGGGGTATAATAGTTAGGTATATTAGGATATCTTCAAGTTAAGTAAAGCATTTTTCATTGAATATATTGATTAATTATGGTATCATTTTAAAACGTAATGATTCCTGCTTAAGAAAGAGGTGTTAATTTTGCGCGTAAATATTACATTAGCTTGTACAGAATGTGGCGATCGTAACTACATCAGTACTAAAAACAAGCGTAACAATCCAGAACGTATTGAACTTAAAAAATTCTGCCCACGATTAAATAAATACACTTTACATCGTGAAACTAAATAATTCTGTGCTTTCATTATCTTTTTAATACGACACTTAAAAAGAAGAGCTAATCCGTAATGGGTTAGCTCTTTTTTTATTTAAAATCTTACAGTTTTGGTCGTGCATGCTTGCCTGAGGTATGAGGTATGGTTCAAGCCTATAGTCTCTCACTCATATACTTCCCTGGCGTCAACACGTTACAAAATCGTTATAAAATATGGAATTTAGTACAAAAAGGCTTTTTCGTATAATTTAATAAACACCGCTAAACTAAATTAACATGACAACTTATATATATAAATTATGATAAGGGGCAACTTACACTACCGATGGGCACTTCAGTTTTAATTTCTATTAATGATACACCGCGCTATGTAACTGGGTTGAAACAATACATTAAATCACACAACAAAGCGTTAATTAACAATAATATACTTAAATATCACTATTAAATGCATTTAAGGTCTTCTAATAAATCATAACTACCCTTATAATGAAATAAGTATATAAAATATATTGGAGGGAATTTTTATATGGAAAATCGTCACATTACGGATGAACAAAAAAAACACATTATTGATTCAATAACTGAAAAAACAAAAGATAAAAGTGTGTGTAACTGCGAGCGTCCTGATATTGAAATTTTAGATGGTCATTATTTCCTACCATTGTTAACTGCTTCCTTAGGTAATGATCCAACGCCGTTAATAACATTATTATGTAACAATTGTGGAAAAATGCATTTCTATTCGCAAAATTTCTTAGGTATAAAGACAAGATAATTCAAATTAAAATAAATGACTTACACGCTTAAATCTAATGTGCCCTGTTCAGCATTACATTTAAGCAGTTACGATTAATTAAATGATGTTTACAGTTAAAGACAAACCAAATGACTTATGACATTTGGTTTGTCTTTTTATATTTATTAACCTATCTAATAACGTAAATTAAACATGCCCTTAGATAAACATATGCATTGAATATCCCAAAAATTCAAACATAAAATGCACCTTCCATTTTGAAATGAAGGTGCATCTTTATTTTAAATAGGCATGTTTTGTTTATATCTTAAACGCGCGCTTTAAAACTTTTATTGTAAATTGTTAATCATAAGCGTGCAATGATTAATCTGCAATTTCTAAATCTACATCATTTATGTCGATACCTAATGCTTTCGCCACACCTTTACCATATTCACTATCCGCTTTATAACAATGGCGAATATGACGATGTTGAACTTCTAATGTAGTACCTTGCATTTCATTAGCTGTATTTTCAAAAATTCGCGCTTGCTGTTCTTTAGATTGTATTCTGAACAAACGTCCTGGCTGTTCGAAGTAATTATCGTCATCTTCTCTGAAGTCATATTCATATGCTTCACCTTCAATTTTTAGTCCAGGTTTTTTAAATTCAGGTTGATCTTCGAATGAACCATCACTGTTTGGATAATAATGTGTGCCGCCGCCTTGATTATTATCTATAATTCTCATTTGACCGTCACGGCTAAATGGACAAATATTTTCAATGCCAACACCCTTAGGTTGGTTAACTGGTATTTGCCAATGATTGACGCCTAATCTGTAGCGTTGTGCATCGCCATATGAGAATAATCTACCTTGTAACATTCTGTCTGGAGAGAAATCAATCCCAGGTACAATATTAGTTGGGGCGAAAGCAGCCTGCTCAACATCTTGGAAATAGTTGTCTGGGTTGCGATTTAATTCAAATTCTCCAACTTCTATTAAAGGATAGTCTCCTTTATACCAAACTTTTGTTAAATCAAATGGATTATCTTTATGGTTGCGCGCTTGTTCTTCTGTCATGACTTGAATATACATTTTCCATTTTGGATAATCTTTGTTTTCAATTGCTTCGAATAAATCACGTTGTGATGATTCTCTGTCTTCCCCAACAATTTTTGCCGCTTCGTCAGGTTGTAAGTTTTCAATACCTTGTTGCGTTCTATGATGGAATTTCACCCAAACACGTTCACCTTTATCATTGTACATAGAATAAGTATGAGATCCAAAACCATGCATATTTCTAAAACCTTTAGGTATACCACGGTCTGACATTAAAATTGTTACTTGATGTAATGCTTCAGGTAAAGAAGTCCAGAAATCCCAATTGTTTTGTGCACTTCTCATATTTGTTCTTGGGTCACGTTTAACAGCGTGGTTTAAACTAGCAAATAGTTTCGGGTCTCTAAAGAAGAATACTGGTGTATTATTTCCTACTAAATCCCAATTACCTTCATCTGTATAGAACTTCAACGCGAACCCACGAATATCTCGTTCTGCATCAGCTGCGCCTCTTTCACCTGCTACAGTTGAAAAACGCGCAAACATTTCAGTTTGTTTGCCTACTTCAGAGAAAATGCTAGCTGAAGTATATTGTGTAATATCGTTTGTAACCGTAAAAGTACCAAAAGCACCTGACCCTTTTGCATGCATACGTCTTTCCGGTATAACTTCTCTATCAAAATGAGCCATTTGCTCTAAAAAGTACCAATCTTGCATTAATAATGGTCCTCTAGGGCCGGCTGTCATACTATTTTCTCTATCTGAGACTGGTGCGCCAAAGAGGCTCGTTAATTTTTTCCTGTTACTCATCAAAATTCCCCCGCCTTTACTAATCAATAATAATTATTACCTAGTACTTATTTTAATCTATAATTTTTCTAAAAGCAACTAACAATATACATATAAATACTAATTTTCAAAATATTTGAAAATTTATAGCAAGACAGTCATAAAAAGCATTGCTTGTACAGCTCAAAAGCATTAGAATGGATAATATATATTTAAAATTTAATAGAACATAGGAGACTGTATTATGGCACAAAACAATATGAACCGTGGTCTTAATTCTCGGCACATTTCGATGATTGCAATTGGTGGTGCAATTGGTACAGGCCTATTTGTTGCTACTGGTAGCGTGATTTCGCAAGCAGGACCTGGTGGCGCAATACTTGCCTATTTAATCATTGGTGTGATGTTATATTTCTTAATGGCTTCGATTGGTGAACTAGCTACATTTTATCCTGTTTCAGGTTCTTTCAGTTCCTATTCAACACGTTTTGTAGATAGCTCCCTCGGTTTCACTATGGGGTGGCTATATTGGGCAATTTGGCTGTTAGTTACAAGTGTCGATGTTATTATTTCTTCTAGTGTAATTTATTATTGGGATTTCTTCCAATTTTTTAGTCCTGTCACTTGGAGCATCATCTTCCTTGTCATTCTTTTCTTACTTAATATATTCTCAGTAAAGGCCTTTGGTGAAACAGAGTTTTGGTTATCACTCATTAAAGTTGCAACCATTATTATTTTCATCGTTATTGGCGTATTAACAATTATAGGCATTTTAGGCGGTCAGACATATGGCTTGAGTAATTATGTAACAGGAGAAGCACCTTTTGTTGGTGGCATCTCTGGTTTCTTAGGGGTTTTACTTGTAGCTGGATTCTCAGTTGGAGGCACAGAAGTCGTTGCTGTAACAGCTGGCGAATCTTCAAACCCAAGTCAGTCTATGCCCAAAGCAATTAGACAAGTCTTTTGGAGAATTTTATTATTCTATGTTTTATCAATTGCGGTCATTTCAGCGATAATTCCTTATACTGATCCATTATTATTGAATGAAAGTGAATCTGTATCACAAAGCCCATTTACAATAGTGTTTGATCGTGTAGGTATCGCATTTGCAGCATCAGTAATTAACGCAGTAATTTTAACTTCATTATTATCTGCTGCAAACTCTGGAATTTATACAACAAGTAGAATGTTATTCTCAATGGCAGAAGATAAACAAGCACCTAAATTTTTAAGTAAACTTAATAAGACTACAAAATTACCTATAGTATCAATATTTGTGACGTTTATCATTGTCTTGTTTGTAATTATCTTAGCTCAATTTAAATCAGACATTGTATTTTCATTGCTAAATATCATTGGGTCTTTAGTCATTGTTGTTTGGGCATCTAGTATAATAGCCCAAATCAGACTGCGTTCTGCAATTAAAAAACAAAATAAAAATCCTGATGATGTATTACCTTATAAGGCACCGTTCTATCCTTTCGGACCAATTATAGTAATCATTGCTTTGTTATTCCTATTTGTAGGAAATTCACTTGGTGCAATTTTGGCTGGTGATATCGGCGCGTTAATCCGAAACTTATTACCAATGGTTATATTAGCTTTAATTTACTTTATCCATAAGTACATTAGAAAAACTAAAATTGTTAAACTCGAAGAAATTGATTTAAAAAACCACGATTATAATTAGATACTTAACCACTAATACAAGTATCATACTATTCACCCCAAAAGTTAGACTAGAAATCTAATTTTTGGGGTGAATTTTTTGCTAATAACATAGTAATTGTATTCCCTACTTTTATATAAATTAACCTTGGTTACAAAAGAAATTGCTTTTTCAGAAGTTGGTGTTATTTTCAGTATATAGAAAGTATAGTATAATAAGATTAATAATTTAATTACTTAGAGGTGGAAATTATGATTGGACAAACAAATCTATTTGACGATATTTTAGAAACTGATGAGCGTTTTGTTATTGTTGTACAATCACTTGAAGAAAGACATGACCAACTAATCAAAAGAACATTACGAGAATACCCAAGTTTAGACCGCTCACAAATGGAAAGTCTTTTTAGCCATCTTAAAGAATTGTTTTCAGAAGAAGCATTTGAGGATAACCAATCTGCATTCTCGATTACGGTTTACACTAATTTAGACTACGCTGCAGACAATGTTTATGCACACGTAAAAAGACATCGCGGCAAAAATGAATGGACCCATACCGCTAAATAGTCAAATCATCGTATGTATGACATCAAAATATGCAAAAACACAAAAACGAGGTAACGGAATCACATTTTCCATGTAGATTTCGCTACCTCGTTTTTTATTACTAGCAAAGAAATGAATATAAATACTACCAAATTAATGATGTTTATTGCAATATAAGTCAATATTAAATGGCAATCATGCCACTTTTAGTTCCCCGTTTAATTAATGAGATTGGCCTTTTATATTGCCATTAAAACATTATAGTTTGCGTGCTTATTTAATCGCGCAAGAAATGCATTTAAATAATCATTATTTGGGAAACGGCACTCTAAAAGATAACATGGGTCGCCTATTACTTTATAGTTATTCATAACAAAAATGCTCTCTTCCTGAATAAAATCAAGATATGAATTATGAGAAATTTTATGAGTATAAATATTAATAAATACATGGACTTTACAGTCTAATGCTTCTTGGTTTAAAGCAATCGTGTATCCAGTAATAACGTTGTCATCCTCTAATTTTTTCACTCTATTTGTTGCTGCTTGACCAGTTAGATTTACTTTTGCTCCCAAATGCTTCATTGAAATTTTACTGTTATTCTTTAATTCGCTAATTATTTTTTGATCTAATTCATCCATTTTCATCACTCACTTTCAATTTTCAAGTATTTAGTTAAAAACTCTTTGAAATTTATATTTAAACACATAGACTATCCAATTAAGATAAATATATACAAAAAATTTGGAGGAATTATTTATGAACATAACACATATAAGAAATGCTACAAGCATCATTGAGTATGCAGATAAAAAGTTTTTAGTTGACCCGATGTTAGGCGAAAAAGGGTCTTTTGCAAGTTTTCCTGATGCTCCTGGAGAAGAGTTAGAGAATCCACTTGTCGACTTACCTCTCTCTCTAGAAGACATCATTAAAGATATTGACGCGATTATTTTAACACATTTGCATATTGATCATTTTGACGAAAAAGCTCAAAAATATTTACCAAAAGATATCAAGGTGTTCGTTCAAGATGAAAATGATGCAGAAGAAATTAAAAGTGTTGGGTTTAAAGATATAGAAATATTAAATGAATATACAACATTTGATGGTATTAAACTAATAAAAACACCTGGTGAACACGGAAGAGGGGAAATCTTAGAAACAATCGGTTCTGTTTGTGGGGTTATTTTTGATCACCCTAATGAACAAAAACTATATATTGCAGGAGATACCGTATGGTATAGCAAAATAAAAAATATAATAAACCAATACAAACCAGAAGTAATTATTGTTAATGGTGGTGACAATCAAACGTATGAAAGTAGCTCATTAATTATGAATGAATTTGATATATATCAAGTAGCGAAAGAAGCACCTAATTCAAAAATCATTGTAGTGCATATGGAAGCAGTAACTCATTGGAATTTGTCTAGAAACAGATTAAAACAATTTTTACACGAAAAAGAACTAGAAAACCAAGTATTAATCCCTGACGATGGAGACAGCTATCATATGTAGGAAGGACCAGTTATGAACAACAAAATATGGTCAAAAGATTTTGTGGTATATTCTATCATAAACTTTTTATTGATACTCGTGTACTTTTTATTAAACTCTACTATCACTAATTACGCACAAACTGAATATAATTCGTCTATTATAATGATGGGGTTTATAGCGAGTGTCTTCATAGTAGGGGCGTTAATTGGTAGAGTGCTCACTGGATTTATGAAAATAACAAAAAAAATATTCATTTTAAATATGATGATTTATTTCGTATCAATTATTTTATATTTTGTGAACTTAGACGAATATTTTTTAGTGTCTGTTCGATTATTACATGGGCTTTCTACGGGAATCACTACAACGATAGTAGGTACTATTGTTGCCTTAGTAATTCCTCAATCACGTAAAGGCGAAGGGATTAGCTATTTTGCGTTAAGTACTGCACTAGCTACAGGATTCGGTCCATTTATTGGAATATCTTTAACACAAGATTCCAATTTCATGAATATTTTTTATATTAGTTTAATCTTTGCGATATTAGGTTTGTTTATGTCATTTTTAATCAAAGTGCCTTATAACGAAAATAAAAAAGAAATATCCATAAAAAACTTAATGAATAAATCAACAATACCAATTGGATTTATTATATTTTTGAGCGCATTTTCCTTTTCAGGTATAGTATCGTACATTAATTTGTACGCAATCCAAATTGATTTAGTAAAAGCAGCAAGTTTCTTTTTCATAATATATACAGCTTCAGTATTAGCGTCTAGACCTTTCACAGGAAAAATTGCTGATATTTATGGAGCAAATAAAATTATGTACCCCGCCCTTATATTCTTTTTTGTTGGTTTATTTTTACTAAGTATCAGTAGTGACGACTGGATGATGCTATTGTCAGGACTATTTATTGGACTTGGTTTTGGTAACATTTCATCAATCACTCAAACAATTGCTGTTAGTGAAGCTAAACCAGAGAATATAGGACTAGCTACTTCAACATTTATGATTTTTATGGACTTAGGAAATGGATTAGGACCTTATATATTAGGATTTGGAATTCCCATTTTGGGTTATGCGGGAATGTATAAAATCCTTGCGGTTATTATTCTATTAACATTTATTTTATATTACTTTTTACATGCCAAAAAACTAAAATAACTATATAGATATTTTACGTTAAAAATGGACTAGTGCATTGATGTAAATGACATTACCAATCAAACTGAATAATATAGTAGAAAAACAACATACGCTTAATAATGTATGTTGTTTTTCATTTATTAGGTAAAACCTTCCTTATATATTAAGTAAAATGACATATACTATAGTTAGTAAATAGTTATTACGGTCACTTATTGGTTAAATTGTAGTATTTTCAAATTAATAAAAACTATATTCTTTTACCATCAAGTTATATAGCTGTTTTTTTCTTTAATCATTTCGAATGACTCTTTTCATTTCTTCTGCTAATTTTTTATCTGACAATTCGTTAGAGTTACTCAACTCATTAATAATATTATTTTTTTCACTCTCACTACGTTTTTGGCTTAGCTTGTAGGCAGCTAAAATTTTAGTTGCTTTAATTTTAAAACCTACAATACCTTTAATCTGTTTTTTCGTTTTATCTGACATGTTATCCCACGTAGCACCATTTTCACGATATTTTTCATATTTATCCAATAATTGTTCTAGATCTGCTTCTAATTCATCTTCATTTAAAGTCTTACCCTTTCCATAGATATGAACACTTTGATAATTCCAAGTCGGAACATCTTCTTGATGATACCATGTTGACGATATGTAACTATGTGCTCCTTGAAATATCACTAATATGTTATCGTTGTCGTCTATAGTTCCCCATTGCTGGTTCCCTCTTGCAAAATGACCAGAAATATATAAATCATTGTCCTTCTCTGTAATCATAACAGGAATATGTGTAGCTATGGGACATCCATTATCAGTCGATACTATAACGGCAAAATTATTTTTCTCAATAAAGCTTTTAATTTCCTGATAATCATTAATTTGATAATAATTTGGTATGTACATAGATTATCTCCCCTTTTATAATTCTTTTAACATAATGAAATCAATTTGTTTCTCATCTCCCATAAAAAATACATGTTCATCAATTTTATAGAAACCTAATTTTTTATAAAATTGAATCGCATTTTCATTTTTTTCCCAAACCCCTAACCATATATTCTCACACTCTAAATCTTTCGCTAATTTTATTGCTTGTTTATATAATTCCTTCCCTAATCCATGTTTTTGAAATTCCCTCAATATATAAATTCGTTCAATTTCTATATTGTTACCTTCAATTTCTTCAGTTTGTGCATTACTTAGATTTAGCTTCAAATAACCGGCTAATTCATTTTCAAAATAAATGAAATAAAAATATGAATTGGGGTTTTTTAACTCTTCAGTCATTCTTTCCGAAGTAAAAGCTGTTTTTAAGTATTCTTCAATATTTTCTTTTTTGTTTTGAGACCTAAAGGTTTCGCCAAAAGTTTTTTTCCCAATTTGTTTCAATGCTTCTGTATCACTCTCGTTACATGTTCTAATCATCACTACCCTCCTATTTTCTAATAGTTTCTTTTATTGCCTTTTTTAACATAAAGCCAATCCTCTGATATATTATTTTTAACTTTGTCTAGCAATTTTACTAAAGTTGTAATTTCTGTTTCTGTTAACCCTTCTAAAGCCACAGAATTAGAATGCTCATTCTCTCTAATTATAAAAGAATAAAGTTCTTCTCCTTTTTCAGTAGCATATAATAATTTGTTTTTTTTATTTTCTTTTTGACTTTTTTTCGTGATTAGTCCATTATTTTCCATATTCTTAATAGCTCTAGAGGCTGTTGCTCTATCAATTTTTAACATTTCTACTAATTGTTCTTGAATAATACCTGGGTTCTCATAAATTCTAACTAAATAAACAAATTGTCCTTTTGATAAATTGATGTCTTTAAACTCAATATTACTTATTGAATCCAAAGCTCTTGCAATAATTCCTATATCTCTTAATATATCTTTCATTAATATCCCTTTCTTTTTATTGCAATTACAATAAAATTAACATAGTGATATTCTAACACAATTACACTTAAAAAAGATAGAAAAATGAAGAGAAATGAGAAAAAGTATCTATAACCATATTTCACTATATATTATTTTAAAATGTGGTTAATTTAAATAAAGTAGGGAAGGCTATTAGAAAAGTAAAGGAGGAATTATTTTGCTTAAAAATATTAACGAAGTTAGAGTTCCAGATAGTAAAATAATAGAAGATGCTCAAAACATTGTTAGAGAATATGGTAATGAATTAATATGGAACCATTCTAATAGAGTTTATTTATTTGGAGAAGTTAAGGGAACACAAGATAATTTAACTTATGATAAAGAACTGTTATACATTACAGCATTGTTCCATGATTTAGGATTAACAGAAAAATATAGTAGCGATGATTTAAGGTTTGAAGTGGATGGGGCTAACGCTGTTAGACAGTTTTTAACCACATATAACTATAAGAAGGGAGATTTACAATTAGCTTGGGATTCTATCGCTTTACATACAACTTTAGGTGTCGCAGAACATAAAGAGAATAATGTTGCATTACTATATCATGGCGTGGGAATGGATGTTATGGGAGACAATTGGAACCAATATTCTGATGAGATTAGAAAAGCAATCGTTAATAAATTTCCAAGAGGTAATTTTAAACATGATGTAATAGAATCTTTTTATAACGGGTTTAAACATAAACCAGAAACTACTTTTGGAAATATTAAATCAGATGTTATAAAATATTTTGAACCAGAATACCCACAAAATAATTTTTGTTCTTGTATTTTAAGATCTAAATGGGAGCGTTAAACTAATGAGAGCCCAAGAGATAAATATCTCTAATTAAAGAATAAACGCCAAATTCTATTGAAATAATATAGAAATGACGTTTCCTTTAACTTTATAAAGCTTTATGCCAAAAAACTAGACAGAATTTATAAATTTTAGCTACTCATAATAAATAGATGATATGAATATGGCCACTTAAATATTTGATAATATTTTTACGTTGTGGCAATTTATATATAGAAAAGAGACAACACACAAGTTTACTGCCCCAGTAATTCCGTTAAAAAACGGTGACTTTAAAAATGATATTTTATTAAAATAACCATCTTCTCCTTGCCAAAGTTAGTGATGGTTATTTTTATGGTTGGCCTTACTAACTAATACTAAGCTAATAATTGCCATGACAAGCATTAGCATTTCATAATCAGTCAATACTACTCCTTTCTAGGAGTAACACCACATTTCATGTCGCCCCTTATATAAAGAGATCAGCCAAATGGACTACTTTCTCAGTAACCCTTTAAAAGGAGTGTTTATTTTTTCTTCCTAATTTCTTCGCCAGTGAAAGGATTTTTATATCCAACAAGTGTTAATTGCTCTGCAATGGCCATTCTCTTGTAATTGATTACGAATATAATTTTTTGTTTCTTCCAACTGTATCCGTATAAAACCCTTTACACCCAATTTTTCTATTACCTTATCTATATTTTAAATGAGCATATCTGTCAAAAATCATTAAACTATTCTTTCCTTTTAAATATCCTACAAATTTTGAAACACTTAATATTGGAGGAATACTAACTAACATATGAATATGGTCTTTACATGCTTCAGCTTCAATAATTTCTACACCCTTTCTTTCACACAACTACCTCAATATTATTCCAATATCTTTCTTGATTTTCCCATAAATAATTGTTCTTATATATTTAGGTACGAAGACTATAGGGTACTTACAATCCCATTTTGTATGTGCTAACCTATTTGTGTCTGATGACATAAGTTGCATCTCCTCGTGGTGTTAATTTTGGTTGGCTGCCTAAATATTATTTTAACGTGAAGAGATGCAATTTTTAATACAATGGTATAACCATACCGAACCCACACGCATAGCTTATGGTTTTATACAAATAAGCCCCAAAAATATTTCTAACTAATGAAATCTTTTTGGGGCAAAATTTTGGGATTTGCATCTTATTCCTTCACATATCAAACTTTGGCTATCTTGCTATGCTTCATTTATTTTAATTTAATAATTTTTTTAAACTGTAAGGAATACCGTTATAGTCATTTGTTAAAGTCACTTCATCAGCAACAGCTTTCACGTCATCATTAGCGTTCCCCATAGCGATTGCTTTACCAACAACTTTTAACATTGATATATCATTTGAACTATCACCAAAGCCAATAACTTGAGATAAATTCAAACCTAATTTATTACTAAGATCAGTTATTGCATTACCTTTAGAAACGCCTTGTGCCATAAATTCTAAGAAATAAGGTTTACTTGTTGTGACATCAATCGTTTCGTTAAAATGACCAGCTAAATCATTTCTAATACTCGTAATTTTAGGAATATAATCAATACCCATAACTTTAGGTACATCCTCTTGAATATATGATTTTAAATCATCTACTGCTTTCATTGGTAAACCTGTCAGCTCTGATTCAATATTCATATATTCATGTTCACCTTCATATACGATATAGCCATCTTGGTAAGTCAACACGAATAATTGGTTATCTCTACAGAAATCTACAATTTCATCAAAGTCTGATTTTGATACTGTACGACTAACTTCAACTGTTTCATTTGCTACGTTTACTGTCTTACCGCCATTATAACTTATAACATAACTGTTAAATTGATCTAGTTTTAATCGTTTTGCAGTTGGTAACATACCTTCAGTTGGTCTGCCTGATGCTAGCACAACTGTATAACCTTGATGTTGTATATCAATTAAATAATTGGCCGTATCAGTACTCACTTCATTGTCTGAAGTCATTAATGTATCATCCATATCCATAACTATTAACTTATATCCCATCTTCCTAATCTCCTTTCAACGTCTACTCAACTATAATACAACAAATTAATGACGTTGGTACAATACTTCAGATTCTACACCCGTCACATTAATAGTAACAAGTTCTGAACGACAATGGATAAATTCACGTTTAAGTTCTCTTACTAATTCTCCGCTTCGTTCAGGCGCTATCATTGTTAAAACAGTTGGTCCTGCGCCACTGATAACAGTAGCATATGAATGATACCGTTTCGCAATCCGTTTAATTGTTTGAAATTCAGGAATTAAATGTTGACGATAAGGTTCATGAAAGCCATCTTGTTCCATCATTTTACCTGCTAATTCATAGTTATGTTGAATCAATGCACTAATCATGGTATTACTAATTGCACTATTTCTAACGGCATCCTTATGCGAAAAAGTCTCTGGCAATGCATTTCTCGAAAGTGTAGTACTTAATTCATTAGATGGTATTGTGATGATCATGTCTGCTCTAGGTGGATCAATATACGATACGTCCGTCACTTTCGTTTGTGGATCATAATACCCTAATACGAGCCCTCCATAAATCGTCGGTGCCACATTGTCAGGATGTCCTTCAAACTCGGTAGCTAACTGCAATAATTCATATTTAGAAAGCTCTATATCTCCAAAGTAATTTGCTATGTAAAGTGCACCAACCAATGCAGAAGCAGACGAGCCTAGTCCTCTTGCTAATGGGATTTCACTCCTCATTTCTATATCTAAGGGAGGTAAAGTAACTTCATATCTATTAGCAACTTGCTGTGCAATTTGGTAAATATAGTGTGTTTCATCAATTGGTAAACCTTCAACATTGGGCCCAATATGTTTAAATGACCACCTATCACTATTATTGATTTGTACATTTAGATATAAAAATTTATTTAATGCCATACCTATAGAATCAAAACCGACACCTAAATTTGCAGTAGATGCCGGGATTTTTAAACTTAAGCTTTCACACATGCTATAGTGCTCCTTTAATATATTCTAGAATGCTTTCTCTATCATTTGGTAAAGGTTTAATTGGATCGTCCAATAATGAAATAGCTGTATCTGGATCTTTTAATCCATTACCTGTAAGCACTGATACGACACGTTTACCTTTAGGTAATTTACCTGCACGATGTAGCTTAATTAAACCTGCAATTGAAGCATTACTAGCAGGTTCACTAAACACGCCTTCTTTTCTAGCCATTAATTGATACGCTTCTAAAATTTCTTCGTCTGTGACACTATCTATTAAGCCTTCAGATTCTTCCAACGCACTCGTTGCTTTATCCCAACTTGCTGGGTTACCAATTCTAATTGCAGTAGCAACTGTATCTGGCTCTTTAACTACTTTATTTTGTACAATAGGCGATGCGCCTTCAGCTTGAAAACCATATAAATTAGGTAATTGTGTGCCATGTGCATCATGATACTCTTTAAAGCCTTTCCAATAGGCAGAAATGTTACCCGCATTGCCAACTGGGATGGATAAAATATCAGGTGCTTGACCATCTAATTGTTGGATTACTTCAAATGCACTTGTTTTTTGTCCTTCAATACGGTATGGATTAACAGAATTAACGAGTGCAATCTCACCATTTTTTGCAACTTCTTGTACAATTTCGAGTGCTTCATCAAAATTCCCTTCTATAGAAACAATTTCAGCACCGTACATCACTGCTTGAGACAATTTACCTAAAGCAATTTTGCCTTCTGGAATGACTACGATTGCTTTCAAACCTGCTCTTGCAGCATATGCAGCTGCGGAAGCAGAAGTGTTACCAGTAGAAGCACAAATAACAATTTTTTTGCCTTCCTCTTTCGCTTTGGCCATAGCCATAACCATACCTCTATCTTTAAAGGATCCTGTTGGATTAGCTCCTTCGTATTTCACATGTAATTCAATACCCAGCATTTCTGACATATTTTTACAATAAATTAAAGGGGTTTGGCCTTCATTCAAGCTCACTTTAGGGGTATCAGATGTAACTGGTAAATACGCTTTAAATTCTTCTACAAGTCCTTGCCAATTTTTCATAAATTTTAAACTCCTTCAACTGGGTAGATTTTCTGAACAACATAACCTGATTCTTTAATAGCAGATACTGGTGACTCATCAACACCAATAACAACTATACCGGCAGTACGAGCATCACGTTCAGCCACAGTTAATGATTTGTGTACAGGTAATTCTCCTTTTAATAATGTTTCTACTTGATTTATATCTTCACCATCTGTTTGTACTACAACATAATAACTTTCTTTACCTTTAATTGTAATAGTCTCTTCTTCATCGTTCATCATTTCTTTTGTCTTTTCTGTTTTTAATTCAAAATGAGGTGGCAACGTATGCAAGTTAGTATCAAAATTAAATGTGACATTTAATAAATCACTTACTACCGCACTACCAGTAGCTAAACTACCTGCGCCTTTACCATAGAACATCGTTTCCCCGACTGCATCGCCAATCACATAAATCGCATTGAACTCATCTTCAACTGCTGCAAGCTGATGGTCCTTATTGATGAACGTTGGCGCCACGGATGCGTTTACTTGAGCATTTTCATACGTCCCTTTACCTATTAATTTGATTTTATAGCCAAGTTGGTCTGCAACTTTAATATCTGACAATGTCACGTCACTAATACCATGTCTATCTACCTCATCTAAATTAATTACTTGATTGAATGATAGATATGAAGTGATGACAACTTTTCTAGCTGCATCAATACCTTCAACATCATCAGTCGGATCTGCTTCAGCAAATCCTAAGCGTTGTGCCTCTGCTAAAGCATCTTCGAATGACGTTTCTTCGTGTGTCATCTTACTTAATATAAAGTTAGATGTTCCATTTAAAATACCCATAAACTTACTAATATTATTGGCATTTAAGCCATTGTTTATAGCATTTACAATTGGAATGCCGCCCGCAACACTTGCTTCATATTTTAAGGCAACGTCGTTTTCTTGCGCTAAACTCTCTAATTCATTTAAATTTACAGCTAATAAATCTTTGTTAGCTGTAATAACATGTTTCTTTTGGCTTAACGCACGTTTCAACCATTCTACTGTGGGTTCAACTCCCCCAAGTACTTCGACAACAATATCAATTGAAGTGTCATTTAATATGTCATCAATATTTTCAGTTAAATGATATTTCGAAACATTAATAGGTCTTTGTCTAGTCTTATCACGGACTAAAATATGTCTAATATTAATGTCCTTATTCATAGTGTCTTTAATTTGTTCTCTATTTTCTTCTATTATTTTTACTACACCAGAACCTACAGTTCCTAAACCAAGTAGTGCTACGTTTAATTCTTTCATGTCTTCATTCCTCCGTTTGTTCTTCTAAAAAATACAATTGTACAGTTGAAAAATACTTGAATATGGTATAGTATAAATTCATTCATTCTTTTTGTAAAGCCTATGAATATTAAAAGCGTATATTTATATTATCACTCCTGTGATAAAAACTAAACTAAATTTTCTGATTTTTTAGAAAGGTTGTATGACATTATGAAAGTATCAAAATTTGGAGGAAGTTCTGTTTCCAATGCAGAACAAATTAAAAAAGTATTAGACATCGTTAATTCAGATGAAGCAAGAAAAATTGTAGTTGTATCAGCACCAGGAAAAAGGTATAAAGAGGATGTAAAAACAACCGATTTATTGATTCGTCTATATGAAAAAGTAATAGAACAATTGGATCACGTTTCTAAAAAAGAAGAAATCGTTCAACGCTACGCTGATATTATTGACGAACTTAATATGAGCCATACTTTATTAAAAACATTAGACGAAACATTAGAAAACTATATCAATACATTAAAAAACAAACCTTCAAGGTTATTAGACGCATTGCTTTCATGTGGCGAAAACTTTAATGCTCAACTGATTGCAGAATACAATAATAGTCAAGGCATACCAACACGTTATGTTTCTCCTGGAGAAGCTGGTATTACTGTTACGGATTTACCACAAAATGCTCAAATTTTAGACCAATCATATGAAACACTTTATAACCTAAGATCGTATAAAGAAAAATTAATCATCCCAGGATTTTTCGGTATTTCAAGACAAAATTACGTAGTTACATTCCCACGCGGAGGTTCAGATATTACTGGGGCAATTGTAGCTAGAGGTGTCAGAGCAGATTTATATGAAAACTTCACTGATGTTTCTGGTATTTTTAAAGCTAACCCTTCTATTGTAAAAAATCCTGAAGTTATTAATGAAATTACTTATCGCGAAATGCGAGAGTTATCCTATGCAGGATTCGGTGTGTTTCATGATGAAGCGTTACAACCATTGCATAAAGATAGAATCCCAGTGGTAATTAAAAATACAAATAAACCGAACGATACTGGAACGTATATTAGACATGATAGAGAAATCGATTCAACGAGTGTCGTAAGTGGTATTAGTTGCGATAAAGATTTTACAGTGTTAAATATTAAAAAATATCTAATGAATAGACAAATTGGTTTCACACGTAAAATATTGGCAGTGTTAGAAGATTACGATATTTCATTTGACCATATGCCATCAGGTATTGATAACATCAGTATCATTATGCGTTCAAAAGAAATACAGAACAAAGAAGAAAAAGTACTTAATGATATACGTAAGCATTGTGATGTTGACGAATTAAGCATTGAACATGACTTAGCAGTATTAATGGTAGTTGGGGAAGGTATGCATAGAATTGTTGGCACAGCTAACACGATTACGCATGCACTTGCAGAAGCTAATATCAATCTAAAAATGATGAACCAAGGTGCGTCAGAAATTTCTATGATGTTTGGTATTGATGTAACTGATGCTGAAAGAGCAGTAAATGCGACTTATGAATATTGTTATACTAAAAAATGTTTAAACGTTTAAATAACAGCATGTAAAAAATAAAAAGCAAAATCCTTCAAATCGTATAGTTTCATTTGAAAGCTGATGAATACTATTGAATGATTTGAAGGATTTTTAAATGGCTCTGTTCTCAGAAATAAGTGCTTGATTGATACGTTCGTCTCCAACCACTAAACGTAAAATAACAAATTGATAATAACTTAATGAATCTATGACATTTCTGTAATTAGGCAATTGATGATAATCAATCGGATCTAATAACTCGTACATTAAAACAATTTCTGGTTTAATGTAATCGACATCCCACTTAATAGAATGGAAATAAATATGTTTTTCAGGTAAACGAATGTTGTGATTCCATCTAAACATCCATTCATCGTTTTCGACGTCATAAACAATAACTGTCATTACTAATTCATCATCTGCATATATATTAGCATGGGTCACATCTGAAAAATGAACGTTTGAAAAGTCAGGTGTCTCATTTTTACCGTCATGTAACTTTATTATATTATCTTTAGGTATGAACTTTAGAACTTCACCAAGAAATTTCCTTTCCACACTGATATCAACCTTATCGTTTAAGTTAAATTCATCATGAAGAAAAAGTTGTTTCGCAATTTCACCATTATATTTAAACAAATCAGGTACATTTTCAGTTAAATTATTTACAACGTCTTTAATTTTACTACTATTACTAACTGCCAAATCTGTACCTCCAATCAAAAGTAAGCGTTTCCATTAACAATTATTATAGTATTAGTAAGTTTATTTTTCAACGTAAAATATTTAAAATTGTGAAACCAAACACAAATTTATTTAAAATTTACCAATATAGCTATAGTCTTGTCTATCTTGTTGCTTTAAAGTATCTGGTCTATTAACAAGTAATAATTCTTGAGTACTATTAGATATCGCTAGTTGAATTTCAGCAATTTCTGGCAAAGTTTGATATAATGCATTATCTACCAAATATGGGGCAGTAGCGAAATAATAACGAATATGATACTTCTCAAATGTTTGGATAACATCAGGACCAGTAATAATATGTAAAGCGTTGTTTACTTTTCCGTTAGGCATAATAATATTAAAATTTGTATATTTTGCCACGTATTTTATAATATCTGTCGAAAAACTAATGATTGAAATTTTGGTATGCGCTTCATATAGTTCATCAATGATTTTATAAGATACTGGATGATTATCAAATGCAATCACTTCATTATTATTTATATTTTCGATAGTATAATTAATATATTTTTTCATAATAGTCAAATCTTTGCCCTCCAAATAGATTTTTCGAAAATAAATGTAGTACGTAATATACGTATTACCTAAATAAGCGCTAGTTACTTCTTTATATTTGTGGCTTATTTCATTTTTTAAATGCACGCTACTTCACCTTGAATTATAGGCCATTACACCTTATAATTTAAGATTAAAACTGTATGCTTATCACCCACTATTAATTAGTTAATAGTATTTGTGCTAATAGAAATAAAAGAGTAAAATATACTTTGTTAAAAAATTATTAAGATTAGGATGATATCAATGTTTTTTCCGATTATTTTAGCAATTATTATTGTAATACTAATTTTAGTTATTATTATAGAACGAAGAGTGATGAATCATAAACTTGAAACTGAAACTTATGCTAAAGACCAATTAGTAAATAAAATAAGTCTCATCACTCGTGAAAACACGTACTTGAAAAACCAAATGCTTGAAAAAAATGCTAGTAATGACACGCATCATCATGGTTTAAGAAAAGCAAAACAAGAATTACAAGAGATATTATCACAATATCAAAAAGAAGGGGCCATTTCATTCTTTGATATTATTACCACTGGTAACTTAGCTGTTAAACATCCATTATTTGAATATGCTAGAGCATTTGATTATATTGTCATTACAGAAAAAGGTTTATTTAATATTAATGTGAAAAACTGGAAACAAAAGACATTTTACCATTTCACTGTGGATCCATCTACTGCGTTAGAAAATAATCAGGAAGATACTGTAAACCAAACTGTAGGCCGTTATATAGCTGATCAATTTCATAGTCAATTCCAATCAACGCGCCCTACAACGTACACATTTATTGAAAGAATCAGAAACAATTCTGTTACGTATGATTTTTATAATTACGACCCATATGAACAATCTTCAAAAAATACAAAAGCATTAGAAGATAGAATTGCAGAAAAATTAAATCATAGAATCCATAACATCGGTTTAGTTTACTTCACAGATGGAAGTGTAAATTTAATTGATGGCCCTACAGAAAGACAAGATTTTGTAGAAACAGTGTCTTCTAAATCCTCACTAAAAGAAGTCATTGGTGAAACTGTGACTCATGCACCTGAATCATTGTCTGAAGAACAATATAATGCATTACTTTCACATTTTCATTAATTAAATATTAATAAAACACTCTAAATTATTAATTGAAAAAGGCTAGTACTCAATTTTAAAAGTTGAGCCACTAGCCTTTTTTATATTTTAAAATAGTAAAAATTAAATTAACTCCAAATATTTTCTTTATTATTTTTTGCTTCTTGTTCCGCCTTTTCAAATAAGTCTCTATATTTGCCATTTGGAGCATAATATTTTTCTCTAGCCAATCCTTTTCTTACTAGTTCTTCGTTAAATAGTGTTTCTTTATCTAACCAAACGTAAGCAAGTGTTCGCCCATAATGGTCTTCTTTTTCTTTATCATATTCTAAATGTATATCTTTATCAGTTAAATGTGCTTTAGAGTAACCAGAAGCTGCCTCTCCATATGGCTGCACAGACGTGTTAGGTTTAACCGTTTCTGGCGTATCTATGCCTATTAACCTCACTCTCATTTGTTCGTTATCATTACTTCTTGCTACAAGCGTGTCACCATCTACCACACGCTCTACATGTACTGTTTCAGTTTGTTCTGGACCAGAAGCATCATTTGAATCATTGAATGAAAACGGGCCGGTGCCATTGATAAATTGAAATACGAGAACACCTAAAATAACGATACTCACAACTAATATAGTGATTTTCTTTGTCGATTTCATTGTTGCACCTACTCCTTAAGCATATTCCAAATTATCATATAGAATATAAAACTATACGTCAAGATAGCTATACAAAAACAAATGTATTATTTACGCAATAAATAGATAAAGTCCGTATAAT